>JABMNT010000119.1 GCA_013203595.1 Rhodospirillales bacterium
AACGAGCCGGTCAGCAACTGGCCGGAATCCGGATCGTAGCGGATGTCTTCCATGAGCGCCTGGCCGATGCCCTGGGCAATCCCGCCCATGACCTGGCCGTCGGCCAGCATCGGATTAACGATCGTGCCAAAATCATCAACCACCCAGTCGCCGTCGATTTTGATGACACCGGTCTCCAGATCGATCTCGACCTCTGCCGCATGGCAGCCGTTGGGAATGGAAATGATGCCGCGCTCGAAGGTGGTTTCTTTGTTCATGGAACTGGGCTCAAGGCCGGCCGGCAGGTTGTCGGCATCCACCGAGGCGTCAACAATTTCACGCAGGGAACGCGAATGGTTGGTGTCGGGGATGTAAAAATGGCCATCGGCAAAATGCACCTGGTCCGCCGCTGCATCAAACAGATGGCCGGCAATGGCTTTGCCCTGTTCGACAACCTCGCGGGCCACCTGCAGCACCGCATTGCCGCCCAGCTCAAGACCGCGCGAGCCGCCGTGGCCGCCGCCGATGGGGGTGGCATCGGTGTCGGCCTGGATGAAATCGATATCGGTAATGGCAACACCCAGATGGTCGGCCAGAATCTGCGGCAGGGCCGTCTCGTGGCCCATGCCGGTTGACTGCGAACCGGTCGCCATGGCGATGCGTCCATCCGCCGTAAAGCTGATCTTGGCAAATTCCTTGGGCGCGCCGCCGGTGCATTCCAGATAAGGCGCAATGGCGAAACCACGGGCCCGGCCGCGGGCTTTCGAGGCCGCAACCCGGTCCCCGTAGCCCGGCCGTCTGGTCATCGCCAGGGTCTGCGCGAAGACGTGGGGAAAGTCACCGCAGTCAACGTCCAGGCCCATCGCCGTTTTCAGGGGCAGCTGGTCGGCAGGGATCAGGTTTTTGCGGCGCAGCTCGATCGGGTCGAACCCCAGTTTGCGGGCCGCATATTCGATGATCCGTTCGGTCTGAAAGGACGCTTCCGGCCGCCCGGCGCCGCGATAGGGATCAATCAGGGCGACGTTGGTGAACACACCCCGGCCCCGGTAATGCATGGCTTCATAGCCATAGGGCCCGCCCTGGGTGCGGGCCGAGCCGCCGGAGATGGTGAACGGGCCGATGGTGGCACAGTGCGAGCCCAGATTGCCGATGGAATCCGTGCGCAGGGCGAGGAATTTCCCGTCCGCATTGAGGGCCAGCTCAACCCGGCTGATCTGGTCGCGGCCATGGGTGTCGGACAGAAAACTCTCGGACCGGTCATTGATCCATTTGACCGGCCGGCCCAGCTTCTTTGCCGCATAGAGCAGCAGCGCCGGTTCCGGATAGACACCGTTTTTCGCCCCGAAGCCACCGCCTACATCGGGCGCCAGATGGTGCAGTTTCTGAGACGGGACATGCAGGATCTTCTCGGCAAAAGTCTCGCGGTTGGCATGCACGTTCTGGGTCGCGTTATACAGGGTATAGCTGTCCGAGGCCGCGTCATAGGCGGCGATGGCGCCGCGCGGCTCAATCGGGGCGGCGGTCACTCGGTTGTTGACCAGCTCCAGAGACACCACATGGTCGGCCCGGGCAAAGGCCGCATCGGTCAGCGCCTTGTCGCCCAGTTCCCAGTCGATGCACAGGTTACCCGGGATATCATCCCAGATCTGCGGTGCCCCCGGCGCCATGGCGGCGCGCGGGTCGGTCAGGGCAGGCAGCGGCTGGTAATCAACGTTGATCAGTTCCAGCGCGGCAACGCCAACGGCCCGGCTCTCGGCTACCACGAAGGCAACAATTTCGCCGGCATGGCGGGCCCGCCCGATGGCCATGCAATGGCGCGGCGGTTCTCTGAAATCAGTGCCGTCGGTGTTTTTGCGGACCCCCGATTTGCTGGGTATGTGACCAAATCCCTCAGCCGCCCAGTCGTCGCCACTGAAACAGAACAGGACCCCGGCCAGGGCTTGTGCCTCGCTCAGGTCCACCGACAAAATGTCGGCATGGGCGTGCGGCGAGCGCAGGGCGACGCCATAGGCCTGGCCGTCGAGGTTGATGTCGTCGATATAGGTTCCGGCGCCGGTGACGAACCGATGGTCCTCGATGCGCGGGACGGATTGTCCGATCTTTACCTGTTTCATTGTCCGTTCCCCCTTGCGTTGGCGGCATTAATGGCGCGGCCGGCCAGGACCCCGATTAAATGGGCGCGATAGACGGCGCTGGCATGCATGTCTGAATTCAGACCTTCCGGGTCCGCTGTTATCCCTGCGATTGCGGCCGCCGTAAAACTGCTGTTCAGGGCCTGCTCCATGGCATCGGCGCGAAACACGCAGGGGCCGGCGCCGGTGACCGCGATGCGGCTGACATTGCCCGTGCAGGCAGCAAACACACCGACGACCGCATAGCGCGAAGCCGGGTTGGCAAATTTCTCATAGGCGGCCTTGTCGGCGAGGGGAAAATCGACGCGCAGGATCAATTCGCCTTCATCCAGCGCGGTCTCGAACAGATCCGTGAAAAAGGCATCGGCGGCAATCTGCCGCTTGTTGGTATGAACCACCGCATCCAGAGCAAGCAGCGCCGCCGGGTAATCGGCGGCCGGGTCATTATTGGCAATCGAGCCGCCCAGGGTTCCCCGGTTGCGCACATGCGGATCACCGATCATCCCCGCCAGTTCGGCCAGGGCCGGTATATGGCCGCGCACATGCGGCGAGCCCGCGACCTCGGCATGGCAGGTCATGGCGCCGATGCTCAGCCGGTTGCCGGCAACGGAAATGCCTTTCAGTTCCGCAATCGATGCCAGATCGATAAGATCAGAGGGCATCGCCAGGTGTTGCTTCAGAACCGGCACCAGGGTCTGCCCGCCGGCCAGCCAGGTCGCATCATCGGCCGCGGTAAAGGCAGAGACGGCCTCGGCCAGGGCCTGCGGGCACTGATAATTAAATGCATACATGCGCTAGGCCCTCATCTGCTTGGCGGCATCACGAACCGCGCTGACAATATTCTGGTAACCGGTGCAGCGACAGATGTTGCCTTCCAGACCGGCGCGAACTTCTGCCTCGCTGGGGTCCGGATTGTCATCAAGCAGCGCCGCACAGGCCATCAGCATGCCCGGCGTACAAAAGCCGCATTGCAGGGCATGGTGTTTGCGAAAGGCCTCTTGCAGGGGATGCAGGGTGCCATCGGCTGCGGCCAGGTTTTCAATGGTGGTCACGTCGCGGCCTTCCGCCTGCAGCGCCAGCACAGTACAGCTTTTGACCGCCCGTCCGTCCAGATGCACGACACAGGCCCCGCACTGGCTGGTGTCACAGCCCACATGGGTGCCGGTCAGATGCAGCTGATCGCGCAACAAGTCGACCAGCAGGGTGCTGGCTTCAATCTGTTTGCTGACGGATGTCCCGTTCACACGGGTATTTAAGGTGGGCATCGATTACGTCTTCCTTGGTCGGAGTGGAGGTTTGCCTGGTGTCTCGTTTTTACAGGATGATGGGACCACAGGGAATGTGTCGAACCGTCACAAGACTTATGAATTAACAGCGGCCTTGAGCACGTTCACCGGTGGCGGCTGGCGCAGGGTTTTGGTCATTTCAGCGACAATCGATATGGCGATCTCGGCCGGCGTCGCCGCCCCGATATCGAGGCCGATAGGGCCATTGATCCGGGCCAGGGTTTGTTCATCAAAGCCGTATTCGGCCAGTCGGGCCAGCCGACCGGCATGGTTTTTCCGGCTGCCCAGGGCGCCTAAATAGAAGGTCTTTGATTTGAGGCCTTCGACCAGCGCCGGATCATCCAGTTTCGGATCATGGCACAGCGCGACAAGCGCCGTGCGCTGATCGGGGGCCATTTCGGCGATCGCTTCGCCCGGCATCCGCCGGTCAATGAAAAAACCGGGAAACCGTTCCGCCGTGGCCCAGGTGTCGCGCGGATCAATGAGGGTCACTGCGTAACCGGTGCGCTGGGCAAGATACGCCAGTTCCTGCGCAATATGCACGGCGCCGACGATCAGCAGGCGCAGGCGGGGCAGGAAGGGACGCACAAACAGCGGGCATTCGGTGGCTTCATGAACGATCGCGTTTTTGCCCTGATGTATCAGGGTCGCGATATCGGCGGGCGCCGCGTCTGGGGTCTCCACCGTGGTTTCGCCAGACGCCAGATCGATAACCAGCGCAATTTCGCGTTTGTCGGCAGCGGCGGCGATCACCTGCTCCAGCTTCGCCGCTTTTTGCGGTGTCATCCCGCAGACATGGACCGTAACCTTGCCGCCACAGGCCAGACCGGCACCGCTTGCCTGCTCGTCGGAAACCGCAAAGTCCAGGTTCCTGAAACCGCCCCGGCGCATCAGTTGCAGGGCCTGCGTCGCCACCTCGCCCTCGATGCAGCCACCCGACACCGAGCCGACAAAGGCGCCCTGATCATTGATTGCCAGAAAGCTGCCGACTGGGCGTGGGGCCGAGCCCCAGGTCCGGGTCACACAGGCCAAAGCCGCCTGACGTCCTTCCCTGATCCAGCCAAGGGCCGTCACAAGGCAATCCATATCATCGAGTGGCTGGTTTGCTTGAGTCTGTTCCATAACCAATTATACAGGCATTTGGTTTTGTTTCGCACGTCCAAATTTGCAATTGCGCGCAATCGCCAAAACCGGTTAAGACAACAGAGGATGATCAGTTGGAAGTGTCATGACATATAAGATTGCAGGCGTCCTGCTGGCGGCCGGCATGTCGCGCCGGGCCGGCCCGGTCAACAAACTGCTGGCCCCGGTTGCGGGCGTGGCGATGGTCCGGCGGGCGCTGGCGGCGATGGTCGAAGGTGGCTGCGCGCCGGTTGTTGTGGTGACCGGACATCAGGCCGCGCGGGTCCAGGCGGAACTGGCCGGTGACGGTATTTTGTTTGCCCATAACCCGGCCTATGGCGAGGGCATGGGGCCATCGCTGCGCACCGGCATTGCAGCCCTGCCCGCGGATGTCGATGCCGCGATCATCGGTCTGGGTGACATGCCGCATGTGGAGGCGCAGACCTATCGACAGCTCATCAAAAGCTTTTCACCGTCTGACGGCCACAAAATCTGCATGCCCGGCTATCAGGGGAAGCCGGGCAACCCGGTGCTGTTTGGCCGCCGCTTTTTTGCCGAACTGATGGCGATCGCCGGCGACAGGGGCGGTCGCTCCGTTGTCACCGACAACCCGGCGGCGGTGATCGATGTTGCGGTTGAAGATCCGGGCATACACCTTGATCACGATACCGTTCAGGGGCTGGCATAAAGCTCGCTTTTGAGTCCCAGATAACTGTCCCAGGCAAACCAGTAACTGATATGACCGGCAACGCGGGCCAGTTTTTCAGCATCGGCGGCGACCAGGGCGTTCTCGGTGATCTGCCAGGGCCCGGTTCCGTCGGATATGGTGCCGTCCGCGCCGAGCGCCGTGAAAACACGGTCGCCCCGTTGGTAGGCGCGCACGGTGCGGGTTTGCGCATCACCGATCAGGACCAGGTTGTTTGCGCCGATCTGGTCATTGATCACCCGGACGCTGCTAAACGCGGTTACGGGCCAGGCTTTGGCAACCCCGAACTGGCGGATGCCAAACACATAGTCCTTGCGTTTCAGTTGCGTCTCATTGCGCACGATCACCGGAAACATCAAATCGGGACTGGCAAAATAATCCCGATAGACGTTACCCGAGCTGTAGTCGCGGGCATGGCCGGTTTCGACGGACAGAACTTTTGTTTTCGGGTGCAGGCTGCGCCATTGCCCCCAGGAGGTAATGGTAACCGGGCGGATTTTGAGTTGAATGCCACTGCCAAACAAAGCACCGGAAACCGGCTCGCCGGTAAACTGGTTCCACAGGCTGTCGGTTTGGCGGTCAAACATCAGCTTGTTGGAGCGATAAAGGAAACCGGACGAGCCGAATACCAGGGGCTGATCCCGGCCCTCAACCTGGGTTTCAAACAGAATTCCGGCACCGCACAGGGTACAGTAGGCCAGGGCCACCGGCACGCCGCCGATGGTTTCGTTGAACATTTCGTGCCAGCCCATGATCCGCAGGGGATAGGCCCGCACATCACCGTTGATTTCGACACCAAAAACCAGGTCCTCGTCAACCAGGTAACCGGCGTCATCGGCGGTGATCAGATCAGGCCCGTCCAGCGACGGAATGCCATCGACGCGAACCCCGCCCCAGACAATTTCCTCGAACCGGATGCCCAGGTTCTGTTGCAGGGATTTGTCGCCGCCCAGAAACCGCATGAAGTTAGGATCAATGCGGTTGAATATTTTCAGCTTCAGGGTCCGGTAGCTGGGGTGCGGGCTGATTTCCGGATGGTCTTCCTGCCATTCCATGGCGTCCCGCCAATTGTTAACCGCGGCACCCGACAGCTCGGTAATTGTCTGCAAGATGGCCTGGTCATTCTGGCGGTAGCGAAAACCCAGAATAAGTGCGGCAATGACGTCTTTTTTGCCACGCGCCCTGAAGGCGGCAAGGGCTTCGGTTTTTTGCGGGGTTTTGCCGAAAACCACGGCATCGCTGTAGCGCTCCATATCTTCGGCAGTAATTTCAGCGGCCCCGGCCTGGCCGAGCGGCATCTGCCAAATGAAGACGGCAAACAGCAGCGCCGCAAGGCCATGCCAGCAGCGGATCAGGAAGGCAGCTTTTCGCCGTGGAGGCGGTTCAACAGTATTGTTCATGGGGGGAGAGTACAGTTAAATGAATAATCCTGAAATCAAGATGTGGTAAACCTTTTGTGAAGTTGAACCTTTGACGGATTTTGAAGAGCGTCTTCGGAAAAATGCAGAATCGGTGGCGGGTATCGGCTACTGGTCGTGGAACCTTGTGACCGGTACGGTTTTCTGGTCGGAACAGTGTTTCAGGATATACGGTCGCGATCCGCAAACCTGGGTGCCAACTGCCGATAATTATCACGACGATATTTTTGACGATGACAAGGATCCGGTCGAGCAGACCAGCAGCCGGGCGATGGCCGACAGGCAACCCTTCAGCGTCGAGTATCGGTATTACAAGGGGGGCGCACGCGACACGGTTCGCTGGGTCCGTACGGACTGTGATTTTATGATCGATGACGACGGCAATCCTCTGATTCTCGGGGTGTCGCGGGACATTACTGTGCAGAAAAAGACCGAGCTGGCCCTGCAGGAAAGTAAAAACCGGTTCGAGGCGTTTGCCGATGCCGCCTCGGACTGGTTCTGGGAAATGGACGAAAACCTGCGCTTCACCTACATGTCACCGCGCGCCGAGAGCATTGTCGGTGTGCCGGTTTCCTATTTTATTGGCAAAACCCGTCGCCAGGTTTCGGGCGAAAATATGAACAGTAAAAAGTGGCAAACCCATTTTGAAGATCTCGACGCCCGTCGCCCGTTTCGGGATTTCCGATTTGTCCGCAAGGGTCACGACGGACGCCTGCAGTATGTGACGACCAGCGGCATACCGCTTTTTGATGAAGCCGGAAAATTCAGGGGATATGCGGGGGCGTCTTCGGATCTTACCGATCGCCTGGAAGCGGAAGGGAAAGCCCAGTTGGCACGCGAGCAATTGGCGGCGGCCGTCAATGCCATGAGTGAATCGATTGCTCTCTGGGACCCGCAGGATCGCCTGGTCATCTGCAATGATCAATTCCGCAATTTAAACCAGCCTATCGTTGAAGCAACGGAACCGGGAACTTTGTTTCAGGATCATGTCCAGGCCGGGCTGGACAATGATCTGTATGGGGATGCCAGAGGCCGCGAAGCCGAGTGGTTTGCGCAGCGCCTGGAAAACCATCATGCGCCGGGGCAACCCTTTGAAGTGGCCCGCCAGGACGGGCAATGGCTTTTGGTCAGCGAGCAAAAACTGGAAGACGGAAGTACCATTACAATTGCTTCGGATATAACGGCCCGCATGCAACAGGAGAAAGCCTTGCGCGCAGCCAAACAGCAGGCTGAATTTGCCAACCGGGCAAAAAGTGAATTTCTGGCGCACATGAGCCATGAGCTGCGGACACCGCTGAACGCAATCATCGGGTTTTCGCAAATTTGTGAAAGTGAAATTTTCGGCAAGCAAAGCCATCGTAAATATGTGGAATATGCCACCGATATCCGTTCTGCCAGCACCCATCTGCTTGATCTTATTGCCGATGTTCTGGACTTGTCGAAACTGGAAGAGGGCGAACTCACTTTATATGAATCGATCTTTTCCGTCGAAAAAGCCTTTGATACCTGTTTGAAAATGATCAGCGGGCGTGCCGCCCTGAAGCAAATTCGGGTTGATATGTCCGTTGATCCCAAAGTCGACGCCCTGCGCGCGGATGAGCGGATGATCAAACAAATCATTCTCAATCTGTTGAGCAATGCGGTGAAGTTCACGGCCGATGGCGGGCATGTTACGTTGAAGGCTGCCCTGAACAGGGATGCCGGGCTCGATCTCGTGGTCATCGACAATGGAAGCGGAATTGATGCCGCCGATATCGTCAAAATTCTGGAGCCCTATATGCAGGCCCGTACCAATCCGGACATTGCCCACGAAGGAACCGGACTGGGACTGCCGATCGTCAAGGGCCTGGCTGAACTGCATGGCGGCGTGCTTTCCATTGAAAGCCGGATTGGCGAAGGAACACAGGTGACGGTCCGGTTGCCGGCCGGGCGGGTTGTCGCGGGTTCCTGAAAAATCCGGAAAAGGATCTCCGGGCGATCCGTTGAGGCGCGCCCGGAGGTGTCGGCCGCGGCTTACGCGGGCGGCGTAAAGTCAAAGAAATCGACGGGCACCATCAACCGGTTGTCCTGTTTAACCAGAGCGCCGAGTTCGGCGCTGCGTTTGGTATAGGCCAGCCAGTCCGGATCGGCCCACATGGCGGCCCGTTTGGCTTCGCGATCGCCGGCGTTTTCATAGACCCACATATGGACATATTCGTTGGGGTCGCCGGTTTCTGTTTTCAAATAGGCGAGGGGCGTGCCCAGGTGTTTGGTTTGCGGCGCTTTGCCGTATTGGGCATAAAGATCCATATGTGCCTTCAGGGTGCCGGGTTTCACCCGGTAGGTGCGAACATCAATGAGCATTTTAGTATTTCCTCAAATTAAGCAAACGGGACAAGCTGCTACTTTTGCCCCGATGTGGCGGCAAATCAACGTCGAATTTTAAAACAGGCCCGCCCTGCCGGCACTGTGGGTTTACCCGGCAGCGGGAAACGTCACCCGGACCCGGGCGCCCCTGTCGTTGGCACCGGTCAGGATCACCGCATCGCCGCCATGGCGGCGGATGATTTCGCGAACGATCGGCAGCCCCAGGCCGCAGCCGCTGGTATTGGCCGAGCCGGGGATCCGGTAGAACCGCTCGAACACGCGTTTCCTGTCGGCCTGCAAAATGCCGGGACCATTGTCTTCGACCTCAAGGATCACCCAGGGATATTCGCCATAGAGCCGCACCGTCACATGGCTGCCGGCAGGGCAGTAGGACAGGGCATTATGGATGAGATTTCGCAACAGCTCTTCGATCAATCCATTGTCGCCAAGCACAGTCAATGCCCCCGCAGGACTATCCATGCCCAGATCGATATCCTTTGCGAGAGCGTCGGGAACCATCAGCTGCGTCGTCTCAATACACAGGCCGTTCAGATCGATCACATCGGAAACCCCGTTGCTGGCATCCGGTGTCGCCCGGGCCAGACTTAACAACTGATTGACCAGACGGCTGGTCTGAATGGTCGATTGGCGCAAATGGGCGAGGGTCTTCTGCATTTCCTGCGGGTCGGTTTCACCCTGTGCCAGTTCGGCCTGGGCCTGGATGGCGGCCAACGGCGTGCGCAGCTGGTGGGCGGCATTGGCGGTGAAGCGTTGCATGGCGTCTATGGAAGAGCCCAGGCGCGCCATCAGGTGATTGATGGAACCAACCAGATTCCGTGCCTCATAGGGGACTTCGTGCAGAATCGGGCGCAGATCCTTCGGGTTGCGGCGATTGATCGCCTGCTCCAGATTTATCAGCGGACGCAACCCCCAGCCCAGGCCGATCCAGAAAATAAGCCCGGCAATGGCGATCAACAGCCCCTGGCGCAGGGCCGCGCTGGCCAGCATTTCATCAATCAACGCCTCCCGGGCCTCAATGGTTTCGGCAACTTTTATGGTCACCCGCGCCGATAACCGGGGGCTCGACACATAGGAAGAGACGGCGCCGACCCGGATATCGGCGCCTTTGTAATGGTCATCATAAAACACCGGCTGGTCGGATTGTCGGGCAAGGCCGGCCGGGATCGGCGGCAGGTCCGCGTAGCCGGTTATGAATTTATTATCGGGCCCGGAGACAGAATAGAAAACCCGGTCCTGGGCGGCAGAAGTCAGCATTTCCAGGGCTACGTAGGGAACATCGACCAATATCTCGTTGCCCTCGACAACGACCCGTTCGGCTATGGCCAACGCGGAGCCCAGCAAAACCCGGTCATAGGCCTGGTTGGCGGCGTTGCGGGCACTGGAACGCACTTCCATCAACATCAGCGCACTGACGGCGCCAAGCGGCATGATCAGCCAAAAGGCCAGGCGGCGCCGGAGCGATTTATTGTGCCATTTCATGGCTTTTCCATCAGGTACCCGAGGCCGCGCACGGTGCGGATATTAAGGCCGGCGGGTTTCAGGCGTTTGCGCAGGCGGCTGACATAGATTTCAATGGCATTGAAGGATATCTCATCGTCGAAATTTGCCAGGCCATCGGCGAGCTGTTCCTTGTTGACGACGTGGCCAGCCCGGTTAAGCAGTATTTCCAGAACACCCAGCTCACGTCGTGGCAGATCAAGCGGCAGTTCGTTGACCCAGGCCCGGCGGGCGACGCTGTTGAAGCGCAGGCCGCCAAGCGCGGTTTCCGGCGAGCCGGTACCGCCACTGCGCCGCAGCAGGGCCCGCACCCGGGCTTCAAGCTCCGCCAGTTCGAACGGTTTGGTCAGATAATCGTCGGCACCGCGGTCGAGCCCGGCGACCCGGTCTTCCAGGGCGTCGCGGGCGGTCAAAATCAAAACCTGTGCATTGTTGCCGCGGCTGCGCAGCCGGCGCAGCACTTCAAGCCCGTCGCAGCCGGGCAAATTGAGATCGAGAATAACCAGATCAAAGACCTGGGTCGCCAGAATGGCATCGGCATCCTCGCCGTTATCGGCGGTGTCGACCGCATAACCGACCTTCGCCAGAGCACGGCTGACGCCATCGGCCAGTGCAGAATTGTCTTCAACCAGAAAAATCCTCATGATGGGACATTATCGCAAGTGAGCGGATGAAAGAATAGGCCAATTTAAATGCGTCGTCTTGTCTTAACCCTGTGTCTGATCTGTGCCGGTTTTGGCGGTTTGCGCGCCGAAAGCTATCAGTTTGACGCCAGCTCAACCGCGGCCGCAGAGCTGGTCACTCTGACCGTCTACAGCACCACGGATATTGACGCGGCGCGCCCGCTGGTTGCCGCCTTTCAGGATCTCTATCCGCATATCGCCGTCAGCTACCATGATCTGCAAAGCAATGACCTGTATGGCCGGGTGATCGAAGAAAGTGACCACCAGAAGCAAACCGCCGATCTGGTTTTCAGTTCGGCCATGGACTTGCAAATGAAGCTGGCCAATGACGGTTACGCCGCACACTACCAGTCGGCAGTTACCGATGCCATTCCCGGCTGGGCGAAATGGCGCAACGAAGCCTTTGGCGTCACCTTCGAGCCTGCGGTTGTGGTTTATAACAAGGCCTTTTTCAAAAACCGGGATGTACCGAAAACCCGCGCCGCCCTGCAGGCCCTGCTCAGTCAGGACAATTCCGACCTGTATGGCCGAATCGCCACCTATGATGTGCAACGCAGCGGCTTCGGCCTGTTGATGCTGGCCCGGGATCTGGAACATTTTCCCAACATCTGGAATCTGGTGCGGGCGTTCGGCCGCAATGGCGTCAAGCTCTATACCTCGACCGCCGCTATCCTCGACCGGGTCAGTCAGGGCCAGTTCGTGCTGGGGTATAACGTTCTCGGCTCCTATGCGTCGGCCCGCGCCCGCCACGACCCGGCCATCGATATCGTTCTGCTTGAGGATTACACGGTGGTTTTGTCGCGCATTGCCCTGATTCCCCGGTTTGCAAAATCGAAAGCTGCGGGTCAGTTGTTTCTCGATTTTCTGTTGTCAAAGTCCGGCCAGCAGGTGCTGGCTGAAAAAGCCGGCCTCAACGCCATCCACCCGCAGGTTGACGGTGCCCATACCGCCAGCGCCCTGCGTGCCGCCATGGGCCAGAGCCTGCGCCCGATCAAGGTCGGCCCCGGCCTGCTGGTCTATCTCGATCAGGTCAAACGCGCCAAACTGCTGAACCGATGGGAACAGTCCCTGAGCGGGCGTTGAGGGATCACAATCCAATTTTCTTGTTTCAATGACAGGTTGGCGAAGGCTTCGGCTGCTAGGTTTCCCCTCAGGTTGTGGCGTTCTGACAGTTTGCCAACAATCAGGGAGACAAAGAAGCTCCACAGACGTCAGGGCGAGACAAATGCGAGCGCACAATTTGCGGCGCTTATTTTTGAAATACAGGGAGAATATCATGTTTCGTAAAACTTTCATCGCAGCGGCGACCGCTGCGGTCGTTGCCGCGGGTAGCGTATCCATTTCCTTTGCCGCCGAGTGCATTGCACCGGCCAACCCCGGCGGCGGCTGGGATTTTACCTGCCGGTCGATTTCCAAGATCATGTATGACATTAAAGTCATTGATAAACCCATGCAGGTTACCAATATGGCCGGTGGCGGTGGTGGCCTTGCCTATTCGCACGTGGTCAACAAGCGCAACACCGATGCCGATCTGATTGTTGCCGCATCGTCGGCGACGGCAACCCGTCTGGCACAGAACGCCTATGCCGGAATGACCTACGACCAGGTCCGCTTTCTGGGCTCCATCGGTGGCGACTACGGGGTTATCGTTGTAGCCAAGGATTCGCCTTTTCAGAACCTCAATGATCTGGTCAATGCGGTGAAAGCCGATTCCAGTAAAATAACCTTTGCCGGCGGTTCGGCGGCGGGCGGCTTTGATCACCTGAAAGTGCTGATGACCCTGAAGAAGGCCGGCTTTGATGCGGTAACCAAAGTCAAATACATCGGTGTTGATGGAGGCGGCGACGCGATCACCCAGATGATCGGTGGTCACGTGCAGGCGATGACCGGCGATATTTCCGAAGTTGTCGGTTTCATTAAAAACGGTGACGTTCGGGTTCTGGCGATTTTCGCCGAAGAGCGTCTGCCGGGTGAGTTCAACGCGATCCCGACGGCCAAGGAGCAGGGTCTTGATGTAGTTGCCCTGAACTGGCGCGGTCTGTATGTGCCGAAAGGTATTTCCGAGGACGACTACAAGAAATGGTCAATGGCTCTGGACACGGTTGGCAAGTCCGATGAGTGGAAAGCATCGATGGCAGCCAATGGCCTGATGCCGTTTCACAAAGTGGGCGATGATTTCCAGAACTACGTTGGTGGCCTGATGAAGGAAATTGCCGACCTGTCGCGCGAAATCGGCGTTATCAAATGAAGTCTGACCGTTTATTCGGTCTGATATCTCTCGGCGTGGCGCTCGCATATATTGCGAGCGCCAGCCAAATCGAGACCTCGTTCATTATGGACCCCATGGGACCAAAGGCCTTTCCGATCATCATCGGTTCGGTCCTGGGGCTGGCTGCCCTGGTGCCGATATTGCGGCCCGATGCGGATCCGCAATGGCCGGACCGGTCCCGGTTCATGAAACTGGCCATCGCGCTGGTGGTGTTGATGGGCTATGCGCTGGTGATAAACGATCTGGGCTTTCTTCTGTCAACCACACTGGCGGCCGGTTTGATCAGTTACCAGATCAGTGCCAAGGCGCCGCAAGCCGCCCTGATCGGCGTCAGTCTGGCGGTCGGTCTGTATGCGGTGTTCAATTTATTGCTCGGTCTCAGCCTGGTCGGGTTGCCGCCGTTTTTAGGACGTTGAGGCGATACGGTCATGGAAGTTTTTGATTTACTCGGTGTCGGTTTTGCCGTCGCCCTGACGCCGCAAAACCTGGGTCTGGCCGTTGCCGGTTGTATTCTGGGGACCATGATCGGCGCCTTGCCCGGTCTCGGCCCGTCGAACGGTGTCGCGATTCTGATTCCGCTGGCTTTTTCACTGGGCCTGGATGCGACTGCGGCTCTGGTATTGATGACCAGTGTCTATTACGGGGCCATGTACGGTGGGCGAATATCGTCTATTCTTCTCAACATTCCGGGCGATGAACCAGCCCTGATGACGACCCTTGATGGGTATCCCATGGCCAAACAGGGCCGCGCCGCAGACGCCCTGGTGTTGTCCGGCGTGGCGTCCTTTGTCGGCGCCATGATCGCCACATTGGGACTGATCCTGCTCGCTCCCCTGCTTTCAAAGATCGCCTATCTGTTTGGCCCGGCCGAATATTTCGCGCTGTATCTGCTGGCGTTTTGTACCCTGGGCGGGGTCGCCAGTAACAACCAGGCGAAAGCGGCGATTGCCGCCGCCATTGGTCTGGGGCTGGCGATGATCGGGCTGGATGGCAATACCGGCATGTCGCGCCTGACCTTCGGCTCTCTGCATCTGCTCGAAGGCATCGATTTTCTGGTGGCGATTGTCGGCTTGTTTGCGGTGACCGAAGTCTTTGTCTTCATTGAAAGCCAGGGCAGGGATTCCGCCGTCGGCGTCAAGCTCGGCAAAATCACCATCCCCTACAGGGATATTATCGCCACCCGCTGGACCATGGTGCGGGGCACAGCGATCGGTTTCGTTGCCGGTGTGTTGCCCGGCGCCGGTGCCTCGCTCGGCAGCTTTCTCGCTTATACGGCGGAGAAACGGATCGCCAAGGACCCGGAAAGCTTTGGCAAGGGCGATCCGCGCGGGGTTGTCGCTCCGGAGGCCGGAAACAATGCCGCCGCCGGTGGCGCGCTGATCCCCATGCTTACCCTGGGCGTACCGGGCAGCGGTACCACGGCGGTTTTGCTGGCCCTGTTGATGACTTTGAATATCACCCCGGGGCCGACCCTGTTTACCGATCGCCCGGATGTGGTCTGGGGGTTGATCGCGGCGCTGCTCATTGCCAACGTGGTTCTGCTTATACTGAACGTGCCGATGGTGCGGTTTTTTGTGAAAATTCTCTCGGTGCCGCCGCAAATTCTTTTGCCGGCGGTGACCATGATCTCGTTTGTCGGCATCTATTCCCTGTCCGGCAGCAGCTTCGATCTGATGATGATGATCGCCTTCGGCACGTTTGGTTATGCCCTGCGCAAGCTCGATGTCCCGACGGTGCCGATTATCCTGGGGATCCTGCTGGGCAACCACATGGAAGACAATCTGCGCCGGGCCATGGTGATATCGGGCGGTGACTGGAAAATTCTGTTCAGCTCCGGCCTGTCAATTGGCTTGTGGGTGGCCGCCATTGGTGGTTTTGTGGCTCCGTTGTTTTTGCGCAAACTGATGAACAAACCACAACGGATTACGGACTGACATGGCAACACGGGTACTCGTTCCCTCCGGCGTTTTGGGCCTGGGTTTTGATGCCCAGGCGCTGGCCCGCGGCGTTGCCATGGGTCCCGATATCATTTGCATCGATGGCGGTTCCACCGACAGCGGGCCGTTTTCCCTGGGCACCGGCACATCGAAATATTCCCGCGCCGCGACCAAGGCCGAATGGCGCCAGCTGATGGTCGCCCGGGCCGCGCTGGGGGTGCCGCTGGTGATCGGCAGCTGCGGCACCTGCGGTACCGATTCGACGGTTGAATGGATGCTGAAAATCACCCGCGAACTGGCGGCGGAGCTGGGCCAGACGATCAAAATCGCCACCGTTCTGTCGAGTCAGCCCGGCGACCGCCTGCAAAAAGCCCTGGCTGCGGGCCGGATCACCCCGCTGCAGCCGGCACCGGAAATTTCGCCGGCAAGCCTGGCCGCCTGCGTCAACGTGGTTGCCCTGGCCGGGGCCGAACAGATCAGCCAGGCGCTGGAGACCGGCGCCGATATTGTGCTGGCCGGGCGGACAACGGACACGGCTACCGTTGCCGCATTGCCGTTGATGCGCGGCGACCACGCCGGCGCCGTCTGGCACGGCGCGAAAATTGCCGAATGCGGGGCACTGTGTTCGACCAATCCGATCAGCGGCGTCATTGTCGTCGATTTTGACGACAGCGGTTTCACCGTTCAGCCGATGGCGGCTGATGCCCGCTGTACGCCGCATTCGGTTTCCGCCCATATGCTGTACGAAAATTCCGATCCGTTCATTCTGTATGAGCCGGGCGGGCACCTGGATGTGACGGCTGCCACCTACGAGGCTCTCGACGATTGCCGGGTCCGGGTGACCGGGTCCCGATGGGTGCCGTCCGATCGCTATACGGTGAAGCTGGAAGGGGCCCGTATCGGCGGCTACCAGACAACCATCATGGCGGTGCTGCGTGACGCCCATTATGTGGCCAATGCCCGGGCCTGGGTGGACAAACTGCACAGCTTCGTCAGTGCCGAGATTGATAAAAGCATGGGTCTTGGCGCCGAAGATTATGATCTTGAATTTCGCCTGATTGGTATCGATGCCACCCTGGGTGCGATCGAAACCAAACGCGCCGTGCCAACAGAAGTCGGTGTGCTCGGTATCATCACCGCGGGTGATCAGGAAACCGCCAGTGAAATCGGCAAGCTGATAAATCCCTTCGTCCTGCACTATCCGCTGACCGCCGATGAGGAATTGCCCACCTTTGCCTTTCCCTATTCGCCGGCCCAGTCGGAACGCGGCGCGCTCTATGAATTTGCCCTTAACCACGTGCTCGAGCTTGCCAGCCCCATGGATGCCTTTGATATCCGGGTTCAGGTCATCTGAGATGGCGAAGGTGGCTGATCTGGTCTTTAAAGTACGCTCCAAAAACGCCGGTCCGTTTTGGGTCACCATCGATGTTTTTTGCGGCGATGCGACCGTGTTTCATGAAATTGCCGGCGCCCTGACATCCCAGATTGTTGCCGGCCTGTTCGCGCAGCCGGTCGAGACCATCAAACGGTTCGAGATCGCCGCCTTGAATGTGGTCAAGTTCAGCCTGCCCCGGCCGGTTGTTCAGGGCGATCGCTTCGACCGCGATATGCACGGTGCGCAATGGGCGGTGTTGCTGGCTGAATACGAGATCGCCAGTTAGCCCGCCTTGCCCTTTTCGGGCAGCCAATCATCCTGTTACAAAAGGAAATATTTGGAAATCCACAGTCACGGCAATCTGCCCTAATATTCCGGAAACTGGCGGTTCAGCCTGCCTCGCAGGCTAGAGCGATTCCATATAAATAAGAAGCGCTCCAGGAGAAGCCCTGCCCCTACGTGGTCAGGAAACCGGTACCGGACCGGAATTTTGTAGGTGCGCGCAAACCCAAAATTGGCCGCGACCTGAAACAAAATGAAACTTTTGAATTTTGAACAACCATGTATTCTATCTTTAAGGACGTATGTGTTGAACGAGGAAAGGGCTTCGGTTGTATACATTGAACCTGTATGACGGCTCGCCGGTTCGCCGGTTCGCCCTGCAGTCCCTGGCGGTTGCCGTGGTCTATGCGGTGGTCGGTTATGTGGGCCTCCTGCTTGCCATTCCGCCCGGTTATTCAGTCGCGGTCTGGCTGCCGTCAGGCATCGCCTTTGCTGCGGTTCTGCTGTACGGCTACGGGGTCTGGCCGGGCATCCTGCTGGGCTCGTTTCTGGCCAATGTGTCGACCGGTTTCGATGACAGTACCCAGGCCGCTTTACTGCAATCGATTGCCGTGCCTTTCGGTATTGGATGCGGAGCCACCCTGCAAGCCGTGGCCGGGGCGTTTCTGGTGCGCCGGTTCGCCGCCTTTCCCAACCGTCTGTCCAGCGAAAAGGAGATTTTTTCATTCCTCCTTCTGGGTGGGCCGGTCAGTTGTCTGCTCAGCGCCTGCGTTGGTATCTCGGTACTGATCGCGGCCGGTATCGTGCCGTTATCGGGATTCCTGATCAATATGGGGACCTGGTGGATCGGCGACACCATTGGCGTGTTCATCGTCACCCCGATCGCCGTTGTCTGGGCCTTCCGGCCGCTCGATGTGTGGCAACCCAGGCGGCTGATTGTGACGCCGCCGATTGTTCTCAGCTTCGTGATGGCTGTCGTCGCCGTTGTGTTTGCCGCCGATTGGGAACGCGAGCGAATGATCCTGCAGTTTGATAAACAGGCGGCGGGCCTGAGCGGGGCTCTGGACAAGGCGCTTAGTGTTGAAATCGAATCTGTTCGCTCCCTTGAACGCTTTTACGCGGCCTCCAATTATGTCAACAGGCAGGAGTTCCGCACATTTGTTGATCACCTGCTTGCTACCCATGGCGGCCTGCAGGCCCTGGGATGGGACCCGCGCGTGCGGGCCGATGAGCGCGAACAGTTTGAGCGTGATATTCAGCGCCAAGGATTTGCGGATTTTCAGATTACCGAGCGTGATGCCAACGGACAGCTTGTCCGCGCCGCCGACCGTCCCGAATATTTTGTCGTTCAGTATATCGAGCCGTTCGATGCGAATATAAAAGCCTTTGGTTTCGATGTGGCATCCAATGCGACACGGCGCCAGGGCCTTGACCAGGCGCGCGATACCGGGATGCCGACTGCCAGCGGTCGGATTACCCTGGTCCAGGAAACCGGACAGCAGTTTGGCTTTTTGGTTTTCGTGCCAGTTTATCAGAACGGGTTCCCCCAAGCGACGCTGGCGCAGCGCCGGCAAAATCTGACCGGTTTCATCGTCGGTGCTTACCGCAGTGGTGACATCATCAATGCGGCGCTGAGCGGACTTGATCTTGATGGCTTGGCTTACCGGCTTATTGATAAAGCCGCACCGGTAGCCGAGCAGGTATTGTTTGAGAGCCCGTCCTGGTCAGAGGGGCTGCTGGTTCTCGACGAAAAGGGTGTTTTTGGCGGTACCACCCCCATTGGACGCAGTTCGATCATTGCGTTTGGTGGTCGTCAATGGACCTTCCAGGTGGTGCCTACCCAGGACTATCTGGCGCAGAACCGCCCCGAGTATATCTGGTTGATCCTGATTGCTGGGATGATTTTGACCAGCCTGGTCGGGGCCTTCGTGATGGTGATTTCCGGACGAAGTCATATGCTGCGCGAGCAGGTCGATCAGCGGACAGCGGCTTTGCGCGAGAGCGAACAACGGTCCCGGGATTTTGCCGAAGTGGGTTCAGACTGGTTCTGGGAGACCGGGCCCGACCTGCGGTTTTCCTATATTTCCGATCAGAGTGAAGAGCTGAGCGGTGTTCCCGCTGATTTTTTTGTCGGTGATTCCGGCCTGGCAATGGCTGGCGGGGATTTCAGCACCGAAAAATGGCAGTCACTGCAGGCCATCACCAGTGCGCGTCAGGCTTTTAAAAAGTTTCAGTTCAGCAAAACCGAGGAGGACGGAAGCCAGCACCATGTGTCGATCTCGGGGTTGCCGGTTTTCAACGACGAGGGCGAGTTCACAGGCTATCGGGGCAGTGCGACGGATATTTCGGAATACGTACTGGCGCTCAATCGGGCCCATGTAGCCGAGCAGCAGTTGCGGACGGCTATTAATGCGCTTGAAGGCGGATTTGTCATTTATGATGCCGATGACCGCCTGTTGCTGTGCAACGACAAGTACCGTGAATATTATCCCGAAACGGCGTCCATGATGGTTCCCGGCCAGAAATTTGAAGATATCATTCGTTATGGTGCCGAACAGGGCCAGTTTCCGGATGCTGTCGGGCGGGTTGACGCCTTTGTAGGCGAACGCATGCATACCCACCGGGCCGCGAACACGGAAATCGAACGCAAGTTGTCCGATGGGCGCTGGCTGAAAGTATCTGAGCGGGCTATTCCCGACGGCGGTATCGTCGGTTTCCGGATTGATATCACCCAGTTGAAAGCCGTCCAGGAGACGGCCGAGGCGGCCAACCGGGCAAAGTCCCTGTTTCTGGCGACCATGAGCCACGAGATCCGCACGCCCCTGAACGGGGTCCTCGGTCTGGCCCAGTTGTTGACGGACACCAATCTGGATGACAACCAGCGGCAAAAGGTGGAGACCATCCTGTCTTCCGGGCAGACCCTGCTGGCGATCATCAATGACGTTCTTGATATGAGCAAAATCGAAGCCGGTAATATCGATTTTGAAAACACCCCCTTCAGCCTCGCCGTCCTGGTATCGACGATTACCACGCCGTTCCAGACCCTGGCCGATGACAAGGGGCTGAAGCTGGAAGTGACCAATCAGGCGGACGCCGCTCTTGTCGTTCGCGGCGACCCGGTTCGCCTGCGCCAGATCCTGTGGAATTTGCTGAGCAATGCCATCAAATTTACCAGACGGGGAAGGATCTCGCTGGCCATCGAAGAACTGGCTGATGGCGGTGATCTGGTGACGGTGGAAAAACCCCATATCCTGCATTTTGCCGTTACTGATACCGGCGCCGGTATCGCCGCCGATCGTGTTGAAGCGGTGTTTGATGCCTTTACCCAGGAAGACAGCACCATCACCCGCAAATTCGGTGGAACCGGGCTCGGGCTTGCCATCGTCAAACAGCTGACGGAACTGATGGGCGGCTCGATCCATGCCAAAAGTGTGCCCGGCGAAGGGGCTGTCTTTGATGTCTATCTTCCGTTCGATGCGGCGACCCAGGCGGAAGCCGATGTGGTCTCCCAGCGCCGGGTTTTTGACAGCAGTAAAAAAGCCGAACCCATGAATATCCTGATCGCCGAGGATAATGAAGTGAACGCCATGATCGCCCGGGCATTTCTGGAAAAGTTCGGCCATACCGTCAGACATGTGGTCAACGGCAGGCTCGCCGTCGCCGCCGCCGCCGAGGGCTGGGCCGATATGGTGCTGATGGACGCGCACATGCCCATGATGAACGGCATCGACGCGACCAAAGCGATCCGCCATAGCGAGTGGGGCAAACAGCTTCCCATTGTCGGGCTGACCGCGGAAGCCTTTACCGAACGCCATGTCCTGTTCCGGGAGGCCGGCATGAACGGGGTGCTGACCAAACCGTTTACCGAACAGCAACTGGCCGATGCCCTGCAAAATCACCGCCTGCTGGAAAGGCGCCGCGCGCCGCGTGATGGCGCGCCGGACCGGCAAATGGCAACCGCCAGCGATCAGGCCCACCTGGAGGCAGCGGAGACCGCGTCCATTGCGGCAGCATCCGATGAGGTCGCGCCCGATGAGGCCGCGCCAACGGGAGATCAGGCGAAACTCGACGAACTGGGCGAGATGCTGGGCAGTGAAATACTGGCGAACCTGCTGGGTGAAGCACAAAGCTCCCTGCATGAGCAGATGGAAGAGCTTGGGGGTGCGGTTGCGGCTGCGGATGCCGGACGTATCCACGAGATCGCCCACGCCATAAAGGGCGCCAGCGGCTCCCTGTTCGCGGCGCGGGTCTCCGAACTGGCGGCAGAAATCGAGACACAGGCTGACGATCTGGACCGGGTCCGCCAGCTCATGCCGGCCTTCGAGATGGCCGCTGCCGATGCCATCGCCTGGTGGCACGAGCAGGTGGTTTAGGAGGAATGTGGGGTGGATCGGGCGCCGAAGGGACGCCTGGTCCGAGGCGTTTTCCCGTTCGCAGCGTGTAGAGATTCCAAGGCATCAATGACCTGATGTTCGGCTATCTCCGTCATCGCCCCGTCCGCCCAAACATGCCGGTGAGGGGCAAAACGGAAACCGAACTCCGCCGGGTCGCTTGGCCCAAACAGGCCGACGCCCGGGACCCGCCAAAGATCGGCCGCATGCAGCATGCAGGAATCGATACCCAGGAACAGGTCGGCTCTGCCGACAAGCGCCATCGAGGTGGCCAGATCAAAGCCGAAGCAGGGGATAACCCGCGCCTCGAAACGGCAGAGTTCCCTGAGCGTATTTGAGGTGCCGACGACAAACACCACGAACTCCGGATGATAAGCGAGAAACCGTTGAATGGTGCGGGCGAACCGGGCCGCAAGCCACATTTTCTCGTTTTTTGTATCGGCATGGACGACCAGAACCCGCATGGTGGTGGGAATTTGGCGCCATACGGCTTGCGCGGCCCGGCAGCTTTCCTCCGCAAACTCCGGCGCAAAGGCGAAATCATCAATCTGCAGAGACGGGTCCAGGAGTCGGGGAACCTGAAAGGCGCGATCGGCCCAGTGCTGGCCGCAAAGCGTCGCCAGAGACTCATCGTAACCGGGCGAAAAACCGATCGAGCGGGCTGGGGCCAGGCCATCGAGCAATTGCTGCAGGGATGGCGAAAACCAGGGGTGAAGAACCATCACAAGGTCCGCGGCTATCAGTTTTCCGATCAATGGATCGGCGTCGAAGTCATGGCCGATCACGGTCCTGCCATCGGCGGCGACCGATCTCCGGAGCTTTTCCATGACCAGCACTTCGCCGAAAGGCAAGCTGTGAAAAAAAGTGTCGGCGGCCCAGGGCGCGCAGACCAGGCGAAGTCTGTCTTTGAACATTGCGGCGAGGGCACGCATGGCCGGCAGCACAAGGAGATGGTCGCCGAAACCGTTGGCGACGACGACAACCGGTCGCTCGGCGTCCATCAGAAAGGGCGCCTGCGCCGGGCCGCCGGTGGGACCATAAAAACCCGGATTGCCGGTCCTATTGGGTGTTACCCCAGTTGCCCCAGTTGCCCCAGGTATTGTCCCAGTTGCCCCAGTTTTCAAAGTTACCCCATTTTTCCCAGTCATTGTCCCAGGCCACCCAGGCCTGCAGATTATCCCGGTCTGCAGGCCCCGGATGAGGACCGGTCTGCTGATAGTGGTCGCGTAGCCGGGCGATCCGGTTTTTCAGGTCGGCCGCGTCATCGGCGCTGGCGGCGGCCGGTTCGGTTTGCGCATCGAGGGATACGATCCGACCCTCGGGATTGTCCCGCAGGGACCGTCGCAGCAGCTCGGTTTTGCTTGCGGTGTCCGCATTGCCCGGAGCCGTCGCCCCGGCCACCGCGTCACCGAGAACGGCATAAGCCGCCGCTGCCGAAACCCCGAGCTGCAGGGCTGCGTGCAGAAAGTTTCGCCGGGTCAGTTCGCCGGCATCCACCTTCGCCTTCAGATCCGACAGGCGGGCCTTGATATCGTTATTCATTTGCGCATCTCCCCTCGTTTCCTAACAACCACAGTGCCTTGCATATTCACCGGAGCGGGCCCGTGCCCATGGCGCGGTCCGTCAGTCTGTCCTGTATATCCCCCTCCCCGGCCAGTCCGCAGGCCGCCTCGAAATAGGGCAGCAGTACGTCCGTCAGGGCCTTGACCCGGGTCCGGCAGTAGATGGTCTCGGTGCTTGCAAAGGACCCGTTTTCGAAAAACTTGTTGGCCGGGGCGCCGCCGCCGCAAACGCTGAAATAGGGGCAGGTGCGCGCGCACATATCGACCCCGGCCAGAATGTCGGCCTGGACGGCAGCAAAACGCGGCGATGCAAATATCTCGCTCAGCGGATGCTCATGCACATTGACGAACGTGAAGGGGCCATAGGGATCGGTTGGCAGGCCGTGCAGCTCCGGCGAGAAGGTCGATACCCCGCCCTGCCAGTCGACTGTGATGATTTGCATGGGCTGGCACTGGTCAGCCAGGGTTTTCGGGTTCTCCGTGCGCAGGTGGTTGCGCAGGGAACTGACCTCGCGCAGGCGCAGCCGGCCATCGCCATTGAGTTCAAGAAAGCGGCTGTAAAAGGCGTGAAACTGCGCGTAACAGGTCTCCAGCGACAAGGAGGTGGTGGTATTGACGCCCTCCATTTCCTCCACATTGAAGCCGATGCTGGTGATCGCGTTGTCGATAAAGAAACGGTACATCGCCTCCGGTTGCTGCATGGCTTCGGCGGTAAGCACCGCAATCACCGAAAACGGAACGTCATTGCGCAGCAGGCAGCGGACTCCGGCCATGGTACGCGCGAAACTTCCTTCACCGCCGCGGGTCCTGCGGTGCCGGTCATGCAGGTGCCGGGGCCCGTCAATGCTGACCCCGATCCTGGCCCCGATTTCCTTGAAAAACCCGCACCATTCGTCGTTCAGCAGGGTGCCGTTGGTCTGGAAGCTGACCTGCACGGGAATATTGTGCCGGTTGCCCCGGCACAGCAGTTCATGGGCGCGTCGGTAATAGGCGACCGGCAGGACCAGCGGTTCGCCCGCGTGCCAGACCAGGGTGAAACCTTTTTCCGAGACGTAGGGCGATGCGAAGACTTTGCTGAACAGGGCTTCCAGGGTTGCCTCCGACATGCGGTTGTTGACTGCCCGCCCGGGCAAATAACAGTAGTCACAGTCAATATTGCAAAACGACGTGGACTGGACGACCAGCAGCGACAGGGTTCCGGCATCCCGGCGGCTGGCTTGCGAAGGGGATTTGGTTGCCATCAGCTGCTCATCCCCTTTCCGGGTCCGCCTGCGGCACCGCGTGCAGCGTCAGATCCGGTGCCGCCATGCCCACAGTATAGCCGTCGTGAATAAAATTCTGGGTTGACGCCAGGTAGCCCTCACCGGGGTGAAGCTGCAGGCGGACCACCGGATAGTCGGGATGTGTCGCCATGAACAGCTGGGCCAGTGGATAGGCCCAGCGGTAGCGTTCGAACACTTCGACCGACCGGGCCAGGTTGCAGGCATCAACAAGCTGCATCACATCCAGGTTGATAAATACCAGACTGCGCGGTTCCGTTCCCAGATTGACAACCACCCGGGACCGCGATTGGTGGCGCCGGTCGATGGCATGGCGGTCGAAATTGTCGACGTGCAGGCCGATCGCGGTGCCGGCGTCCGTGTCGTAGGTTGTCGAGGCCAGTTCCGGGTTGCGGAGCTGCAGGGTCAGGCTTGTCGCCGGCGCGTAGACGATACGCATCAGGCGCGCCGCCTCAGCGCAGAACGCAGCCAGCAGAGGGTCCGCCGCCTGCGGCCCCGGCGGCGGTTGTGAAAGGATGGCATCGATGCCGACGTCCCATGCCAGGCGGTACAGATATTGCGGTATGGGAAACAGCCGGATTGTCCGGCTCGGCGGGTCGGTGCCGGCGGTGCCATTGGCGGCAAGCAGGGCAAGCTCCTGTGCGGTTGGCCGCGCCCAATTGTCTGCGGGCACGAAAATGCCGCCGGCGTATCTGGCATCGTCGTCCCGGTCGGCGGCAATGCGCCGGGACCCTGTGTTGATCTGCACCCGTTGGCAAAGCTCCGCCGCGTTCGCGACCTCCGGCTCAAGCAGAACCCTGATCCCGGGTGTCAGCGCCGGGTTGCTTATGGCAGGTTCCAGCAAGGTATGTTCCAACAAGCTTCTCTCCGCTGACGTCCCCTTACCCGTGCCGCGCGCAGGAGCCGCAAGCGCCGGCCCTGATGCTGTATGCCTTATTCGGTTCCTGACTGATCTGCGACACACGCCCAACCCCGCGATCGCGGCCGGAGTGACGGGACCCCTGTCCCGACCGGATTCCCGCCGCCGACTTGGGCCGCCCGGGAATTTCTAAAAGGGTTGCACGCCCCGCTAGTGTAGCCGATTGCCGGCCCCGCGACCACAAAAATCCGGTGGACAGAAGCAGGCGCACTGGCGGCCTTCCCCGGCAGGGCGGGCGTGGACCAGTGCCAGTGATTTCATATCAATAGGAAAGGCATTAAGAAGCGGTAAGTTCCGCTGAGAGCCGGTCCAAGGTTCGGGGCATGGTCATCTTGCGGCCGAATTCTCAACCTGAGTGACCAGTTCAAGGGCGCCGGTCAAGGAGATGAGCCTCAAATAATCGACAACTCCGATCAACCAGCAATCCTTTGTTCGGCAATCAGGTTGATTTGTTTGATCGGGACTGACATGGAGAAATCGTCGATTTCATAGTGATATTGGTAATTCCGGGCCCAGCTCCGGAACATAACGACTTGCTCGCTCCAGCTATTCATGTCGTCCCAGGTTTCCTTATCGCTGTGAATGCGTAATTCGGAATTCTTAAGTTCCAGAGCGACGTCCCTGAACTTATTGAAGCCGTCGAAAACGTCGAGAATATTGGTCTCAAGCTGCATTGTTGTGGCCTCGGTCAGCCCAGGCTTGCACAGCAGATTGGCGCTCAGATCGACGCCCTCCTTAATCGCGAGCGCGAGCAGTTGATCCCCGTTCACAAAACTTTTCTGCATAACGTCGTTTGCAGCCTCGAAAAAAGACTCCAATAACCCGTCCCCAACTAAAGAAATCAGCAAGTATTTTTGCCCGTGCCAGCATCTTTTTGAATGTTTTTCCATGGCGCAAACATTAATTCCATCCAAAATGCTATTTGTCACTTCCATCCCGAGCTGCTTCAGGGCGGCAAGTGCCGGGTAATCGGGGGCTGCGGAAATTAACGCTTCGACGATGGCTTTATAGGAAACCCCTTTTAATGCACAGAGGGCTTTGGCGGGGATTTCAAGCAGCCTGCATTCGATAAGCAGGCCGATAATGGAAGCGAACAGATAGGACCTCTCCCAGTCTTCTGTCGGCATGGTATTTGTGCCAACAACCACCTCGGCGAAGCCTTCCTGGCTGAGAGCGGTGGCTTCCGTCATGAACGGGAAGCTGTAGCGGCACTTAACGGTTTTAAAACCATACTTTTCCCTCATATCTGGCTGAGCAAGGGCTGAGTTCGTCAATAATTGCAGCGGCGATAAATAGACAGCACCATTTCGTAACGAGGTCAGAAGATTGTTGTAACCATCCGTAAAGCTTTCATAGGTTTCTTCCGGAAGCGGTAGGATAAGGTCGGAATACGTTGGCCGCACTCCGTCACCCTTCAACTTCAACTGGTCAATCACATAATCAAATGAGGCATTCTTTCTCTTAATGGCTTGCAGCGATTGCTCATTCAGGCTCTGTAAGGGAAAATTAGCTATTGTAATTAAATCTGCTTTGAAAAGTATATCAATACACTGCTTGTATATTTTTCCGTTGTTTTTTGTGCCGGTTGAAAAAAACCGCCGAGGGCCTCCGTGACGTAATTTTTGCTCGGCCACGTATTCGGTGATTTCGATATCACGCTCGAAAAGTCCAAAATTTGAGTCAATGACATATATCGTGTCGATTTGTTTGTTTTGTGCGGCCCACTTCAAATCCTTTTTCACGCGATCCATCGGAAACTGATAGACCTTAGACAGTTTCTTGTCGCCCCACTGGCAGAAAGTGCAGGAATAGGGACAGCCGCGATTGGTTTCAATGAGGGCCTGGCCGGCGATGTCGGGATTGCGATTCAGCAGATTCTCCATAAAACCATTGCTATAGGGTGACGGGGAATCTTCCAGGTTTTTGTTGCGCTGGAACTCTCCGCGAGCAAAGACGCCCCCGTGTTCCAGAATTGTGCTGACGCCGGCAATGTTTTGATACTGACGTGACGGGTAGGTTTCCAGAATTTCCAAGAACGCCCGCTCACCATCGCCATGGACCATAACGTCGATGTAGGGATGTTCTCGCATAAACGCTTCTGTATTGGTTTCCGGGACCTCCTGGCCACCCAAAACAATAAAAATATCTGGTTTAATCGCTTTGAGCTCTTTAGCGACGGTAAGGCAGTGCTCTCGGTTCCAGTTGTACATACTGATCCCGACGATGTCGCATTGAGCCAGGGGCTTAACGCATTCTGATTCAGGTTGGGGCAGGAAGACAGGGTCGACGAACTGAAAGCGCCCTTTCTGAGAGGTGTGTTCCTGAACGTATGCTTCAAAGGTGCCTGCCAGATAGGGAAGAACAAACAGGTGACCACCTGCGGCTCCGCCGATATTCATGATGCCGACTTTAACAGAATTATTCGCGTTCATACTCAAGCCTTAAAATTGCTGAACAGCCTTTTGTCCAAGGGAGCACTCAAGCTTAGGTTAAGACTGACTTTTACCAATCTGCTAAATGTTTTGCAGGGGGTCCAGGCTCTTTATACCTCAACCGAGTTGAGGTGTTCAAGGAGGCAATGCGGGGTCTAGTCCAGTTCATGTTCATATGGAATCGCTGAGACGTCCGCACCGGTCCCCTGGGATGCGTCGCGGCCCGCTTGTGATGTCCCACATCGCTGCGCGAACCGCTCCTGACCAGGGGACCGGTGCGGACGCCAACAGGCCGCTTTGGCGATCTCCGCTGTTTCCATATAAACATGAAATGCACTCGATTGGTCGGGTCTTGCAATCGCGCCCACGCCTGGAAATAGTCATTTGTATCCTGATTGGGAAATCCCGATGGTTCCTGAACGGCGTTCATAACGGTTCGCCCCCACCAATGGATTTCGAAATTTATGTTAGCTGGGTAAGGGGCGTGATATGACATGCCTGAATACCAACAGGCAATATCAGATTAAATGAATCCTCCGGTCGCCGACAATCAGAAAAAATCGAAGTTGAGCCAATGGGTTGATGCGTGGGAACGGGCACATTTAGCAACGGCTTCTGACGTGACACTGGTTATTCAATTCCCAGTTTCCGCTGAGGAACGGGACTACCTTTTAGGCAAGCCTGAAATCTGTTCTCTGGTTCTCGCCAGCCCTGTAGAGGCGGAAGCGGCGAAGCCCACCGAAAGATGCGGATTTTTCAAAACAGGGTGGGAAGAATGGAACCATCCTCATCAAATGGCGAGAAAGATAGTTGTTTTCGGTAGTCATCCGGTTTCCGGAAAGATGGTGCTGTCGGCCCTGTTGAAAGGCTCGCTAACGATCTATAGCCACACCTTGCTCGGATGGCACAGTCTGTCGACCCTTGCGTATGTATTCAGAAGGCTGATGAGCAGACTGTCCGTGGACCGATTTGTGCCGCAACGGAATGAGGGGCGCAGGCTGGGTCGTCATGTTGCCGGGCTGAGGGCAAACCCGATGTTTCCCGTCGAGCCAATCAACAACCGCATTGTAATTATAAACAGTTCACTGGCGTCGGGTGGTGCAGAGCGGCAAATCCTTGAAACCATGCGGGGATTACAACAACGTGGTTACGAGGTGATTCTGGTCTGCGAGGATCTGGACAGCGACTTGGACCGCCAGTTTTTTCTTGCCCGGTTCGAAGAAGAACATCTGCAGGTGCGGCGATTGGGCGATTTCAATATGGGCCCTTATGAGTTGCCCCAGACGTCAGTGCCATTTAATTTACTGGCCTACCCGAACGCACCAGATATTTTGAACTATGTCTGTGTGATTCATGGGCTGAGACCTTCGGTCCTTCACCTCTGGCAGGACCAGACAAGTACGCTTGGCGGGTTTGCCGGGTTGTTATGCGATGTCCCCAAAATTGTTTTGAGCACGCGCAATATGGCGCCGCATCGCTTTAAATACATACGGCCCTATATGCATGGTCTTTACCAGGCTCTGGTCGGCCAGCCGGGTGTTGAGATGCACAATAATTCCTCTGCCGGTGCGGAAGACTATCAAAAGTGGCTGAAACTCCCGAACGGTCAGATCCGTGTCCTTCGCAACGGTTATCAACTGGCAGACCTGCCGCCGCCGAGCCTGCAAAATGTCACGGCTTACAGGAAACGGCTCGGAATCCCGGAACACGCTTGTGTTGTCGGAGGAATTTTTCGCCTTTCCCCGGAAAAGCGACCTCGCTTGTGGCTTGAAGCGGCAAAACGCATTTCCAGTCAGCGCACAGACATTCATTTTCTTATTATCGGCGCAGGCCCCATGTATGAAGAAATCATGGAGGAGGGGCGGCAGGCAGGATTAGGGGGACGCCTGCATTGCCCAGGGACAGCAAAGGACATCGCCGTTTGTCTGAAAGCCATGGCCGTGTTTCTGTTGACGTCGAAGACGGAAGGTACACCCAATGTATTGATTGAAGCGCAAATGCTGGGGGTGCCTGTCGTTGCAACGCTTGCCGGGGGCGTGCCGGAAACAATCAATGTGGGGGTGACCGGGATTATAGCTGACGACAATCCCCAAAGTCTGGCGGCGGCGGTTGACTGGGTTTTAACCAATGATGCCTGGCGTGAGAATGCGGCTGCCGAGGCGCCGGAATTTATCGCAAACCGATTTTCTCATGATCGAATGATCGATGAGACGGTCGCGGCTTACGAGGTCGAGTTGGGTTGATGCGGGGCAAGCCAGGGACGGCTAGTGCCGTTCCGATTTTAGTTGTTTCCATATCAACAGGAAAGGCAACTGGTGACGCATCAAGCCGCCTGATAATGGCTTGATCGATTTGCTGCAGACCGTCCTGGCCGGTTCTGTTATCTGTCTTTATCTACTAATTTTTGTCTGCTAAATATCGCGTCGTTGTTTTACAGGGTGCGCGGCCTGATCTTCAACCACAGAGAGCATATTGGAAATACGCCAGAACAGGCGATTTCTACACTGGCGATTATTTGAAAGATGGTGAATGTTGACGTTTTTGTACCAGTTTCCCGGAGCTGACGATTCGACGCAGACAGGCTGTCGGCGCCAAAGCGGGTCTTGTCCGTGTTTTCAAACCTGGTTGCGTCTTATCACCTTTCGGACGGTTTTCGGTGCAGGAAAACATCACTGATATGCAGTTTTTTCCTTGGGATATGAAGCACGTGGGGGCGCATAGCTGGCTTGTTAAAGTCAATGGCCTCACGCGTTTCCAGGGCGATGATTCAAGGACCCCATTCAACTCAGAACTGGTTCTTTGCGAGGATGGAGTGCCCTTGGCTATGCCCCATGCGCTGCATGATGATATTAAGAACTTCGGGCATGGTCGGTATTCTCATTGGAGCAACGGTGGCTCCGATCTGATTTTTTTTTCCTCTTCAGATAATACATCTCCAAGAATTAATTTGCGCCGTTATACTCTTCAGCCCCCTTGTGTGGATGGAGCGCTATGGCAGGATCTGAAAGCCCTCAAAGACAGAATTGTGCGGACAGGAATCATTTCTGAAAAGGAGGTCCTTCCATTCATTCAGCGCTCTTCAGTGAAAGAAAGAATATTCATCAACCGGCATCTGTCTTTTGCTGCCTTGGAAGCGGGTAACGACGCCCGCGCCCTCGACTTTGCGGTGCGCTCCTGGCGTCTTGGTGGTCACGTACAGGGCGTGTTCCGGTTCCTGGTCGAGGCACTGCGGAAAGCGGACAGCTATGATGAACTGTGGCCCGTTTTTTATGATGCCATGCTCTCCGCTGCAGAAAACCAGGATCACGATTATGCCGTCCATGTCTTTACACAACGCCACGAAAGCATTCTCGAAGCCTATCGAAAAGGCGTGCCCAGGCCGCTCTATCAAGACCGGGTAATGAGCAATGGTGTGAAAAATGCTGTCCGTATTCTAAAGCAGGAAAAAAAGGCGGCATCGGGCCGGGTTAAGGTCGGTTACATCCTAGCCGGGGAAGAAGGGACCGCATTTTGCAGTCTTCCGGAAATTGTAATAGATCTGGTCAATAATCAGGATCACGACCATTTTGAAATTTCGGTATTCTCCTGCCAGGCCAGACGCAATGTTCCAAATGCCGATACCTATATCGAGCGGCTCAAACGGCATGGAGTTGATCTTGTCTTCCTGGAGGACTTGGGCAGCACCCTTGAACGGTTGAGGGTCATAGCAGGTGTCGTTCAGGCACGTGGTATTGAAGTGTTGGTCTATTCAAGCCAGACGAACTTCCATTATCTGCTGGCTGCATGCCGACCCGCACCCGCGCAGATCGGGTTGGGACTGGGCGCACCGGACGATTACACCAGTGAGCATTTGGATGTGGCTCTGACCTATACCATGCGGCCTGCGCTGGATAGTCTGTGTGATGTAAGGCGCATTCATCCTTTTGGGCTGCTGGAGTGCCGTTTTCAGTCGCCAACACCTGTTTCACGCTCCGCGATTGGCTTAAGCGATGAAGACATCGTCCTGCTGTCGTTCGGGCGTGCGGTCAAGTTTCGGGAGCCCGTCTATTGGCAGATGGTGGACCGGGCTTTGTCGGCATTGCCTCAGGCAAGGATGGTCGTCATCGGCGTTGATAAAGGTGACGTACCTGGGTTTGCCCGCTATCTGAAACCGTCTTGTTTCGAGCGGGTTGTTTTTATGGAGTGGCGGAATGATGTGGTTGATATACTGCCCGTCGCCGATGTGATGATTGATACGTATCCGTGGAGTGGGGGCTTCACCATTTTTGAGGCAATGATTCTCGATATTCCAGTTGTGGTGATGAACGATGATTCTCTAAAGCCATTCAAGGAAAGCGAGTGGACCCCGACCGAGCAGGAAATACCCCAGGACATGATGGTCGGTGCAGGTGACTTTGACGGCTTCGTAAAAGCTGTCGTTGGTCTGGTCAACGACGAGGGATTACGGACATATTACAAGAATCAGGGCAGGAAACTTGTACAAAAATTTTCCGATACTAGAATGTCCGCCGAAGAGCTTGAACGTGTCTTTCTCGACTTCGTTGAGCGTGGCTGAACCCTTATTGAATTTGTGACCAATGGGATATTACAGACAAAGCGAATTGCTCGAAATGGGGTTTAAGTCCCTGGGCCGAAACGTAAAAATTAGCACGAAGGCAAGTATCTACGACCCCGAGCAGATTACACTTTCGGATCATGTCCGGGTTGATGATTTCGCTATGTTGTCAGGCAAAGTTTCGCTTGGCTGGTATGTCCATATCGGTGCTTATTCTTTGCTCGCAGGTGGCCAGGCTGGCATTACGTTCGAGGAATGGAGCGGGGTCGCGTACCGGGTGTCTGTTTTCGCCCAGTCCGATGATTATACAGGGGCAGCCCTGGCGACGCCGGAAGTCCCTTCGCGTTACCGTAAAGAAAGCAAAAAACCGGTTCTGGTTAAAAAACATGCCGCCATCGCGACGGGATCAATCGTACTGCCCGGCGTAACCATTGCGGAAGGCAGTATTATCTGTGCCATGTCACTGGTGCGCAAAAGCACAGAGTCCTGGACCATTTATCAGGGTGATCCACTCCGGCGTCTGGGGGCCCGGAAAAAGGATATATTGCAGCGCGAAGAACAGTTCCTTCGCGACCGGAGTGCAGGTCGAGGCACTAGCCTCTGATCACATCGGTGATGGTTTCGGCGACGATGGAGAGATGCTTTTTTGGCATGGACGGGTAAAAAGGCAGGGACACGGTGCGCCGGCCAATCTTTTCTGCATGTGGAAAATCGCCTTGCTTATAACCGAACGCTTTACGGAAATAGGTAAACAGGTGAATGGGGGGGTAGTTGACCGTCACCATGATATGACGCCGAAACAGCTCGTCCACGAACGCATCACGATCCCTCTGCTCATCCAGCCAGATGGTGTAGAGGTGATGACTGTGGCGGGCGTTTTGCAGTTCCCGGGGGGCGGATATTTCGCTCACCGATGCGAACAGGTCGTTGTACATGGCCCAGAGCTGCTCGCGCTGGGAAAGCCTTTGGCCAATCATCGGCAATTGCGGTAATAGAAGGGCTGCTTGAATGTTGCTCATATTGTATTTCCAACCGAGCTCACGCATATCCCGAGGGTGGTAGCCGTCCCGCGCCAGGTCTTTTGCCAATGCTTCAATGCCGTGGTGGCTGAGCATTTTAACTCTCTTGGCCAATGTATGGTCATTGCTGACAAGAGCGCCTCCTTCACCACAGGTGATGTTTTTTGTTGCATAAAAACTGAAGCAGGCAGCATCCGACAGCATGCCGCAGCCATAGTCCTCGCGGCGGCTTTCCAGCGCATGAGCACAGTCTTCTATGACGACTAGATTGTGTCGGCCGGCGATCGCCTGTATGGCCTTCATGTCACACAATTGTCCGTAGAGGTGGACAGGAAGAATAGCCCGAGTTCGTGGGGTTATGGCACCGTCTATACGGTTCGGATCGATGTTGCCTGTCTCGGGGTCGACATCAACAAAGACGGGGCTCGCGCCCGCATTCAAAATGGCGGTTGCCGTCGCTACATAGCTCAGCGGGGTTGTGATAACTTCGTCGCCGGCGCCGACACCGAGCGCCGACAAGGCAAGATGCAGGGCCGCTGTTCCGCTCATAAGGCCCACAGCCTGACGACATCCAAGATAGTTTGAGAATTCTTTCTCGAATTGTTCAACATATGCGCCGGTGGTTAATATGGGGTCACTGAGCGCCTGGGTGACCGAGGCAATTTCTGCCGCTCCCAGGTGATGTTGATAATACGGAATATGTTCAGCCATGTTACAGGTTTTCGGCCTTTTCTGTATGCCAGCTAAGGTTTTGACGAACAGTCCCCGGGACGCGGATGCAGTAATCGGCGGGGAAATGTACGAGATGTTTCGAATAATCGGTATCATCTTTCACGTCAAAGCTCACGACATTCTGTGCCAACAGGTGACGGACGTCGCCATGGTCATAAATCAATAGGGTCACAAAATATTTGATATCATTAAGCAGTCCTGCCGGAATACAACACAACGAGCGGTAAAAGCCGGTTTCCTGAGGCGATAGCGCAACCATATCCTCCCGTTTGGCAGTATAGATGTTGTCCGTAATGAAGACATCGTTTCCCAGGTGGTCGCTGATGAGAAGACAGACACGGAGTTTGCTGTCGGGGACGAGATTGCCGTAGATGATTTCGATCTCAATGTCCCGGTTCAGCAACACCGCCTTTTCGACCGGTTTGTTGTTCTGCAGGACGCTGACGGATCTGAGGCGCACCACATGGTTTCCAGGTGCTGTTTCCGGCGCGCCATAGTGGACCGCCTGCCTGCAGCCTCCCTCTATCCCGCGGGCGCGTTCGATGTAATGAGAGATCGCCTGTTTGACCGGCTTGTCCTCGACGATGTGCCCCTGCTCGAAGATCATGGCCCGATTGCATAATTCCGCAACGCTCGATAATGCGTGCGAGACGAAAACGATGGTTGTTCCCGCATCTGCGATTTCGGCGATCTTGTTCTGGCACTGGTCTTGAAATACAAGGTCTCCAACCGCCAGAACCTCGTCCAGGAGCAAGATGTCGGACTCAACATGTGCAGCAACGGAAAAGGCCAGACGCAGTTGCATTCCACTTGAATAATGTTTTACCGCTTCGTCCAGAAAACGTGAAATGCCGGCGAACGCGACGATCATATCGAATTTACGATGCGTTTCGTCCCGACTCATGCCGAGTAAACTGGCGTTCAGGAAAATATTTTCGCGACCACTCAGGTCTGGATGAAAGCCGGTGCCGACTTCGAGAAGAGAATTTACGCGCCCCCGAATCAAGGCCTGGCCTTCGGTCGGCTCAGTCACCCGTGACAACAGCTTAAGTAATGTGCTCTTGCCTGAGCCGTTGGCTCCGATCAGGGCAACGCGTTCACCTTCTGAAATCTCAAAAGTCACATCTCTTACCGCCCAAAGTTTTTCTTTGGCCGGGGCGGGCGTTTTCTTACCTTTGAAAATCGCCCTGATGCCGTCTGCCGCGGCGGCGAGAGGCGATGTGCCCGTCGCGTTGCGGTGCAAAGTATACTGCTTGCCAAGCGCTTCTGATTTTATCATCCAGTTGGTCATAATTTTGTCATGCCTGAATCAGGATTTTTTAAATTCGACATTTAAAGCGTATCCACCAATCGGCGCTGTGCGCGGTGGAAATAGAACATCGCACTGATAAACAGGGCGAGTGAAAATGTAATGGATGAGAGCATCATCGGCAGGGTCGGTGCGAAAGTGTCATTTCCCAGAGCCCAACGAAAACTCTGCAAGACACCGACGACTGGATTCAGGCTGTAATAATCGCGGTATGATTCAGGCACGATGCTCATGGAATAGAATACCGGCGAACAGAAAAGCCAGACCTGCACAGCCAGAGGCAACGCCAGGCCGATATCGCGGTAACGGGCATTCAGGGCTGAAAACCATGTGGCCGCCCCCAATGCCATGAAGAAGGCCAAGGTAAGAATTAACGGCAGGTAAAGAACACGAGCGCTGGGGATAATATCATAATACAGGAGAACGGGGACAAGCAGGGCCAGCGAAATAACAAAGTCCGTGAATGCCATAACAGACTGATTTAGCGGCAGTATGATACGCGGAAAATAGATTTTTGAAATAATATGCGTGTTGTTGATCAGGCACTGCGCGCCTTCCAGTGTCGCGCGAGAAAGAAACGTCCATACGACAATTCCCGTAATGGCGAAAAGAGGATACGGCCAGCCATCCGATGGGAAGCGAACCAGATAGCCAAAAAAGAAGGAGTAGACGAGCAACCAGATCATCGGCGAAACCAATGCCCATGTAAATCCGAAGGCGGTATGTCGATACCGGGCGCGAAGATCGCGTAACAGCATGCGATACAAAGCCGAGCGATAGGGCCAGATCTCGGTTGAGGTTGCGAGAATCCCACGGCCTGTTGTGGGTTTGATAATCGTTAGCTTTTTCGGCCTGGGAGAGTGCGCTTCGTTCACAATCAAACCTTCTGGTTGGTGCCGCATTGATGACATCAAGGGCAGGAACCCTGCCTTCTTTTATTCGTGAGATTTTCCTTATCTGGCGTCTTGGCCAATGTTCCTCATACAATATGAAATGGGGCTTGAATTCAATGGCTTATGCCCCAACCATTTGTGTTTAAATGGTCCGGCTCAAACGCCTGGGTTCAAAGCTGATGATTGAGCCTTCCGCCGGCGCGAACAACCAAAACCAGTTCATTTATACGCGGGTGTTCGTTGCTAACACAGTTTAACTGCAATAGTCTTCGAATGCAGTTAAAATTGCCGAGTAGATATTATGTCCACCTCAAGCTTTCGTGACGCCGGTTCTTTGTGGTCCCGCAAAAGGATTGTTGCGCTTGTGGCGGTGACCGTTGTGGGGTGCCTGGTTGCGCTGGCTTTATTGTTCCCGCGTGAGTTGGAGATTGATCAACGCGCCGATCACGAACAGGGGTTTGCCTGGACGGTGTCGCTCCCCCTGCATTACTTGCTGTCGGACGGGATGCTGCAGTCAGAATTTTCGCCTCTGCGGGTCTATGAGGACGATCGATTGCTGGGCCCGGCCCACTGCCTTCACGATACCATCAGGCGTCAGGGAGGAGGCTGTTTTTCCCATTGGAAGAGCACCCTGTATTTTTCCACATCGGATAATTCTAACCCCAATACCAACGGCAGGACATATCGGCTCGCCATCCCAGTTGAAAATATTTGGCTGGCGTTGGCGGTGTGGGTTTTCATCGGAGGCCTTGTCATGGTGCTTTCGGGTTTCGTGTTGGCTCCGGTGATTGTCGCAAGACTGACGGGTAAGGGGGCAGGGCTGGTTATAGCGCTTTGTTCGGCAGCTCTGCTGGTTATGCTGCGCGCGGACGTGATTGACGTGCGCAGTTTATCGGGCAGGGGGCTCTATGGGCTGGTGCTTTTTATCCCGCTTATCCTTGTCGTCCTGACAGCCTTTTTAGCCTTCCACAAGAGGCCGGCCGGAACCGGGGAACGGATGCTTGTGACCTGGCAGGGGGTTGCTGCGGCTCTGCTGGCCGTGGAAATTATTGCCCGTATCGTGCCCGTATATGATTCTTTGGCAGATAATCCGGGGATTGAGCACTTTTGGCCGGATTGGAGTTATTTCCCCTACAATGAATTCGGTCACCGGGACCGGGACTACTCGGCTGATAAATCGATCGATACATTTCGTATTTTGATGCTCGGGGATTCTTTTACTGAGGGAGCCGGCTTGTCCCGGGAACAAACCTTCAGCCACCAACTGGAACAAATTCTGTCAGCTGTGCTGAAAACTGACGGTTTGACCGTTGAAGTGTACAATACGGGTCACAGCGGCTGGAACACACTGCAGCAGGCGAATCTGCTGGATGCGCAGGGCCCGACCCTGAAGCCGGACATGGTGATCGTGAACTACGTGGCGAACGATCCGGAGATACCTGCCGCGAGACCCAGGCAGGAGAATGCGCTTTCCTTACTCACGCCGGTTCACGAGACCCTTATCAGCGGGTTCGGATCTTACGCTTATTACCGTCTCTATATTTCCGCCATTCAACAGCATGAAAGTATGACGCCGTATATCAACCGCATCTATGACCCTCAGGGAGAGGGGTGGAAATCTGTCCAGTCCGCAACCGAAGATATCGGCCGATATCTGGCGTCGCACAAGATTTCTGGGTTTGTTGCACACTGGCCGATTTTTATGGACGGCTCTTACGCGTTTCAGAGCATGCACGACCAGGTGCGTGTGCAAGTGGAAGGGGCCGGACTGCCGTATTGGGATTTGCGTGATGTTTTATCCCCGCATCAAGAAGATATGTCTCGCTGGAGGCTAAGTCCATATGACGGGCATCCGAATGCGGCGGCAAATGCCCTGGTTGCCAGAGCCTATGCGGACCGCATCCTGGAATCACCGGAATTCAAGGCGTGGAAAATACGCCGATGATCAGACAGCTAACCCCCTTCTCGTTTAGCGGGACGGGCCGTCACAGGGCGTTGAACAAATTTCTGCGTTCTAATCTTATTTACGCCTATTGCGGATTTGCTCAGACAAGGGGTGCATTTTGAATGAACGGGGTGCCTGGGGGCATGAATGCAAATGACGAGAGCTCTGGCGCCGATTGCGATGCATCGGCAGGCAGATGTTTGCTGCCGAGCGGCAGGATCCGTATCCTCCACCTTATAACGTCTCTGGAATTTGGTGGCGCGGAAATTACTCTGGAAAAAGTATGTCGCCTGATGGACCACGACCGCTATCTGCAAACGGTGGTCAGTTTAACCGCTGCTACGCCTCTGTCGGCGGCAATTGAACGGGCCGGCGTCCAGGTGCATTACCTCAATATGAAAAAGAATCTGATGATTGTCGGGGCATTCTGGCGGCTGTTGAAGATTGTCAGAAGAGAACGCCCGGATATTATTCAGTCCTGGCTATATCATGCCGACCTGCTCGCGACGATTGCGCGCAGAATATGTTCGGTGAAGTACCTGCTTTGGAATGTGCGATGCTCCAATATGGACCTCACGCGATACAACAAGATGACATCTGCCGTACGGCGATGCCTGCCGGCGTTGTCTCAAGCAGTCGACTGCGCAGTTGTAAACTCAGGCGCAGGAGAACGTTTTCACAAAGGCCTCGGCTATCGGCCAAGACGCTGGAAACGGATCGAAAACGGTTTTGATTGCGGTCGGTTCAAACCGGACAATGGCCGAGGCAAAATGCTGCGCGCCCGCTGGGGCATTGCGGAACAGGTGCCCGTGGTCGGGGTGGTGGCCCGCAATGACCCAATGAAGGGATATCCGGTTCTTCTGCAGGCGATCGATGGCGTCATTGCCGTAATGCCGGATACAAAATTCGTTTTGATCGGGAACGGGGTGGAAAGACTACACCATGACGCGGTCGTTTCCCTGCCGCCGCAAGAGGATATCGCTGCGTGTTATACGGCATTCGATGTCTTTTGCTTACCGTCACTTTTCGGCGAAGGCTTTTCGAATGTAATTGGCGAGGCCATGGCCTGTGGTGTGCCGGTCGTGGCGACAGATGTCGGCGATAATGCGTGGCTCGTCGGCGATACGGGGTGGACTGTGCCGCCAGGTGATGCCGCCAGTCTCGCGCGCGGGCTGGTACAGGCACTGTCCGACCTTTCCGTTGAAAGAAAACAAGCCGCCCGCAATCGTATTGCAGGGACTTTTCATCTGGATCATATGATTTCGGCCTATCAAGATCTTTACGAAGATATTGTGGCGTTATGAAAATCTGTTTTCTGATTAGGGCCCTGGATAGCGGTGGGGCGCAAACGCAGGTCGGTGTGCTGGCGTGCGCTCTTGGTCAAGCGGGGCATGAGGTTGAAATCTTGACCTATTATCCAGGCGGAGTCGTGGCAGACGAACTGGCCCATACAAATGTCTCTATCCACTGCCTGCATAAATCCGGACGCTGGGATATAATCAGGTTTATGTGGCGGCTGATCGCCAGGCTGAGGGCGAAGCGGCCGGACTGCCTATACAGTTTTCTGACTGTTTCAAATATTCTGTCGGTTCTGGTGCGGCCGTTTGTTCGCAACATGCCGGTTATCTGGGGGGTCCGTGCGAGTAAGATGAAGCCCGGACAATACGGATTTTGGGAACGCCTGCCAGCACACGTGGAGCTTTTACTTAGCACTTATGCTCCGGTAATCGTCTGTAATTCCGAGCAGGCGCTTCGCGATTGCCGCGCCCGCGGCATGGGCATGACGGATAAAAAGCTGCACTGGATTGCCAACGGCATCGATACCGGGACATTTGTTCCGCACCGCGTCGCGGGGCAGCGGCTGCGCGGGACATGGGAGCTTCCCCGTGACGCCTTTATCGTCGGCGTGTCGGCACGATATGATCCCATGAAGGGCTTTGATGTTTTGCTGGCCGTCGTTCGACGCATGCGCAAACATTCTCCTGGAATATGGTTTGTCCTGGCGGGACGGGGAACCGAACGGTTTGGCGAGGACGGCGTTTTGGGGCTTGGCGAACGCACGTCGATGCGTGACTTCTATTGTGCAGTTGATGTTTTATGCCTTCCCTCGGTTTTCGGCGAAAGTTTCCCGAACGCGATCGCCGAGGCGATGGCCTGTGGCGTACCTGTTGTCGCTACGGATGTAGGGGCGACATCTGAGATCGTCGCAGACACCGGCTGGATCGTACCCGCCGGTGATGAATGCGCTCTGTTTGCGGCTCTGAAAGAGGCATCGAACTGTTCGCGGGAGGCGCTGCGAAAAAAGGGGAAACAGGCGCGCGAGCGGATTGAAAAACAGTATACCGTAGACCGCCTTGTCTGCCGCACACTGGAGCTTATCGCCATGGTCAAACATCGCTGATTGTGGCAAGGTCCGGTGAATTTAAGTCAGAACGGATCCCCTTGCGTTTGCATCCAAGGCGCCGTCATCGTGGCGCGTTATTTCATTAACCCGACAACATGTCCGCGGGTGACGGTATTGAGTCTTTCTGGCGGGCTGGAAAATTGATTTTATGTGCGGCATAGCAGGATGCATTGATTTGACGGGGCGGACGTCAAATGAACAGCTTTCCCTAATTGTTCAGTCGATGACCCAGGCCTTGGCGCACCGGGGGGCAGACGGTATGGGGGTTTGGGTCGATCAGGAAAGCGGCGTTGCTCTGGGTCATCGCCGGCTGTCTGTTATTGATCTGTCTCCGACAGGGGATCAGCCAATGCGCTCTTCGCGCCGTGGTCATGTTTTGGTCTGCAATGGCGAGATCTATAATTACCGCGATCTTAAACGCGAACTCGGTAGTTTGGGGTCATCGTTTTTTGGAGAGGCCGACAGCGAGGTTCTTCTTGAGGCCTGTGGGGAGTGGGGGGTGCCGAAAACCCTGGATCGTCTTATGGGAATGTATGCGTTTGCCCTTTGGGACCCCGGTGCAGGCACACTCCATTTGGCACGAGACCACATCGGTATGAAACCTTTATACTGGGGCCGTTTCGGCCATTGGATTTTATTTGGGTCCGAACTGAAAGCCCTGCGCCGTCATCCGGCTTTTGTGGCCTCAATTAACCGTGATGCGGTCGCGGGCCTGATGGCGTTTAATTATATCCCATCCCCACTTTCGATCTATGATGGTGTCTGCACACTTAAGCCCGGACATTTTGTTGCGATCGATTTGGACGGCAATGTCGAGGAGCGGGAGTTTTGGTCCCTGGAAGCGGCTGTGCTCAGCGGCGCGCGTCAGCCCGAATGTGATCCGGTGTCGGCTGCCGACGAGCTGGAACGCCGTCTCCGGGCATCGGTCGCGCGTCATATGGTTGCTGATGTGCCGGTCGCCAGCCTGTTGTCGGGTGGGGTCGATTCCTCTTTGGTCACGGCGTTGATGCAACAGGTGGCAGGCACGCCAGTCAGGTCATATGCGGTCAGGTTCGCCGACCCTGAATATGATGAAGCCGACCACGCACGGGCCGTTGCGAGCCATCTGGGAACAGACCACACTGAAATCGAGGTGGATGAAAAAGTCGCATTACAGACAATCGGGCGTTTACCCGATATTTACGATGAACCGTTTGCGGATATGTCGCAGATCCCGACGGCTATTGTCTGTGCAGAGGTCGCGCATCATGGCAAGGTTGTTTTGACAGGTGACGGCGGCGACGAGATGTTTGCTGGATATCCCCGTTATCGTCTGACCTGGAATCATATGCGCCATCTGTCTAAATTTCCTGCGGGTCTGCGGCGTGCCGTCGCCGCGTTTCTGAAAAGCACATCGAAAAGCCCGGTTGGCCGCCTGAGTCGATTTTTGCCGCCGGTGGCCGGCCATCGGCTGACGCCTGACCGTCTGATGAAGGCGGCGCGCCTGCTGCAACAGGATGACTTTCTTCAGGCGTACAGGCGTATGCTTGTGCAGTGGGAGCCCGGCGACCGCATCGTGCGCGGTGCTGAGGAGCCGCTGGGGATGTTGCACTCGGACTGGGACGGTGTCCGGACAGGGAATGCCCTGGTCGATATGCGGTGGATAGATACGGCGACTTATCTTCCCGACGACATTCTGGTGAAAGTTGATCGGGCGGGGATGGCGGCCGGACTGGAAGCGCGTATGCCTTTGCTCGACAAAGACGTTATGGACTTCGCCTGGCGCCAGTCCACAGATCTTTGTTATCGCGAAGGCACAGACAAATGGCTGTTGCGGCAAGTCCTTCATCGCTACGTTCCCAAGAACTTGGTCGATCGCCCCAAAATGGGATTTGGCGTTCCCATGCACACCTGGCTGCGGGGGCCGTTGCGCGGTTGGGCGGAAGATCTTTTGGATCCCCGGCGCATGGAGGCGGAAGGTTATCTGAACGCCGGCCCGATTCAAAAAAAGTGGAGGCAACATCTTTCCGGTGAGGTGAATTGGCACTATGCGTTATGGCCCGTTCTGATGTTCCAGTTATGGCTGCGTCATGACCATGCGTAACAAAAAGCGGGGCGACGGGTTGCGTAAAAAGAAATTCCTGATCGTTACTTCGGAAGACTGGTACTTCTGTTCACATCGCCTGCCCATGGCTAAGGCCGCGCAATCGCTCGGTCTGGATGTGGTCGTCGTCACGCGGGCAGGGGCGCATGTCCAGACTATTAAAGATATGGGATTTCGACATATATCCTTGCGCCTGTTCACCCGCTCGAACGTCAATATACTGCGCAATTTTGGCAGCATACTGGAATTGTTCTGGCTCTATTTTAAAGAGCGCCCAGATATCGTCCTGCACGTTTCATTGAAAGTCTCGGTTTTCGGGATGATCGCCTTATCTGTGCTGAAAAATACGGCAACGCTTAATCTGGTGCCGGGCGTGGGGCGTCTCGCCATTGTCGACCATGCCTTGATCTCCATATTGAGAATAGTGTTGTGGAAGACTTTAAGGCTGTTGTTTCGGCAAAAAGGGGCGCTGTTGGTCGTCCAGAATCAGGACAATTGGGATTTTTTTGTCAATAGAGGCATTGTGGCGGCTACCCAAGTGGCTCTGGTCCGGGGGTCGGGAGTCGATACTGCCGTTTTTTCTCCGCAGCCGGAAAGCGAACCTCTCACCGTCGCTTTCGTCGGCCGGTTGCTGTGGTCAAAAGGTGTCGGCGAACTTGTCGAGGCGGCCGAAATCCTCAGGCGACGTGGGGTTGACGTGAAAGTTGTTCTGGTTGGCGTGCCGGACTACACCAATTGGCACTATATACCGCTACAGATGCTGGCGCGATGGCAAGAAGACGGAATCGTCGAATGGTGGGGATACCAGGATAACATTGTCGATGTCTGGCAAAGGGCGGCGATAGGTGTGTTTCCGACATTCTATGGGGAAGGCATCTCTAAGGCCCTGTTGGAGGCTGGATCATGTGCCCGTCCGGTGATTACCACGAATATAGGCAGCGGCCAGGATCTGGTGGTTGACGGCGTATCCGGACTGGTTATTCCTGCCCGCGACCCAGAGGCCTTGTCCCGTGCCATTCAAAGGCTGGTTGAAGGCCCAGGCGAACGCATGCAATTGGGATCTGAGTTGAGGGCGCGGATAGAGAAACAGTTTGATAATCAACATGTTGTGGCGACAATGCGGAAGCTTATCAGCCAGCAGTTGACTGATGCCATGGAAACGTGATGCGTTGAGTCGTCACCATGATAAATTGCCACAATGGTTACAGGAATAACGGGGGAAAGAGGTATCTGTAGGCTTATGAGGTGCTGATCGCCTATCTTAAGCAGTTATTGAGTTTTTTATTTCTATAATGACCTTTACGAGATAACGTGTAGCTGGGTATTAATAAGCGGTAACGCGTTGGGCGTGTGTGGAATTTAGGTGGGAAAGACCATATAAATGGCAGCTAGAATGTTTCTGGCATTTGTCGCCCTTGCATCACTGAGCGCAGGCTTGCTTGCGGCTGATGGAGTTCAGGCCAGTGCGGTGAACAACCAGCGCGAAGCGAATTCGTTGGTGTCCAGTGTTGCGACGATTGATGCCGCAGCTGCGATGGCGGGTATGATCGGTGCCCAGATTAATTCGACCATTCAGCCGGGTACGACGGCTGCTAGCGGACAGGATAGAGCGAGTGCCACAGCCTATCTTGGTTCCGGTCGGCAGTCTGGCGTGGCGGCGGGCGGTCAGTCCGAAGGGCTGGGTGTCTGGGCGCGCGGAAGTTGGAGCATAATGGACAATAGCGAAACTGGCGGTGAATATGACGGTACCGTGTCTAATTTCGGCGTTGGCGTAGACTATAAAGTGACCGATACCGTTTTGCTGGGTGTTGCTCTTGGCTGGGAAAATATGAACATCGATACCGCGTTCAATCGCGGGACCTACGAAGGGGCAGGATTTACAATTGCTCCGTATATTGGCGTCAACCTTTCCGATCAGTTGTATGTCAGTGCTGTCGCCGGATACAGCGATATTGATTATGATTTCACCCGGACGCTGAACGGATCGGTGACCGGGGCGACCTCAGGGAAGCGAAAATTTGCGTCTGCCAACGCGACCTATACGGTAGATAAGGATGTGCATGGTGTTGATGGTTTGCGACTCTCTCCGCTTGCCGGGATCTTCTGGGTGTCCGAAAAACAACAGGTATACACGGATAGTAATTCCACAGTTGTCGATGGCAATACAACTGAATTGCCATAGGTGCGGTTATCTGGAGTTGCGGTTAAACCGACCAGCGACGCATCGAAGTAATCCAGAACTTGCTGCCACAAATTATAGATTGAACGGTGGCATTCATCGATAAAGATATAATCAAAAAATTCAGGAGGGATTTTTTCACTGTAGACCACTGGCATCGGCTCTTTAGGCTGAACCAGTTCTGCCGGGTTTATTTCTTCTGCGGCGTCCTCCAGTGGCTGATCTTTCAATAACGAATACATACGTTGAATGGTACTGATGCATACCTGACTATCATTGGCAACGAATGAAGATTTTAGCCGTTGGACATTATACAGTTCGGTGAATTTGCGGTTATCGTCATTTGGCACATAGGACATAAATTCCTGTTCAGCCTGTTCGCCTAAGTTCTTGGTGTCGACTAAAAACAAAATCCGTTTGGCGTCAGCGTGCTTAAGTAAACGATATATGGACGTTATCGCCGTAAAGGTCTTTCCAGCTCCTGTCGCCATTTGAATGAGAGCCCGGGGGTGACGGTTTTTAAACGAACCTTCCAATTTATTGATTGCAATCGTTTGGCAATTTCTCAGCCCTTGTGGGTTCAGTTCCGGTAACTTCAGAAGCCGGCCCGCTAAAGTTGAGCCCTGATTTGTCCATTCCAACAGTGTCTCGGGACGGTGGAAATTGAAAATTTCCCGGGACCGGGGTTTTGGATCCCGTGCATCGGTAAATCGGGTGATAATACCTGTGCTTTCGTAAATAAAATTCAGACGTTCTGTATTGGAAATCCATTTCAGTTCGGCTTCTGCGTAACCTTTGGACTGTTCTTCGACGGTCGTAATTTTATGGCCCCAGTCTTCAGGTTTTGCCTCGATGAGCCCAACGGCTTTTTGCTCAACAAAAAGAACATAGTCTGCGGGGCCAACATAGGTCGGGTATTCGCGAACGGCGACGCCGAGTCCCGCTTTAAAATCGATTTTGTTTTTATCCTGCACAACCCAGCCAGCATCGTTCAGCAACAGGTCAATTTTGTCCCGCGCTTTTTGTTCTGGATTCTGGTTAGGTGTCCCCGAAGGCAATTTAAGTCACCCCCCTTAATAACTCTTTTCACAACTGTAACTTATTAAAAGAGGCCTGTCACAACTTAAGAAAAAAGCAAAACTACAGGAAATTTGAATGTTTTATCAAAAACTCAAAATCCCCACCCCGCACGTTACGTATACGTAACGTGGTCGCCCCGATCCCGTATACGGGTTATTCCTGATTTCGATTCGGGCCTACCCCGTTACGTAACGGAAAAAGACAATGCGACAACTTAAATCCACGGCAAATTCCCGTTACGTAACGGGAATTGGAAATAAAAAGCACCAAACCCGAAAATACATGAAATCCCGTTACGTAACGTATACGGGAATGCGGCCTTTTTCAGGGCCTGCTATTCATCACTCGATTCGCCCGTTCAGGCGGATTGGATCCGGGTTTGTAGGGTTCGTTTCCGTATACGTATACGGGGGCCGGAATCGGGCCCGGAATTGTGATTTGTCTGAGGTGGCTCCCTAGGGACCGCGACTCTAGGGAGGCAAAGGGGAGGCATCTCTAGGGACCCGTTCGGGGCCAATCCCTAGTGATCAATCCCTAGGGATTGAGACAAAGGGCGATACGATCAGGCAGAGTTTGAACATTGAAGATTTTAGGGAATTCATTAGGGAACGATGACTAGGGAAACGACATACACGGCGGCCATACCGCCCCGGCGGTATCTCAACCGCGAAGAAGCGGCGACGTGGATCGGTATGTCTGTCGATACCTTCATGAGCTTTGGCATTCCCTATTGCGATTTGGGTCCGCGTTGCAGGCGGTGGGACATTGTTGATATCGAAGCTTATCTCAACGATACTAAATCCTGCGACAGCGCCCGAACCTCAGACAATCAGAGGAGAAGGCAGATATGCGACTCTACAAACGCAAAGACTCCGCCAGTTGGTGGGTCTCATGGATCGACCAGAAAGGTCAACGACACCGCAAGAGCACTGGGACTGACGATAAATCGGTAGCCAAGGCACTTGCCGGGAAATGGCAACAGGAAAGCTTTATGGAACATCATTTCGGGGTGATCCCCGATGTTCCTTTTCGCGACGCCCTGTTGCGCTATGCAGACGCCAAAAAACGGGAGAACCCGAAAGGCTACGAAGATACCAACCGCTATCAGCTGCAAATGATACTGGATAAGTTTAGTGACAAAATGCTGAGTGAAATTGATGCAAAGGCATTGAGGGGCTTTGCCGACACCTGTCGGGAAACCCAGAAGGATGCAAGTTTGCAGCGCTATCTGGCACTCATCAAGGCGATCCTCAACAAGGCCAAGGACGAAGGGGATCTGGTTTCCTTGCCGGTCTTCCCCAAGGTCAAACAGCCCAAGGGCAGAACGCGCTGGCTGACGGTCGACGAAGAACATCGCTTGTTAAAGGCGTGTCCCGAACGGATGCGCCTGTTAATCGCTTTTGCCCTGGATACGGGTGGAAGAAGTTCAGAACTGTTCAGGCTGGACTGGCGATATGTGGACTTAGGATCTGGACGGGTGACGTTCATCGAGACCAAGAACGGCGAAGATCGCTCCATACGGCTCACAGAACGCGCCAAGCGGGTTTTGCTGGCATTGGGACCGAAAGACAGCGGTCCCGTGTTCACCTATCAGGGCAAGCCCTTAAAGCGGGTGAAATCGTCCTTTAATACGGCCCGCACGAAAGCCGGGCTTGAAGACTTCCGCTTTCACGATTTGCGCCATACCTTTGCCTCGCGCCTCGTCCAGCAGGGCCTGCCGCTCTACGAAGTGATGCATATGACCGGGCACAAGTCATTGACCATGGTTCAGCGTTATTCTCACCTGGCTCCTGAGTATCAGGAACGGGCGGTAGCGGCGCTGAACACCTACGGGCACGATTTAGTCACGGTGCCAGCAAACGATCGACAAGATTTAAAGCTGGAAAATGAAAAACCCCCGGAGAACCGGGGGCTGGAAATGGTGCCGTCGGGTGGAATTGAACCACCGGCCCCGTCATTACCAATGACGTGCTCTACCCCTGAGCTACGACGGCTATGTCTCGCTTGAGCGGGCGCAACATGCCATAGGCTTCAATCGCTGGCAAGCCCGCAATTGACTGATTGCCGCTAATTCTTGACCTTCGCCGAAACCGCCCTAAACATAGCTCTCCGGCAGGATTTGGCGCAAAGGAGCAGGCAGGTATGGGTGGATCCGACAGAGACGGCACAGATCCGGCCTCGGTGACCGTGCGGGCCAGCAAGATCGCCCTGCAGGTCGAGCGCGAACAGCGCCTGGCGCGGGCGCTGCGCGACAATCTGGGCCGCCGCAAGGGCCAGATCCGGGCCCGCTCGGCCGCCGGTAGCGGCCCGGCCCCCGGCGAAACCGACGGGGGCGGCGGGGACGGCGATTCCGCTGATTCCGCCGATCCCGCCGATCCCACTGATCCCACTGATCCCGGCGAAACCGGAAAAACGGACAAAACCGGCGGTTAAACGTCTGTTAAACGTTTTTTTGCCATAATCGGTGGACATTCTGGCGACCGGGGCTTGAGGCGGCACAGGCGGTCGGCTAAAAGCCTGTCAACGGGTGGCGACGGCCTGGGGGCTGTCCTTCATATCATCGCCGACGCCCGCCACCTTTAACCGACCCCGACGGGAGCACCATGGACCAAATTCGAATTCGCGGCGGCAACCCCCTGCGTGGCACCATCCAGATCAGCGGCGCCAAGAATGCGGCGCTGCCGCTGATGGCGGCCTGCCTGCTCAGCGAGGAGCCGCTGGTGCTCTCCAACCTGCCGCATCTGGCCGACATTGCGACCATGAGCAACCTGCTCAGCGAACTGGGCGTCAATGTGTCGATGAACGGGGCTGCTCCCGGCGGCCACGGCGGGCGGGTGTTCAAGCTTGATGCGGCCGAGACCAGCGATACCATCGCGCCCTATGACCTGGTCCGTAAAATGCGGGCCTCGGTTCTGGTGCTGGGCCCGCTGCTGGCGCGCCAGGGCCGGGCCCGGGTGTCCCTGCCCGGCGGCTGCGCGATCGGCACCCGGCCGGTCGATCTGCACCTGAAAGCGCTCGAACAGCTGGGCGCGACCATCGAGCTGAGCGAAGGCTATATCGATGCCCGTGCCGAATCCGGGCTCAGGGGCGGTCATGTGGTGTTTCCCATGGTCACCGTCGGCGGCACCGAAAACATCCTGATGGCGGCGACCCTGGCCAGGGGTGAAACGGTCATCGGCAACGCCGCGCGCGAGCCGGAAATCACCGATCTGGCCAATTGCCTGACGGCCATGGGCGCCGATATCCGGGGCATCGGCACCGATACCCTGAAAATCCACGGCGTCGACAGGCTGCACGGGGCCAGCCACACGGTTTTGCCGGACCGCATCGAGACCGGCACCTATGCGGTGGCGGCGGCGATCACCGGTGGCGATATTCTGCTCAAGGATACCCGCGCCGACCTGATCGAGGCAGTCATTGACGTGCTTGGCCGGGTCGGTGTGGCGTTCGATGAAACCCCGGCCGGGCTCCGGGTCAGCCGCATCAACGGCGGCCTGCACGGCGTCGATCTGATGACCGAGCCCTATCCCGGTTTCCCGACCGACATGCAGGCCCAGTTCATGGCTCTGATGACGGTGGCCAGCGGTGCCTCGATGATCACCGAGACGATTTTCGAGAACCGCTTCATGCATGTGCCCGAACTGCGGCGCATGGGCGCCGATATCAATGTCCAGGGCCGCTCAGCCATTGTCCGCGGCAACCAGAAACTGTCCGGTGCCCAGGTCATGGCCACCGATCTCAGGGCCTCGGTCTCCATGGTCCTGGCCGGGCTGGCGGCCAGGGGCGAGACCCTGGTCAGCCGGGTCTACCATCTCGACCGCGGTTACGAGCGGCTGGAGGAAAAACTCAGTGCCTGCGGTGCCGATATCGAGCGGGTGCGGGACGCCGGTTAGTGCCGGGGGAAAAGTAGGTTCGATAGCAAACAACCAAGGGCAGCCGATGTTGCAACAGGCCGATCGTCGCAAAAAGAGGGCTTGCAGTTCATTCTGTGAACATATATTTGTTCACAGAATGAACGATGTCTTTATACGACTGCTGAATGCTGGGAACCGGCCTTGCCCAACGAAAATTATAGCCAGAGCGAAGCGGAAGTGACCCTGGGGTTGCTGAAGGCCGTTCATCAGGACCAGTCCTCACCCAGCGCCTGGCCGCTAAGGAACTGGGTATTGCTCTCGGCCTGGTAAATACCTATTTGAAACGCTGCGTAAAAGCTGGTCTGATCAAGGTCAGGCAGGCCCCGACCAGTCGTTATGGCTATTATCTGACGCCAAAGGGCTTTGCCGAAAAAACCCGGCTGACCGCTACATATCTATCGCAATCGATGTCGTTCTTTCGGTTGGTCCGCGTCGAGAGCGACGAATTACTGGCTTTTTGCGCGGATCGCGGATGGCGCCGCATTGTTCTGGTCGGTAAAAGCGAGTTGTGTGAAATCACGGTTCTGGGGGCGTCCGATCACCCGGTTGATCTGGTCGCCATCGTTGATGCGCAGGCCGTGCAAACCACCGGCACATTCATGGGCATTCCAGTGCGCGCCTCAACCGATGCGGTTGAAGCGGTTGATGCGTTTATGATTACCGATATGACCACTCCCCAGAAAACCTATGATGAACTCGTTGCTGCATTTGTGCCCATGCGGGTTCTGGCCATGCCGTTTCTCGGCATCCACCAGAGTTCGGGGGGCTTCGCTTCCTACAAAGGCGGCGTGATATGAGCACAGACGGGCGCGTCGGCAGGCATTTCCCAGGCTTTACCGGGCGGGCGGTTACCGGGCAGCAAGCTGTCCCGCCTGATTTGGTAATTAACCGGCGGCGGGCCCTGCAAGCCGATAAGGCTTGCGGTTAAGCCGGCGTTAGAACAATGGCCCGGCACAGTAAGCCGGGCTTCGATAGGAACAGGCAGTCTGGTGGCTTTTCACCCAGACTGCGGTAGCTTGCCCGGATCAAACCGGATCAAATCTAAATGTTGTAAAAGTTCACATGACGGAAAACCGACCCCACCATTGGATGATTACCGGCGCCAGCGGATTGTTGGGGCATGCCCTGTGCGGGCAATTGGTGGCGGACCAGAAGACCGTATCGGCTTTGAAATCAACCCATGATGTGGGTATTGATGGGTTGCGGGAATTTGCCGTCGATATTACCGAGGCCGGTTTAGTTCAAAAAATAATCCGGGATATGAACCCCGACGTCATTGTTCACGCGGCTGGAATTACAAACGTCGATGAATGCGAAAACGACCCGGCCCTTGCCCAGGCCGTTCATGTGGAAGGTTCGCGCCACATTGCCAGGGAGGCACAATTGCGGAGCATTCCCCTGGTCTATATTTCTACACCCACATTATTCATGACTACCGTCGGATTTAATCGGAGCA
>JABMNT010000120.1 GCA_013203595.1 Rhodospirillales bacterium
GCGCTACACGAAGCAGCGCGGGTCCCTCCTATGGACTACCGGGACAACCCGCAACACCAGGCTCTGCTTAACATCAAGTGGACTGGTTTTACTCCGCCCTAATGGACTAGATTTACTCCGCCGTTGACAGATAGCGCCCCGTCTCAATCAGAAAGCCATTGGCGCCTTACCGGCCCGGTGAAATTTCAACGGCCATAATTAAAATTTCAACATATTAAGAAAAATGGAATACAATCAAACTGATGTTCCGTTTTTCTGAGGTTTAGGCATGCATCTCAATCTTGTGCATCTGTCGTATATTATCGCTGCCGCGAAAACCGGCAGCATTACCAGCGCTTCCGTTGAAACAAGTATTTCGCAACCGACGATCAGCGCCGCCATCAGCGGTATGGAAGAAACCTATGGATACAGTCTGTTCGTTCGCAACCGGGCTAAAGGGCTGTCGCTGACACCAACAGGGCGCCATTTCGTGCTTCGCGCGCAAAAGCTGCTTGATGAAGCCAGCACATTTCATAACGAAGCCCTGGGCTATGGTGCGCATATTGTCGGTGAAGTTCAGGTCGCCTGTTACTATGTCATTGCTCCCTATATTCTGCCGCCGATTATCCGCGAGCTCAAGAAGCAGCACCCGGGTCTGCGTGTACGTCCCCATGAAGCCTCGCTTATCGATGTGGTGAATACGGTCAAGGAAGGCATCGCCGATATTGCCATCACCTATGACATGTTTGACGACAGTTCCGTAAAGCTGGAAAAACTGTTACCCGTCCGCCCACATGTTCTCATGTCGAGGGATCATCCCCTGGCAGATCGCCCATCTGTATCCCTGAACGATCTGGCCCCCCATCCTTTCGTCATGCTCGACATCCCCGGGGTACGTGAATATTACCAGACTCTGTTTCGCCAACGGGGTATCCAGCCCGATGTCCAGTTCCGCGCCCGGTCTCTGGAGCTTGTACGCAGTATGGTCGGGATGAATATGGGATATTCATTTGCCTTGCTGCCGATCCTCAGCCAGCGCAGTTATAACGGCGATGTTATTGTCCGCCGCCCGGTCAGCCCCGAAGTTGACGAAGCCTATCTCTGCCTGGTTTCACCAAAACAGACTTCGGTGCCGAGAAAAACGGAAGTCTTCGCCGACATCTGCCGCCGGTCTATCCAGCAAGCCATCGAAATACATTCCCGGGATATGTATGGTTAAATACGCCATGCCCCGGCGCAACCGTTGGACGGCCTCAGGATATCTGTGTTGGGGGGGGCGTGCGCTGGGCCCAGGCCCGGCGGAGGAAAGTCACGACGGCGGACTGCGGCCCGCAGCCGCCGGTCTCCCGGTCACGCCGCCATCAATTTCCAGCCGTCCTGGATATTCCGTGTTTCGTCGGCCGTTCAGTTCGCCATCCGCGCATCGGGACAACAACCGGCATTAGCCAGGCAGGAGAAAGTTACGGTGACGCCGCCACCGATAAAACGATGGCAGCGTTACCGATTTTGAGATCAGTTGAAAACGATTTCAACCCGGCGGTTCTGTGGTTCACGAACGCCGTCATCCGTTACCACCAGCGGGTCACGCTCGCCCTTCCACTGAAGGACAATGTTTTCAGCCGGAACGCCCTGGCGAACCAGTTCTGCACCAATCGCCTGGGCCCGCCGTTGCGACAAACCCAGGTTGTAGCGGTCGGTTCCCGAGCGGTCGGCATGGCCGGTCGCTTCGATCCGGCTGATGCCGGCTGTCCGGCTGTTGCGCGCTGCTTCAGCGACAATGGCGCGGGCACCCTCGGTTATGTCTGATTTGTCCCAGTCAAAGAAGACCAGATAATTGCTGACAACCTCCGCGACCGGAGCCGGAGCGGGCGGTGGTGCGGGAGCCGGTGCCGGTTGGGCAACAGGTGCCGGTGCAGCGACGGGCACCGGCGCCGGCGCAGGTGCCGGTTTCGGAGCGTCGAAGAACCACCGCAATCCAACCATAAACCGGTGTTCGCCGTATTCGGCATCGACATCAACACCGGAGGCGGTGCGGAAACTGGGGTCCTCTGTACCAAAATAGCGGTATTCACTGAACATGTTGGCCTGATCGTTCAGTTTATAACTGACGCCACCAATCGCCTGGTAGGCAAATACCGAGTCCCCGTCATTGATTCGTGATCCGCCGACCGGCGAAACACCATCATAGGAAATGCGTGCACGGCCCACACCGGCACCGACATAAGGGGTCCAGGCGGAATCCATATTGAAGTCGTAATAGCCGTTGAACATAACGCCAAGGCCTGAAATGTCACCGGCACCGGATGCGCTGCCAATCGAATCGACTGATGAATCGCGATAATTGACCTCGACTTCTGCCCGCACTCCGTTGCCGAAAGCGTTACCCAGAGCCAGAGCGTATCCATAACCCAAGTCAGAATCCAATGACGTATTGATTCCTGTGCCGGTAATGTCCGTATCGCTCGGCTGGCTTAAACCCAGGGAGCCGGAAACATACGGGCCTGTTTCGCCTGCGTACGACATACCTGGCGCAACCAATCCTGTCGCCACAACAAGAGTCCTGTCGCCACAACAAGAGCAACGGCAAATCCGGACTTCATTAACTCAATCTTTCCATTTACTTATTTAAAGGTGCATAGACTCACGCCACATCCCCATGACCAGTCGACTGCGCGAATGGGAGAATTACATTTTTCGTCATATGAGTAAAGACTTCTAATTGAATTAAATACGTTGTCGCCACGCCGTAAAGCCTTCTACTTAAAGGCGAAATCCGTTCTTTCCGGGGCTTTCGTCAGGCGTCTCGCTGAACAGCAGGAAACTGACTGATTTGACATTTTGCAGCGGCAGACAGGGGGCCGGATTACGCGCGATAAAGCATGCTTGTAGACCTGTATGGTTTACAGTAAATGTCAGTTATCGTCCAAATTCGTTGGGCGGTATCATGTTCTCAGGGCGGGGCGGAAATCCCCACCGGCGGTAAGCACCTTTATGCAAGCCCGCGAGCGCCTTCCGCATAAGGGGGAAGGGTCAGCAGATTCGGTTAAATGCCGAAGCCGACGGTCAAAGTCCGGACGAAAGAGAACAATCAACCGATCCCGATCCGCAATGTGCGGAACCGGGGTGGGTTGGCTGCCCTGATTCAAAGAAGACGGAGAGACCGCATGGATCAGACATTCCAACCTAAAAAGATCAACATTGCCTACATCAGCGCCGGCTGGCACAGCGAGATTGTCGGCCAGTGCCGGGCCGGGTTCGAAGATGAACTGGCGCGGCATAACAGTCTGGATACCGATCTGGAGGCCTTCGCGGTTCCCGGCTCCTTCGATATTCCCCTGCTGGCGAAACATCTGGCGATGACAGGACGCTTCGATGCCATAGTTGCCGCCGGATTTGTGGTTGATGGAGGCATTTATCGACATGACTTTGTTGCCTCCGCTGTGATCGACGGGCTGATGCGGGTACAGCTTGATACGGATGTGCCGGTTATCTCGGTGGTGTTAACGCCGCATCAGTTCCAGGAGCATGAACCGCATATCAATTTCTTCCGCGACCATTTCTTCACCAAGGGCAAAGAAGCGGCGGACGCCTGTCTGAAGATTGTCAACAACCTGGCACTGATCGCCCGCACCAACGTCGCCTAGTAGCCACGGTCGCCTTCACGGACTCCCTGAGCAGCGTCGCGGCCCGCTTGTGATGTCCCACATCGCTGCGCGAACCGCTGCGCAGCCTGAGGAACCGGTGCGGACGTCTCAGCGATTCCATATGAACATGAACTGCACTAGCAATAGCCGTAGGATCCATCTGGCCGGACCGGAAGTTTGCGCTGCCAGTGCACATAGCGGTCGGTTTTAAGGTAGTCCTCGTCGATCTCGACGCCCCAGCCCGGGCGGTCGGGGCGCAGTTGAAGATGGCCATCGACCGGTAGATAGGGGTCGGATACGTAGGTATCGTGGTCACCCGCCGCCTCGTCGTCACCGCCATAGGCCGCCTTATAGGGTAACCGGTATTCCAGGATCTTGAAGTTTGGCTGGGCTGCAGAAAAATGCAGGTTGATGGCGGTGGCCAGCGGCCCCATCGGGTTGTGGGGCGCGACCGTGACATAATGCGCCTCGGCGATGGCCGCGATCTTGCGCATCTCCAGCAGACCGCCAACGGCGCAGATGTCGGGCTGGATAATGTCGACCCCGGCACATTCAAGAAGGCGGGTAAACTCAAAGCGTGAGTACAGACTCTCTCCGGTCGCCAGCGGAACCTGTAGCTGCGCCTTCAGCCTTCCCCAGGCCTCGATGTTTTCCGGACGCATGGGTTCTTCGTAGAACAGCGGATGAAAGGGAGCCAGGGCATTGCCAAGCTGAACCGCCTGCCACGGCTCGAACAATTTGGCGTGGGCGTCGAAAGCAAACTCAAAATCCGGGCATAAATCAACCAACGCCGCCACCCAGTCGGTTGTCGACTTCAGTACCTTGCCCCAGGGCGAGGCATGAATATCAACGCGGAACGGCGACAGCTTGAAGGCAGTCAGACCATATCTCTCCTGCATGTCGAGACAACGGTCACGCACCGCTGCCGGCGCGTTTTCCGCATAGACACCCAGGTAAACCCGCACCCGGTCGCGGACATGACCGCCCAGCAACCGGTAAACCGGCACATTGAGCGCTTTCGCCGAAATATCCCACAGGGCATGATCGATGGCGGAGATTGCCGCCAGGCCAAGAGCGCCGGGTGGGAAACGCGATTGCTGCAGGAGCTTCAGTACCAGTCGCTCGATACGGGTCGGGTCCTCTCCTTCAACCTGCAGATAAAGGTATTCAAGCAACGCAGGCAGTGCCCTGTCCGGGCCATGGTTGTAACATTCGCCCCAGCCGGTAATTCCCTCGTCCGTATCAATGGCGACAAGCACCCGCGGGCGGTTAATGTCACGCGTCATGAAGGAGCGAAGCCCTGTGATTTTCATGTGTCTTTATCCTGTGCAATGGAAGTCATGTCTGCGGCCCCCCTATTCCCCCTTGAAAACGCGCCGCTCGGAAGCTTCGATATGATCCAGCATCGCCTGACGCGCCGCTTCAGGGTCTCCGGCTTCAATGGCATCCAGAATGACATGATGCTCTCCGTTCATGGCCCGCTTTCCCTTGCGATAACCCGTACTGCCAAGACTGCGGACAAATTTTCCGATAAAGAAGGTATGGGAACGCAACATCGTCAATGTTTCAAGTAGGAAGCGGTTGTCGGACAACTCGGCAATCCGGTAATGAAATTTTGAATCAAGATCAACGGTGGCAACACCCGCATCAATGATTTCATCCATTTCCTCAAGAATTTCACGCAGTTCGGCAACGGCTTCAGCATTGACGTGCCGCGCCGCTTCGGCGGCTGACGTGCATTCAATCATTTTCCGAAACGCGATATAGGCCTCGATGTCGTTGACGCCCTGCAGGGGGGCAAAGCCGCCCTCTACATCCTGCCCGCCACCGCTTATGAAAGACCCGGCCCCCTTGCGCGAAACCAAAAGACCATCGTCACGCAAGCGCGCCAGGGCGGTGCGGATAACCGGGCGCGAGACCCCGTACTCCGCCGTCAGATCCTTCTCGGCCGGCAGCTTTTCGCCCAATTTGTAATGACCCGACCGAATGCGTTCCAGCAACTGGGCATAAACCTGTCGTTCAAGGGGCGCACCCGTGCCACCGTAACGCTGTGTATTTTCCTGTAAATCCATATAATTACCTTACTGTTACCCCCTGTTTCCCGTTATTTCCTCCCCCTGACCATCGATTTAACAACATAAGATAATCTGTTTGACAAATTGTCAAGATCATGCAGATTTATTCGATGTGAGACTTCGCAATGTTTACACTCAGGGAGGAAATCATGATTTTAAAAATGCGCATCGCGTCGTTGGCCTCGATTGCCGTCGGCGCGCTTATGACCCCGTTGGTGGCGTTTGCCGCCGGTGAGGCGCCGTCTTTGGCAAAAATGGTTGCGGCAGGAAAATTGCCTGCCCTGGATCAGCGGCTACCGGAAAAACCCGAAGTGGTCAAGCCGCTCGATGCAATTGGTGTTTACGGCGGCAAATTGCGCCGTTCACTGGGCGGATCAAACGACCACAACTCAATCCTTCGCATTGTCAGTCCGCAGGGCCTGACACGTTGGAAACCGGACTTCTCGACCGTTATACCCAACATTGCCGAGAGCTGGACGGTAAACGACAAGGGCTCGGAATTCACCTTCAAACTGCGCAAGGGCATGAAATGGTCCGACGGGCATCCGTTTACTGCCGATGATATCATGTTCTACGTCAACGATCTGTTACACAACAAGGAGTTTTATCCAAACCCACCGGCCCGCTATGTGGTCGATGGCCAGGCCATGACTGCGGAAAAAATTGACGATCAGACGGTGACCCTTAAATTTGTCGCCTCTTACGGAACTTTTTTGACCGAACTGGCAACCCCGCTGGCCCAGGAGCCTGTGCTCTGGGCAAAACATTACTGCATGCAGTACCACCCGACATATAACAAAGATATCCAGACCATGGTCGACGCCACCAATGCGGTCGAAGACTGGCCGGGCCTGTTCCGCCTGAAATGTGGTGAAGTGGAAGCACCCAACCGCTGGTCAAATGTCGAGCGCCCGACCCTGGACCCCTGGATCATCACCGGTGAAGGTTATTCCGCCGGCTCAACCCAGGTGGTGATGGAGCGTAATCCCTATTTCTGGCAGGTCGACACCGAAGGCAACCAGCTTCCCTATATCGACACGCTGGAAATGAACGTGGCCCAGGACAACCAGGCCATCGTTCTCGAAGCCATTGCCGGCAATATCGACATGCAGCGTCGGCGGATTTCCCAGTTGTCGAACAAGCCGGTATTTGCCGAAAACGCCGAAAAAGGCGGGTTCAAGATTCTCGATATGCAAAACTCGAACTCCAACATCATGTCCATACACTTCAACTTCACCCACAAAGATCCGGAAATGCGCGCCCTGATGCGCAACAAGGATGTGCGCGTGGCCTTGTCGCTGGCCATTGATCGTGAAGAAATCATCGATATCGTCTATCAGGGCCAGGGCGAGCCCTGGCAGGTCGGACCACGCCCGAGCCACATTCTCTATGACGAGCGGCTCGGACGTCAGTACACCAATTATGACCCGGACAAAGCCAACGAACTGCTTGATAAAGCCGGTTACGGCAAACGCGACAGCGAAGATTACCGCCTGCTGCCAAGCGGCAAGCGCTTCGCCTTCAACATCCAGTATACCGGCATCGAACAGCCGGACTGGGGCGACTCGCTGGAAATCATTGCCCAGCAATGGAAAAAAATCGGTGTCGAAGTCAACGTAAGTTCGGTTGAACGCTCGATCTATTATTCGCGCGGCGAAGCCAACGAACACGACATCATGGTCTGGGGCGCACCGGGCGGTCTCGACCCGACACTGTCGCCACGCAACGTTTTGGCCGTGCACCCACAAGCCAGCTGGTTTGCAATCCCGTGGACCCGTTGGTACCTGTCGGGTGGCAAGGATGGCGAAGAACCAACCGAGTCCATGAAAAAACGCCTGGCCCTGTATGATGCCTTCAAGAAAGAAGCCGATCAGGAAAAAGCGCTCGACATTTTCCGCGAAATCCACCGCATGGCTGCCGACGAGATGGAGACCATCGGCATCTCATTGGCTCCAAACCTGGTTGGTGTGGTCAATAAGAACCTGCGCAATGTTCCGGCAACCATTCCCTCATCGTGGATGTATCCGGACCCGGGTCCAACCCTGCCGCAGACCTACTACTACGTAAACTAAGTCAGGGTAGTCACATGGCGCGCCGGCCCGCTATAGTCGGGTCGGCCGCACTTTCTGGAGAGTCCTTTGATCTGGCGCTACATTCTCAAACGCATCCTGTGGATGGTTCCCTTTCTGTTTGCCGTTTCCGTGGTCGCATTCTTGCTGATTCAGGCACCGCCAGGCGATTATCTGACAACCTATATTGCCAAACTCGGGGAATCGAACGAGGTCCTGGATCAGGCCTCTGTCGACAACCTGCGACAACGTTTCGGCCTCGACCGGCCTCTTTACGTGCAGTACTTCAAATGGGTCAGCCGCCTGCTGGTTGGTGATTTCGGGATGAGTTTCGAATGGCGGCAACCGGTATCCGACCTGGTCTGGGAGCGCATGGGCCTGACCCTGTGCCTGTCCCTGGCCACCCTTCTGTTCACCTGGGCGATTTCCTTTCCCATCGGCATTTATTCAGCTGTCCACAAATATTCGATCGGTGACTATGTGGCCACAACGATCGGCTTCATCGGCCTGGCCACACCGAATTTCCTGCTGGCCCTGATCCTCATGTATATCGGCGTTGTCCATTTTGGCGCCGACGTGGGCGGTCTGTTTTCCCCGGCCTATAAAAACGCCCCCTGGTCCTGGGACAAGATCGTCGATCTGTCGAAACATCTGTGGCTGCCGGTTGTGGTCCTGGGCACCGGCTCCACGGCGAGCCTGATCCGGGTCATGCGGGCCAATCTTCTCGATGAACTGAACAAACCCTACGTCGACACTGCCCGCGCCAAGGGTCTAAGCGAGTTCTGGCTGATCATGAAGTATCCGGTGCGCGTCGCCCTCAACCCGTTCATCTCGACTATCGGATGGGTGCTTCCAAATCTGGTTTCAGGCGCGGTTGTAACCGCAATTGTCCTTGGCCTGCCGACCGCCGGGCCCCTGATGCTGCAGGCGCTGCTGTCGCAGGACATGTACCTGGCCGGCGCCTTTGTCCTGCTGCTTTCCTCGCTGACCGTCGTCGGCATGTTGATTTCCGACATCCTGTTGGTGTTTCTGGACCCGCGGGTGACCTATGAGTGAAACAGCAGGACCGGAACTGACCGTCGATATCGGGCAACACCGCGACCGATATGACATCGCCTCGCAATGGCAACTGACCTGGTGGGCCTTCAAAAAACACCATCTGGCGATGATCGGGTTGTGGGTGATCGGGCTGATGTACCTGATTTCCCTTGTCTGCGAGTTTACCGCACCGGAGGACCCGTTCATCCAACACCGCCGCGCCGTCTTTCACCCGCCGCAAATGATCCATTTCATCGACGTCCGCGAAGACGGCTGGTCGTTCCACCCCTATGTGGAAAAAATGACGCGCAAGCGGGATCCGAAAACACTGGCAATTACCTATACGCCATCAGGCGAGAACATTTACCTGAAATTTTTCGGCAAAGGCACTCCCTACAAATTCTGGGGGCTCTGGGAAGCAGATGTTCATCTGTTTGCAACGGAAAACCCGCGCGACAAATTTTTTCTGTTCGGGGCTGACCGGCTCGGCCGCGACATGTTCAGCCGTGTCATGTACGGCACCCGTATCTCCATGTCGATCGGTCTGGTCGGCGTTGTCATATCGCTTATTCTGGGCATTTCCCTGGGTGGAGTCTCCGGCTATTATGGCGGCCGGATCGATGCGCTGATCCAGCGCCTGATCGAGTTCGTGCTCAGCCTGCCGACCATCCCCATCTGGCTGGCCCTGGCAGCAGCGCTGCCCGCATCGTGGCCGATTTATCAACAATACTTTGTCATTACCCTGATTGTTTCCCTGGTTGGCTGGACAGAGCTTGGCCGGGTTGTGCGCGGCCGTTTTCTGGCCATGAAGAACGAGGACTTCGTCGTTGCCGCACGCCTTGATGGTGCCTCGGAAGCGCGGATCATCGGGCGCCATATGCTGCCGTCTCTGACCTCCCATATCATCGCCTCGCTGACCCTGGCGATCCCGCTCATGATTCTGGCCGAAACCGGACTCTCCTTTCTCGGCCTCGGCCTGCAGCCGCCGGCGATTTCCTGGGGAGTGCTGTTGAAGGAAGCCCAGAACATCCGCTCCATTTCGCAAGCCCCCTGGCTGTTTATTCCCGGCGGCTTTGTCGTGATCGCGGTGCTGGCCTTCAACTTCTTAGGGGACGGCATGCGTGATGCCGCTGACCCCTATGGCAATTGACAAGCCGATCCTGTCCGTTGAGGACCTGCATGTCGGATTCGGCATGCGGCATGGCATGTTTGAAGTTCTGCACGGCATCAGTTTTGATCTACAGCGCGACAAGACCACAGCCATCGTTGGTGAATCCGGCTCCGGCAAATCCGTCAGTGCCCGGGCTATCCTCAACATGGTGCAACGCCCCGGGGTGATAAGCAGCGGCAAAATCACTTTCCGGCCAACCTCGGACGAAGCAATCGACATCACCGCCATGGACCCCCGCGGCAAGGAAATCCGGGCCATTCGCGGCGGCCGGATTGGCATGATCTTTCAGGAACCCATGAGCTCGCTGTCACCGGTTCATACCATCGGCGCCCAGATTATCGAAGCCATCCGCCTGCACCGGGATGTCAACAAGGCCGAAGCCCGCGAGATTGCCCGCGAGATCCTGGAACAGGTGGAAATCCCCAATCCGCAAAAAGCCCTGGACCGCTATGCCTTCGAGTTTTCGGGCGGCATGCGTCAGCGCGCGATGATTGCCATGGCGCTTTCCTGCCACCCCGATGTGCTTATTGCCGACGAGCCGACCACGGCGCTGGATGTGAC
>JABMNT010000121.1 GCA_013203595.1 Rhodospirillales bacterium
CATGGCGCTTTCCTGCCACCCCGATGTGCTTATTGCCGACGAGCCGACCACGGCGCTGGATGTGACCACCCAGGCTGAAATTCTTGATCTGATGGCCAGGCTGCAGAAAGAGTTTCACATGGCCATCATGTTTATAACCCATGACATGGGAATCGTCGCCGAGATCGCTGATGATGTGATTGTCATGGAAAAGGGACATGTGGTCGAACGCGGCGAGACCCGCGCCCTGTTTGACCATCAGGCACACCCCTATACACAACGCCTGCTGAATGCCGTCACCCAGTTGGCAAAACCGGCTCAGGCCAAGGTCAGGCCCGAGCCCGACGCGCCCGACATCCTGCGTGTTGAAGGCCTCAAGCTGCATTTCCACAAACGCGAAGGGTTTTTGCAGCGTATTACCGAGACAACCAAAGCTGTCGACGGCATCAGTTTTAATCTGCAAAAAGGTGAGGCCCTCGGCATCGTCGGTGAATCCGGCTCCGGAAAAACCACCGTCGGGCGCTGCATTGCCCGGGTCTACGACCCGACGGCTGGGACCATTGCCTACAACGGTGATGATATTGCAGCCGTCAATCCAGCCGCGTTGAAGGTCTATCGCCAGCAGATACGGATGATTTTCCAGGACCCCTTTGCCTCGCTCAACCCGCGCATGACGGTACAGCAGATCATTGCCGAACCGCTGGTTGTCAACGGCATCGCCAGCGGGTCCGAGCTCGAGGACCGAGTCGCCGGCCTGCTCATGGCCGTCGGCCTCGACCCCGGCATGATGGAACGCTATCCGCATGCCTTTTCCGGTGGCCAGCGGCAACGGATTGTCGTCGCCCGCGCCATCGCCCTGGAACCCAAGCTGGTCATTGCCGACGAGCCGACAAGTGCGCTTGACGTTTCGATCCGCACCCAGGTGCTCGATTTACTGCTTCGCCTGCAGGCGGAAATGGGACTGTCGTTTATTTTCATCAGCCATGACATGGCGGTCATCCGTTATTTTTGCGACCGCGTTGCCGTCATGTATCAGGGCCGGATTGTCGAAATCGGCAAGACGGAACAAATCATCACGGACCCCCAGCACGGATATACCAAGGCACTTCTCAGCTCGGTGCCGATCTCCCATCCTTCCGAGCGCGGCATGCACCAGCGTCATCGGTATCTGGACACACCATGAACGGCACGACAGCAAACAGCATCCGCCGGGGCGGCCGTTGCCGCGCCACTTTGCGGCCCCGGCTGCGCACATCGACCGGCTTCAGGACTTTTAACCGGTTTCCCGGGCCCGGGGAACAAGCCCTCCCAGGGAGCCGCATTTTCAATTCAAACTGAACGAGGAGAGATCATGAAGATCGAACGCGTAGAGGCAAAAACTTTCAGCTATATAACCAATCAGTCCCGCGACACCGACGGGCATTCGCATCCCGGCCCGGACAGCCCGGCGACCACGGCGATTTTGACCATCACCTGTGATGATGGCACATCCGGCCATGTGATTGCCCGTCCCGGCGATGTCGAGGAAAACCTGCTCAAGGCGTTTGTCCGCCCGGTGCTGGTCGGTGCCGACCCCATGGGCCATGAGGCCATCTGGCAGGGACTTTACAAATGGCAGCGCGGCAGCGCCGCCAAGCTGACGGACCGGGTCCTGTGCGCCGTTGATCTGGCACTCTGGGATCTGATCGGCAAGGCCTGCGGGCAACCGGTATGGAAACTGCTTGGCGGCTATCGGGACAAAATTCTGGCCTATGGATCAACCATGTGCGGGGATGATCTGAAAGGCGGGCTGGCAACGCCTGACGATTACGCCCGCTTCGCCGAGTGGCTGGTCAATGTGCGTGGTTACAAGGCGGTCAAACTGCATGGCTGGATGCCGCCCGTTCCCGGCGCCCCGGATGTAAGAAAGGACTATGCCGCCTGCGCCGCCGTGCGCGAGGCTCTGGGCCCGGATATTCCCCTCATGCTCGACCCCAACCATTGGTATTCGCGGACCGACAGCCTTTGGCTTTGCCAGCGCCTTGAGGAGCTGAATTACTTCTGGATCGAGGAGATGATGGAAGAGGCGTCCATGTCATCCTATCAATGGCTCACCAGCAAAACCCCACGGCTCAATATTTGCGGGCCTGAATCGATGACCGGCAAGCACTGGACCCGGGCCGAATGGGCGGCCAACGGGGCCTGCGACATGCTGCGCACCGGGGTCTGGGATGTGGGCGGTATCGGCCCGGCCATGAAGACCGCAAAGATGGCGGAAAGTTTCCATATGTCGTGCGAAGTGCATGGTACAGGTGCCGGCAATATGGCGGTTGTCGCCGCCATCCCGAATACCAACTTTTATGAACGCGGGCTGCTGCACCCGTTTGTCGACTATGACCAGCCGCGCCAATACCAGAACAGGATCGATGACGAAATGGACGCGGACGGTTATGTCCATTTCAGTCAGGCGCCGGGGCTTGGGCAGGATTTGAATCTCGCCTATATCGAGGCCAATCTTGTCTGATCTGCGTATCGCCGAAGCCCGCATAACGCCGATTGCCTTCGCTGATCCGCCGTTGCTCAATAACGCCGGCTGCCACCAGCCATACGCCCTGCGTTCGATCATCGAGGTCGAAACCGAGGCCCGGGTAATCGGTCTGGGAGAAAGCTACGGCGGACGCAGCGTGCTTGACGGACTGGCCAGACTGGCGCCGCTGCTGACCGGGCTCAAGGTCACTGACCTGAACGGCCTTTGGTCGGCGGCCCGCACCGTTGTCAGCGAAGGCGACAGCGCTCTTCTGCCCCGTCTGGTGGGGGCCGTCGAGGTCGCCATGTGGGATGCTTTAGGCAAGAGCACCGGCCAGCGGGTTTGTGACCTTCTGGGTGGCCAGGTTCGTCAGCGGGTCCCCTACTCGGCCTATCTGTTCTATAAATTCGGGCGTCACGCCGGCGCCGACGCGGACGATTCCTGGGGCGAAGTCCTGACCCCGGAAGCCCTGGTCGAGGAAGCCCGCACAATGATCAATCTCTACGGCTTCAAGGCAATCAAGCTGAAGGCCGGCATACTTGATCCGGAAGCCGAGATTGCCGGTCTGGAGGCCTTGCGGGTTGCCTTCCCGCAGGCACCGCTGCGGATTGATCCCAATGGCGGGTGGCGCGCGGAAACGGCGATTAAACTGCTTCCCCGCCTTGAAAACCTGATTGAATATCTGGAGGACCCGACCCCTGGTCTTGACGGCATGGCGGCGGTGCAGGCGGCAACGGGCATTCCCCTGGCCACCAACATGTGCATCATTTCACCGGAACATCTGCCGCCAGGGATCGCCAGGGATTCATGCCGGGTCATCCTTTCCGACCACCATTACTGGGGCGGCCTCGCTGCCAGTCGTGAACTGGCACGGATCTGCGCAGTCTGGGGGCTCGGCCTGTCCATGCATTCCAATTCGCATCTTGGTATCAGCCTGGCGGCGATGACCCACCTTGCCGCCGCCACACCCAATCTGACCTACGACTGCGACACCCATTCGCCGTGGCAGACTGACGAAGTGATCGAAGGTGGAAAACTGGTCTTTAAGGAGGGCGAACTGGAGGTCCCGGACGGACCCGGCCTGGGCGTTACCCTGGACAGAAGCGAACTGCAGCGGCTGCACAGAAACTATCTCGAACATGGCTATGAGCAGCGTGACGATGCGGCGGAAATGCGCAGGCACTGGCCGGACTGGAGCTTTGCCCGACCTCGTTTCTGAGCAATCGTGATGCCATTCCCAGACGTCCGCAGCGACAGGAACTGAGCGCGATCAGAAAATCAAACCGCGCGCCAAATCGCCCCGTCCCGGCGCCGGAAACACCCCAGAATGATTAATTATGTATTCTCAACACTTTTCGCAGAGACATTTACAAGTTACACTGTCGACTACCCTCCCTCAGATCCTGAGGGGGGTGGCAGTCCGGTTGTTTTGGAGGCATTGCGAAGTGAGCGAGATTATACAACTCCAGTCAGTCGGCGCACTTCGTGCGCTTCGTGCGAAGCTCGAAGAATACAATCCGAAGGGGCCGATTAACACCATTTTCCTGGTTTCCTTTGATGGATTACCCGTGAATTTTTCCGACAGCAGAGAACGCGATACCTTTGCCCATGAGTTTGCCGCCTTCTGCGACAAGCAAGGGACACAGGCGTTTCAAATTTCAAACTTCGAATATGCATTTCTCGCTTCAACCGATGCCGACAATACAAAGGGTACGGGCACGGACCTGAAAATCATGTTGCTTGGAATAATTCAAAATCTGTATCCTGATTACTTTCAGGAAACCGACCAGTCACGGATTGTCAGAAAGTTGCCGCTACCCGAACGCCTTGTCGGGTTTCAGGAATATATCTCGAAGCGTCATAAAGAGGTGTTAATTGACGCCGGCGTGATCAAGCCAAAACACAAACTGAACGAAGCCGATATCACCCATTTGAAATCGATTTTCAGTGAAATGAGTTCGGAAAAAATCGCGGGCACCTACATTTCCCGCCAGTCCATTTATGCGGCAAAAAAGAATGAGCCGGTTTCGCCGGTCGCAGAAGAATTCTTTATCTCCATCGAAGCGATCAGGGCAAACGTGCTGCCAGACACCGATTTTCGTGGCAACGGCTCGCTATTCAACCACCTGACCCTCTATCTTGATAAAATTTTACTTGGCTCCCTGCACCATGTCGCCGACCGCAATCTGCCCATTTCCATTAACCTGAACGTCGAAAGCGTATTCTCCGTTGAATTCAAGAAGTTCATGGGGTCCTTCGGCAAGGATAACCTGAAACGAATTCAAATCGAATTTCGCCAGGCCGATATTCTGCAAAACCTCCGCCAATACCAACTGGTCGGAAGGATACTGGCAGAGCATCAGGGCTCAACCGTGATCGATGCGGTCTTCCCCGACACCCTCGGTCTGGTACGCATGGAAAGACTGTCTCCCGCATTTGTTAAGATTTTCTGGCAAAACGACAGCGACACCCCATTGCATGAGCATAAACAGGACGTCGCCGATATTATCGAAGCAGGTATCTTCCCGGTGCTGTCACGGGTCGAAAGTGAAGCCGGTTTCCAGGCCGGCCTTGATCTGGGGATAAAGCTTTTCCAGGGGTTCTATTTTGACGCCCTGGCTAAAAAGCAGCAAGCAACGGCTCCCGCATCCAAGAAACAGGGTTAGTGCCTTTCCTATTGAAATGAAAACAGCTGAGATCGCGACCTTCTCTGTGGCTTGAAAACTGCCATTTCCCGTACCGGTTCGCGGTGGAACCGGAAATGGCTGATGGTTTCATCCGCGTGCTACGGGGCTTCCTCCGGCAGCGCTGGTGTCGGGTTATAGTGATCGGGTTTCTCCCCGCCCCTGGCTTTTCGCAGGCGCGCCGCGTCGGGAGTCTCAACCAGGGCCATGGCGGCGATGGCGTCCTTGCGATTAACCGGCACCGGTTGGCTTGCATTGGGTGGCGGCATTCTGTTCGCATGATAGACGGCGATCTTGATTTGTTCGGGACTGACCTGCCGGGCGGGATCGATATCCCTGGTGTTTGCACCCTTTGGGGTCACCCCCACCCCATCGACAACCTCAACATCAAACCACCACTTTTTCATGAGGTTTCGTTTGCCATGACCGAGCAGATCATCGAGCCTGACCGCGACCGGCACCAGCAACGGCTTCAACCACATAGCATTGATTCCCAGCCAGCTGGCAATGCGCTGGGCGAGCGGGCCGTCGGCGGTGACAACCTTGTTCAGCGGGCAGGTTTTCATACAGCGCCCGCAGGCCGATCCCCTGGCATTGGTCAGTCGGTAGCGGGTACAGCGTTCCACGTCCGGCTTCCAGGTCTCATAGCCGTTGAACATGATCTTGTCGCCAAAGGGAATTGCGTCACAGGGGCATTCGCGGGCGCACTTGCGGCAGCTCTGACAAAAATACTGCAACCCGAAATCAATCGGTTTGTCGGTGACCAGTGGCATATCGGTGGTCAGCACCACGGCCTTGAAGCGGGGCCCGACAAAGGGATTGAGAACCAGTTCACCAATGCGGCTTAGCTCGCCAAGACCGGCCCACAGCACCAGCGGGATTTGCAGAACGTCACTGTCGACTACCGTGTGGGTACGCGATGAAAATCCCAGATCGCGCATCATCTCGGCCATCACGCCGGCAAGTTCGCCACCCCGCATATAGGCGCGCATGGACTGGGCGCCGGAAATCCAGTCATCACCACTGGCCCCTTCCATGGTCTCAAATTCCTGGTCAATCAACATGACCACGGCGTATTTATGATAGGGTGTGATCGGCTTGCCGTCCTTGCCATGGGAATACCAGGCATAGTCGGGAATTTCACAGATCCCGGTCAGGTCCGCGCCGAGAAAATAAGACAGGGATTTCAGGGCCTGGCTGTTGGCCGCCGGGTCTGCGCAGGCTGATCTGTCGGCACCGGCGTTGACCGGGCCATCCTGGGCCGGGACCATGCGCCCGATCGGATCGGCGAGCGCGTTTGATGTCGGATGCTTGAGCGAAAACCGGGTCCGCTCTTTGCGTGTCTTTTCACCCAGATCGCCTTTCACCGCACGCTCGAAAAACGCCGCACGGGCGGGCACCCGCGGCACTTCATCATCCAGAATAAGCGTTGTCGGACGCGCCACCTGTGTGACCCGCTCCATGGGGTATTTGCTGGCATGCGACGGCCGGGCCCGGCGCCGGTCTCTTTCGCGGCCTGATTCGGCTCCGTTCAAACCCCACCAGTAGCGCAGGTTTTTACCGTTGATGGCGGCTTTCGACAGCGGGCGGTCAACCGCCATTTCATAGTCGGTGGTGATCACAGACAGTGAAAAACGGTCATCCAGATAGGGGCTGACAACCTGGTCTTGCGGATCGCGAACGGCAATTCCCGCCATCACCGCCAGGCGCGCCATATCCACCGACGTGGCCCCCGCCACATGGGCCTGGGCCGCATAGCCATAGACCCGGATCAGGCGCGCCAGGCAGATCGCAATTTCCGCGGCCCGCATGTCGCCGGTTTCCCCGACAGCCGGCGCTATCCAGCTATGGGCCAGGGTCCCGGTTTCCGGCAGCCGTCCATGTTCGACCAGCAGCACCAATGCATAAGGATGCGCCACCCGGCGGTGACCGCCGTGCCAGGCCGCGTCGGGGATTTGGCAAATACCGACATGGGCCGCATTCATGAAATAGGCATAGCCCTTGGCATCGATCATCCGCAAATGTGGGTCTTCGGGAATGGGCGCCGGGCGCCGGGCCTTGTCACCGGCGATAAACTCGCTGAACAAATCGCGATATTTGCGGGCGGCTCTGGCCAGCGCCGCGTCGGCAACGGGGCTCGGCGGGGCTGGCGACAGCGGTTGACGCGCCGCCTCCTGGCGCAAAACCCGGTCATCACGCGGCAATGATTCTAAGGGAAACGGGCCCAGATGATAGGGCCGGTGTTTGGCCGCCGTTGTAAAAAACAAGAAACCGATCCCCGTCCCGTTAAACACTGACCCTACTGATTAGCCATGACCAACCCTAATCACGTTTCCGGCAAAATTCCATTTTCATCGTCTTCACCCTGAAATTCAGGATTGATCACCGGGTTTCCCACACCCCCTGATTTTCCCCGGCGGTTTCGTCCCTGATATAGGCGTAGAGGATTTGCGCGGCCGGCGACAGGGTCTGATGTCTGAGGTTGAGCAGATTATAAGGCTCAATATGCATTTTCTCGGCAATATTCAGGGTCTGAATGACACCCTCCATGCCGTTTTCATCCATGAAAAATTCGGCAATTTCACTGGCCGCAACGGAAATCGCATTGGTCTGGCGGACCATGACAGAGGTCAGCAAAATTGAAGAGGTATTCAAGATTTTGTCCGGCATGGGAACGCCGAATTTGATAAACATATTGTTAACGGCACGCCGCAACAGATTGCCTTCGGGCTGCAGAACCCAGTCATAATTCCTCAGTTCCTCAAGCGTTACATGGTCCTTGCGCAGCAAGGGATGGCCCTGCCTGACGAGGATATTCAGGGTTTCTTCGCCCATGAAATGGACGTCGAACAGCTGCGGGTTCATATCGCCGGGAATGCGGGCGATGACAAAATCATGGCGCGAGGCCAGCAGTTCCTGAACCAGTGTCGGGCTGGTTTCCATTTGCACATTGATACTGATATTGGGATATCTGATCCTGGCTTTTTTAATGGCCGGAATAACACAGCCGATGGCCGGTCCGGTCACCGCCCCGATATTGACCACACCGCCAACACCGGATTTCAGCTCATCGATTTCGCGGTCAATGTTTGTCAATTCCATCAGAATTTTGCTGGCGCGCTGGGCCATGGCAAGGCCGTAGTTGGTCAGCGAAACACCTTTGGAATGGCGTTCATGCAACTTGACCTCAAGAATCTTTTCAATATCGGCCAGCATGCGCGACGCAGCGGGCTGGGTGATGTGAAGGTCAGCGGCGGCGGCGCTGATCTGGTGCTTATCGGCCAAGGCGGCAATCAGGCGAATATGGGTCAGTTTCAGCCCGCGCCGCAATAAATCGCCGGGTTTGCGGTCCCGGCCAGCCTGTCTGACAATAAAATCATCCACTTTGGCAATGCTCCAGCAGCTCAATAGGGGGTCGCTTATTTTATACCATAAATAGTATATCAAAATGCAATAAAAGAATTTGATTGTTATATCATTGACGCCGTAAATTGCCGCCAATCGCTCCTGCTTTTCAAAAACACAAAAAAAACCGGGGCGAAAATAGGGACTATTCACGTTCAACACGTAATTATTTTGGGAGACTTAAATGAAACGATTAAAAATCGCTCTTGCCTCAATGGGCGCAGGGCTAATGATGGTGGCAGTCGGCTTGCTGCCCCTGTCAACAGCTGCGGTCGCAGCCGACAAAGGCCTGGTTGGAATCTCCATGCCGACCAAATCCTCCGCCCGCTGGATTTCAGATGGCAACAGCATGGTCGAGCAATTTAAAGCGGCCGGCTACTCAACCGATCTGCAGTATGCGGAAGATGATATCCCCAACCAGTTGCAGCAGATCGAAACGATGATCCTCAAGGGCGTCAAAGTCCTGGTCATTGCCGCAATTGACGGCACAACATTGTCCAATGCCCTGCAGCAGGCCGCCGATTCCGGCATTAAAGTGATTGCCTATGACCGCCTGATCCGGGATTCCGGCAACGTCGACTATTATGCGACCTTCGACAATTTCCAGGTCGGCGTCATTCAGGCCACATCCCTGAATGATGCCCTGGGCGTCAAAGACGGAAAAGGCCCGTTCAATATCGAACTGTTCGGCGGCTCACCGGACGACAACAACGCCTTCTTCTTCTACGACGGCGCCATGTCGGTTCTGCAGCCATTTATTGATAAGGGACAACTGGTAGTCCAAAGCAAGCAGATGGGAATGAAACAGGTGGGAACCCTGCGCTGGGATGGTGCTGTTGCCCAGGCCCGCATGGACAACCTGTTGAGCGCCTTTTATACGGACAAGCAGGTGAATGCTGTGCTGTCGCCCTATGACGGATTGAGCATCGGCATCCTTTCCTCTTTGAAAGGGGTCGGTTACGGCAGTGGCGATCTGAAGATGCCTTTCGTATCCGGACAGGATGCCGAAGTCCCCTCCGTCAAATCGATGCTGGCGGGCGAGCAGTATTCAACGGTGTTCAAGGATACCCGCGAACTGGCAAAAGTCACCGTCGGCATGGTCGAAGCCCTGCTGGGCGGCGGCACGCCGGAAATCAATGACACCAAGACCTATAACAACGGTGTCAAAATTGTTCCGTCCTACTTGCTTAAACCCGTTGCCGTCGATGTAACCAACTGGGAAAAAGTCCTGTTGGGCAGCGGCTATTACACGGCAGACCAGATTAAATAAATCCTCCCTGTGTGGGGCTGGCGCCTATTTCGCCGGCCCCACATTTTTTTTACAGCCGGCCTCTGGCTCAAGAGGTATACATTCTTTTATATATTTATATATTCAGATCAAAAATCTGTAAGACGGGGCGACCATGACCACCATTCTTGAGATGCGCGACATCACCAAGACCTTTCCCGGGGTCCATGCGCTGAAAAATGTAAACCTTGAAATCGAGAGCGGTCAAATTCATGCCCTGGTCGGCGAGAACGGTGCTGGCAAATCAACCCTGATGAAGGTGCTGAGCGGGGTCTATGCCCATGGCGACTATTCCGGCGACATTATCTACAAGGGCGAGGTCCAGAAATTCTCCGGCATTGCCGACAGCGAAGCCAAAGGCATCATCATCATCCATCAGGAACTGGCGCTGGTTCCCTTGCTGTCGATTGCCGAAAACCTGTTCCTCGGCAATGAACGGGCATCGAAGGGTATTATCGACTGGGCCGAGACCTTTTCCAGATCCGACGCGCTGCTTAAAAAAGTTGGCCTGGACGAGCCGTCCAGTACCCTGATAACCAATCTGGGTGTCGGCAAACAACAGCTTGTTGAAATCGCCAAGGCCCTGTCCAAGGAAGTCCAGTTGCTGATCCTTGATGAGCCGACCTCGAGCCTGAACGAAACCGACAGCGACGCCCTGCTGGAACTGCTGGTGGAATTCAAACGCCAGGGCATATCGTCAATCCTGATTTCCCACAAACTCAACGAAGTGGCAAAGGTCGCGGACAAGATAACCGTGTTACGCGACGGCGAAACGGTCAGTACACTGCTCTGTGAAAACACTGCGGAAATTGAAAACCAGATCATCAAGGACATGGTTGGACGCGAAATATCAGACCGCTTTCCGGCGCGCAGGCCAAAGATTGGCGAGCTTCTGATGGAGGTCAAAAACTGGAACGTCTATCACCACATCCATGATGACCGGCATTTGGTGAAAAACATTAATTTCAGCGTCCGGGCCGGCGAAATTGTCGGCATTGCCGGGCTTATGGGCGCCGGACGCACCGAACTGGCAATGAGCCTGTTCGGGCAGTCCTATGGCCAGAATATTTCCGGTGAGGTCTATCTGCGCGGCGCGCCTGTCGATGTCAGCTCCGTCGCCAAAGCCATTGCGCTGGGCATTTGTTATGTCACGGAAGACCGCAAGGAATACGGGCTTATCCTTGACGACCACATCAAACACAACGTCACCCTGGCCAATCTGGACGCCGTCGCCAACCGCTTCATCATCGACGACAACGCCGAGCGCCAGGTTGCCAATGCCTATCGCGACAAGGTCAATATCCGCTGCTCCAGCATCCTGCAGCAGGTCGTCAACCTGTCGGGCGGCAATCAGCAGAAGGTAGTGCTCAGCAAGTGGTTGTTCGCCGACCCCGATGTCTTGATCCTCGACGAGCCGACCCGGGGCATCGATGTCGGTGCCAAATATGAAATCTATTCGATCATCAACCAACTGGCCGATGACGGCAAAGGGGTGCTTTTTATATCCTCTGAAATGCCGGAGCTTTTAGGCATGTGTGACCGCATTTATGTGATGAACGAGGGTGCTTTTGCCGGTGAATTGTCAGCCGCCGAGGCGTCGCAGGAAAAGATCATGCGCATGATCATCAAAACCAATGGGTAGCAAAATGAATCAGGAAACACAGAGCACATCAACCGCGGACAAAACAAACCCCATGGGCCACTACCTGAAGCGACATCTCAGGGAATACGGCCTGCTGTTAGCGCTTGTCTTCATTATGGGTTCCTTTCAGATCATGACCAACGGCATCCTGATGAAGCCGCTCAACATCACCAACCTGGTCCTGCAGAACAGCTACATCATTATCATGGCGGTCGGTATGCTGCTGGTTATTGTCGCCGGCCATATTGATCTGTCGGTCGGCTCGGTGGTCGGCTTTATCGGCGGTCTGGCGGCGGTGATGATGGTTGAGTATGACTTCCATTACGTGCCAACGACCATCGTCTGCCTGATGGTGGGCGCCGCCATCGGCGCCGCCCAGGGCTACTGGATTGCCTATTATAAAATTCCGTCGTTCATTGTCACCCTGGCCGGGATGCTGGTTTTCAAGGGCCTGACTCTGGCCCTGCTGGATGGCAAGTCGATCGGCCCCTTCCCCAAGACCTTCCAGAAACTGAGCTCCGGTTTTATCCCCGATATCGCCGCCATCGACGGCATTCACCTGCTGACCCTTGTCCTCGGCGCTGCGGTCAGCCTGCTGCTGGTCTATTTCAATTTCCGCGCCCGCCAGGCCCAGCAAAAACTCGACTATGCGGATGAGCCCTATGTGTTTTTTGTCCTCAAAAATGGCCTGATCCTGCTGGCCATCAATTACCTGACTTATCTGATGTCGACCTACAAGGGCCTGCCCAACGTGCTGATCCTGATGGCGCTGCTGATCAGTATCTACAGCTTCCTGGCGGCACGAACGACAATCGGGCGGCGCATCTACGCGCTCGGCGGCAACGAGAAAGCGGCCAAACTGTCCGGCGTCAAGACCGAACGCCTGACCTTTCTGACCTTCGTCAACATGGGCATGCTGGCGGCCGTTGCCGGCCTTGTTTTTGCCGCGCGCCTGAACACGGCGACGCCAAAGGCCGGCCTCGCCTTCGAGCTCGACGTGATCGCCGCCGTGTTCATTGGCGGCGCCTCCATGTCCGGTGGCGTCGGCAAGATCGTCGGCGCGGTTATCGGCGCCTTCATCATGGGCGTGATGAACAACGGCATGTCGATCATGAGCGTCGGCATCGACTACCAGCAGGTGATCAAGGGCCTGGTCCTGCTGGCGGCGGTTATTTTTGATGTCTACAACAAAAACAAATCCTGAATATGCGCTAACCGGAACAGGCAAGACAAATGCTGATCTCGCAAATACGCGGTGATGACGACAGGACGGAGGTTGTCGTGCGTGAGGGAACGGAGGCCTATATCGTCAACAACGCGGGAAGCCTCTATGCCCTGGCCATGGAAGCCGCGGACCAGGGCGCCAAACTGGTCGATATCATCAGCCGCCACGGTCTCGGTGCTGCCGTTGATCTGGAATCCGCCTATAGTGAAAACCGCATTCTCGCCCCCATTTCCCACAGCGATACCGCGCATCTTTATGTCACCGGATGCGGGCTGACCCATCCCGGCGCGGTGACGATCAGCGATGCTGGGCAAACCGGGGTTCAGCCCGACTGGTTCTTCAGGGGCAACGGCACGACGGTGGTCGGAGCCGGCACAGCCCTCGAGCTGCCGGCTTTTGCCAACGATGGCAGCGAACAGCCGGAAATTGCCGGTATCTATATTATCGATAAGACGGCAACCCCCCGGCGGATCGGGTTTGCCCTGGCCAACGGGTTTTCCGATCATGTCCTGGCCCGGCAAAGCGCTGTTTGCCTGGCCCATTCGAAACTGCGGCAAACGGCTGTCGGCCCGGAAATCATGATTGGCGCCCTGCCACGCAGCATCACTGGCAATGCACGCATCCTGCGCAATGGCGCACCCATCCGGGAAAGGGCGTTTTTGGCGGGCGAAGACAATATGTCCGTTGCCATTGAAAATCTGGAAGTTGACCATTTCAAACATGCCCAGTTCAGACAGCCCGGCGATGTCCATATCCATTTGTTTGGTACCGTCACCCTGTCGTTTGCCGATGGCGTCAAAACCACAGCCGATGATATCTTCGAAATCGAAGCGGCCGCGTTCGGCCTGTCGCTGCGCAATCCCATGCGGCGCACAGATGCCGTCCCCTTTGCCGTCAAAGCCATCTGACTTTTCCGTTAGAACCGGCCCCCCTCACTCATCCATCACTTTCCCGCCGCCCCTTGGGGCATGGAAAAACAGCCTGTAGCAATTTCCCCGAACCGCTATTGATGCTAAACAGGGCCAGGGTGGTGTCATCGCCGGGCTTTTCCTGCCCGGTTTCTGGCTTAAGGAGACTGCATGTCCGTTGAACGGGTGATCGAGCCGCGCTTGCGGGATCTGGGCGGGTTTTCCGTGCGCCGGGTTCTGCCTTTTGCCAAACGCCGCATGGTGGGGCCGTGGATTTTCTTCGACCATATGGGACCAACCGCCTTTCCCGCCGGCCAGGGCATTGATGTATTGCCGCACCCGCATATCGGTCTGGCGACGGTGACCTGTCTGTTTGAAGGCGAAATCCTGCATCGCGATTCGCTGGGCAGTCAGCAGCTGATCCGCCCCGGCGATATCAACCTGATGCTCGCCGGACGCGGTATCGCCCACTCCGAGCGCGAAGCGGACGCGGTAAGGGCCCGGCCCCACAGCCTGCACGGGCTTCAGCTCTGGCACGCTCTGCCAGTCGCTGACGAGGAAACGGAGCCGGCCTTTTACCATTACCCGTCCGTTGATTTACCCAAGGGCCGCGCAAACGGTGTCGACATCCGGGTCCTGATCGGCAGCGCCTACGGCCTCGCCTCACCGGTCAGAACCTGGTCAGACACGCTCTATGGCGAGGCCCGTATGCAGGCCGGCCAGTCCCTGCCAACGCCGCCCGCCGCTGAGCTGGCTCTTTATCTGGTCAGCGGCGCCGCCACCATGGACGGCCACAGGATCGCCGCCCAGACCATGGCGGTGCTGGCCGCCAATAGCCGGGTGATGGTCCGGGCAACAGCGGACAGCCACCTGATCCTGATCGGCGGGGCACCCTTGGGCGAGCGGTTCATGGAGTGGAATTTTGTCTCCAGCCGCAAGCAACGGCTGACACAGGCAAGCGAAGACTGGCGGGCCGGACGATTTCCGAAAGTGGTCGGCGATGAAGAGGCTTTTACGCCATTGCCGGAGAGCCGCGGTTAAGCGGAGAGCAGGAGATTTCTCGCCATTTCCGGAAAATAACGCCTGGCTTCGAGCCTGGGGTTGTCGGTCAGCGCCTTCTCGTAACCACGCGGTCTTCTTGGCCTATCATTCCATTTAGTGCAAGACGATCTCGCTTACTCTCATTTGATACTAAGGATCAAGATTTTGGGAAAGTGTTGGAAGCCATATCGGGAAGTCCGTCCTATTTATTTTCGCTATTAGGGGAAAACCGTATGACATTCCCTAGTTCCCGGCCAAGTTCGCGGAGTTCGTCCGGGGTTTGTGCGGTAGCAAAGCGCAAACGGAATGTGGTCGCGGATAAGACCAGATTCGAACGGTCATCAGCGATACGAAGGCGCTTCTGGACCGGTGAGAATAGGAGATAGACCAGACCGCCAACTGATAGCGAAGTAAAAACCGAAGGGAGAACACTTTTGCCCTGTCCAAAGAACGGAGATACGGCGGCCGCTAACGTCAAAACAACGATTACAATGCCTACGACTAAAATCCAATTGCCAACTGCTGCTTCTGCCTTTTCCCGATCTTTCAACACATTTTCGATTGCGGAGTCCAGTCTGTCCAATGCTTTTGATATTTCTGCTTTAAGGACGAAAGTTTCATCGGTGGTTAACCCGGTGTCGGACTCGACGCTTTCTTCCTTCCGATTGAATTGCGTGACCGCACTAGTCAATGCGTCGTCAACAACTTTGGCTGTTTCAATTTCCTGCAAAAGCAGGACGCGGGTTTCTTGGGTCATAAATTTCGTCAGATTAGGAAACTTCATGATTTTTTCCTTCGATTCAATTAACTAAGAGACAACCGGGCTGTCGGATTTCCATAGATACTATAAGCACTCCAAGTTGGGTCAGTATAGGGGCTGCGCGCATGCAACTTACGTTTAGCAACTCCGAGTGCATCTGCGAACGGGCGTCCTTCGAGCGGGCTGCGGTTCAACCAGCGCCAGATCATTGCATTTGGGGGCGGTAGCGCCAGTGAGTAAAACTCGGTTGCCAACTCGGTCGCGAACACTGTCTGCACTGGCCACTGTGAACCGATGACTGTCGCGCCGCGTTCGAGAAACGGCGTAGCAAGACCGGCGATCGCCGATCCGCCAAGGTCTTGTTGTTCCTCGAGAGATCCGCAGGCATTTATGAAGATCAGACTGGGTGGTCGTTTGATTTTATTGAGGAGCCGGGTCAAGCTCTCGGGCTCTAGCGCGATTGATGGGGTTAACCAAAACTGAGCGGCTTTGTTACCGGTCTCTGTTGCGGATGCGTGTCCTAACAAGTGAAGTACATCCACACCTTCCAATAGAGTATGAACATCACTGAGATCCGTCACTCCGGTTCGTGTGCGCACATCTAGGATACCGGCGTGTCTCATCACTTTCGCCAGAGCCTGTTGCTCGTCGTGCCAGGCATTCGACTCTAATGGGGTGCCTGCCTCAGCTACAAAGAGTGTTGCGCATAACCGGCCCGTTGGTCCCTCGTGCTCGGCAATGCGGTCGGTCCGAATGACCCGCGAGACTGCGGTTCGTGCGAAAATAGGCTGGTTGTTAGACCCAATGAGATTATCCCATGGCATGTCGCTAAGTTCCCGGCTGACATCGAACAGCAGGTTTTCCGCATTAAAGGACTGTAACTCGAAGCGCATTTCAGTTGGCAGGCTCTGAGTGAGTAGGTTTGTCATGCCATCGAGAGTTTTAGAGAATATCTCACGCCCCGCGGGTGTCCGGGTTTCCGGCGCGAGGACGTTGAGGGAACGCAGCTTCTGTCGGAGGTCATTGAAGGGAAATGCACCTGTTTCCGACACAGCGCTGAGCCGGAGAGGTGCACCGGCCGCAGATAAAACCGCATTGAGGCGTCCCTGATCGTCCGTTGAAAGACTGATCGTGCGATCGATATTTCCAAGAAGAATGCGCCACCGTCGACGTCCCAGCCTGCGGAGGATCAAGTCGAGAGCTACGGGGCTTCGAACCACGATGAATAAACTAATCAGCACAGCCAATACTCCGGCTGCCAAAATGCGCGGATCTTCAGACCATGGTCGCACATAAGTCAACGTGGCATGGACAGGGTCGGATACCTGCCCTGCCAAATCGATGAATTGCGCTTCGATTGCATAAAGCACATCTGGGCTCAGGCCGGTTAGGGTGAATTCTCCGTCTGGTTCGGCTATGCGGGTCGCGCTTTCGTCAATCGGCGGATCAACGCGCACCCGCAACTCTCCTTCGGATGGCGGATAGGCGCGACCATCGAGGTCAAAGGATAGCGAGATATAGGGCTCGGATATTTCGCTCGGTGGTAATTTTGTTAAACTAAGACTAGGAATATGACGTGGTGGTTTAACCGCGAAGAGCGCATTTTCGGCAGCGAGATCGAGCCGGAACCCAAACGCACTCTCGGTGTCTGGTGTGATAGCAAATGCCGTTGTCCGCCGTTGTAACCGTTCATCTATTAGTGCCACACGCTTAAAGCCATCACTGTTACGTAGGAAAACACCTCGATCCGTGAGGACAAACTCTGCACCGTCGGGTGACATAGTGGCATCGTGAAACACGTAGGGTGTATCGTTCGTGACGTTCTCCGTCTCTGCGATCAATTGCTGGCCATCAAATTGCACTGATACGGGGTAACCCCAGGCACCCCAGGCTATCACTGCCCGTTGGCCAGACCTTAGCGTTAAGGCACCAAACGAATTTTTCTTGGCATTTGAGCGAAGGGGAAAGACATCCGTTTCCAGCCAGGCACCCGCGGGAGTCCGTACGGCGACCGTGTCGCTCCCCAAGGCCCAGAGGTAACCGTCGGCATCGCAAATAAGATCACTGATCGCTGCGCCACCTATATTTCCGTGCAATGAATGATCGACTTCCCAAGACCCGTTGACCAGCCGCTCAATGCTGCTGCTCCAAACGAAACCCAGATAAACCGCCGCGTCAGGGCAGACTGCGAGTGCTGCAGGGGCATTGGGGCGGGATGTTATGGGGGCGTCAGCTTGCCGAGTTACGGCGGTTCCATCTGTAGCCAGATAGAGGCCATTGGCATGTAGTATCCAGACAACGCCGTTCGCGGATTCAAACAGGAGTGGTACGCGCGAATACGGTTGTGACTTGGCTGCGGGCGGCAATACTATTCGCCATTCACCTTCCTCCAAGACAGTAACCGCTCCAGCGCTATCGCCTACGAAGAGCCGACCATCCCGCGTCCGCAACAGCGCCGTAAGCCGGTCTGTGGCAATTGTTGGCAGCTCTGTTGTATGCAGATAATGGCGCCAGAGACCGTCAGAAGTCGCCACCCAAAGGCTTCCGGTTTTGGTTAGAGCGAAGCGTGCTGCCCGGCCGATTCCATTAGGCGCATTGCTGAAATACATTCGCCATGATACCCTGTCAAACCGGAACACACCTGCAGCAGTCGAGGCCCAGTACTCGCCGGGAGCCGTCTCGATCAGGTCGTAACAGGCGCCGTCAAATATCTGTTGCGCGGCGGGCTCAGAACCGGGTGTGACGATAAAACAGCCGCCATTATCGTAGTGCGGCGTCATCGCGACCAGCAGGAGGCCATTACTGGTTGGACGGAAAGATGCCACGGCATCACTATTAGCCGTGTAAGAATGGGCTGGCTGCGCCTTACCGGTCTTGAGATCAATCTCCGAAATTTCACCACGATTGGCTGCGAAGAGCCGCCCTCCCAGCATTGTGAGCCGTTGGGTGTTCTTGATCACAATGATCGGGCGACCCAAAGCCTTGGCCATGCGATTTTCAAAACCGGCATCAAGCCGCCAATCATCAAGGCCGATGGCCAGGCGACCATCTGGCAGCGCCGCGAAACTGAACGAGCCTCTAATATCTCGTGAATTCAATTCGGTCAGCCCATCGGGGCTCGCAAGGAATATTTCACGCCATATTGTCGAGATTAGAAGATCATCACCCAGCATGATCATATCGTGGGAGATGATTGTCGGAATTGGTGCAACTCGACCACTCGCCCAGCGCTCGACCAGCGTGACATCGCTACCAGTTTTCCGACGGAGGACCCCGCCATTGCCCGCGATCCAGATATCTCCACGTGGAGTGACTTGAACCTTTGCGGGTAGGCTGTCAGAAGCTATGGTTGGGATGAAATCCCAACGGCCGGGAAACATTGGCGGTGGTGCGGTGTCGATTGTAATCGTCGGAATTTTTCCGACGTTGAAAAGCCTTTCCCGTCCGTCAACGGGGTTCGTGCAGAAAACGGCAATGACCGTCGCAAATACCGAGAAACGGCAGATCTGTGTAATCACACGTCCTATTGTCAATTTTAAATCAATTGCGAACATATTTGGATATATTTGCGGGTAGCTAAACACAACCAAACATAGTCGACCTCTCCTCCCCTTGATTCTCGCACGGACTTGTCCAAGTTCATATTATTGACTTTAATATTTAGAGGTAACTCTATTGAATGATCGAATACAATGCAACTGTAAGCTTTATAACACAGGAGAGGTTTAGAAATAAAACTAATTAGAAATCCTGGGATTATTCATCATTTATTTCAGGAGACCGAATAAATCCGATGGTAGCAATTCACTTGGTGAACAACCGGCATCAGTTTCAGTAAATCATGTCTGGGTTCGACTTCGGGCGATGGCCAGGCCATCATGACCTTTTATGCCGACCTGCTGCAGAACGATGGCTTCGAGCCGGGGGTGGGCAGCGAGAGCGGCATTGAACCGCGCGGCGCCGATGGCCGACTCATCTGTGGTGGCGGGGTCGAGAACCGCGCCTTCGCGGATAACGTTGTCGGCGATAATCAGGCCGCCCGGGCGCACAAGTTTCAGCGCCCCATCCAGATAGTTTGTATAGTTCAATTTGTCCGCATCCAGAAACACCAGATCAAAGGGCGGATCGGCCCGCTTCTGCAAATCCGGCAGGGTCGCCAGGGCCGGGCCGGTTATGATTTCGATCTGGTCAGACAGCCCGGCCAGCCGGAAATTGGCTTGTGCCACGGCGGCATGGTGGGGGTCTGATTCCAGGGTGACCACCCGGCCATGGGAGCCAAGGGCGCGGGCCAGCCAGATCGTGCTGTATCCGCCGAGCGTGCCAATTTCCAGGATGCGTTTTGCGCCGTGGATTTTGGCCAGCAGATATAGCAGCTTGCCCTGTCCGGGCGAGATCTGGATCGGCGGCAGCCGGGCCACGTCCATGGCCTGTTCCACCGCTTTGAGAGCCGGGTCATCAGCGACAAACAGGCGCTCGATTTAGGCATCGATGGACTGGAAAAGATCCGTTGTCATTGAAGACTCCTGTGTTTAGGCAAGCGTACGGCAATAGGCATCCGGCGACTGATTTTCCGCCAGCGCTTCGGCCATCAGCACCTGTTGTGATTTCGGCGCCAGGCCACCGGCCGGCGGCGTTTCATCAAGGCTGAGAGGAAACGCATAACCCTCGGCGCAGGCGGCAATGGCGTTACTGATTTCGCCTGCGGTCAGTTCTCCTGATTGTCGGGCAGTCAACAGCACCGGATACAGCAGCTGACACATGCGCCGCCGATCAACCCGCTCCATGGCCCGACCGAACGCCGACGAAATCTGCAGCAGATTGGCCATGCGTTCGACGGTGGCGGTGGTATTGGCGCCGGCCGCATGAAACAGCGACGGGTTGAAAAACAGGGCATCGCCCTTATCCATGGCGACCTGGACGCAATGAGCCTCAAAGTAATCCCTGAAATCAGCCCGCCGCCAGGCCAGATACCCGGCCCCGTAGGTTTGTGAAAAGGGCAGTATTTTTGTCGGCCCGCTGGCCACCGGCATGGCGCAATGGGCGATCCCCGCCTGCAGGGTCAGGGCCGGTGACAGTGTGTGCACATGGGCCGGATAGCGGGCCGCTTCGGCGGCGGTCAAAAAACCCAGGTGGTAATCGCAATGGGGCTGCTGGGCTTCGCCGCCGGGGCGCACCACATTGATCTGCGAGGTGATCTGGTAGGCCGGCCCCAGCCAGGCTTCGGCAGCCAGCGCGATCATGTCGTTGCCGTAATAGCGGGCAAAAATATCCGGCGCTTTCACACAGAGCTTTTCGAGGGCGTTCCAGATGCGGTGGTTGGCGCCGGCCCTGGCAAAATGATCCTGGCCGCCCTGGCTGGTCCGCTCGGCTTCAATGATCTGATTAAAAACCATGGTCGCCTGATCGATCACCGCCGGATCCGCGAACGCCTGTTTGATCACAAATACCCCGGCACCATCCAGCAATACGTCGGCAAACTCGGCCATGATTTCCGGCCCGCGGGTGTTGTCCGCCAGTTTGGCGCGCAACGCAGGGGCCTCATAAAGCGGCACGTTTTGCTCGAGCCCCGTGGCATGGCACAGCCCGGCGCCGCCATCGCGGTTGTTAAGCAATGCCCTGAACTGCGCGAGCGAACAGCTTTCTTCCGTGTACCCCATGGCCTTCCCCTGCCGGTTGCAAACGCCCCGTTGATCTCTGGTTTGCGCCTTAGACGCCCTTGCGCTGGCGCTGGCGATCTATCGACGCCTGCTGGCGGGCCGCATCGACCTGCGGCCGGTTGGAAACTTCGGGAATGCCGACCTCCCACCAGGTATGGTCTTCCCCGGTCCAGCCATCGATGCCGTCGACTTTCATGGAAATCACATAGGTCCGCTCCGATGCCTTGGCGCGGGCAAAGGCCTCGTCGAAGTCCGCCATGCCGTCGATGGTTTCAGCCTCCGCCCCCATGGAGCGGGCATGCGCCGCGAAATCGACGGCAAAGGGTTCACCAACAATTTTGCAATCAGCAATCAGGTTGTTGAAAGACGCATTGCCGGTGTTGTTCTGCAGTTTGTTGATAACCGCAAAGCCGCCATTGTCGAGAACGATGATGATCAGCTTTTTGCCCGACAGTACCGACGAATAAATGTCCGAGTTCATCATCATGTAGGAGCCGTCTCCGGTAAACACGATGGTGTCGTTGTCGGGTTCGCGCTCGGCCTGGGCAATCCGCGCCCCCCAGGCACCGGCAATCTCGTAGCCCATGCAGGAAAAGCCGAACTCGATATCGACGGTACCCTGGGATTTGGTCCGCCAGTTGGCGGCCACTTCGCCGGGCAGACCGCCGGCGGCGGCGACCACCCGGTCGCGTACATCACACAATCGGTTCGCCGCCCCCACGGCCTGGGCATAGGTGGCCGGCCGGTTGCCGGGCTCGATGTTGGCCGCCACATAGCTGTCCCAGGCGCGGCGTTCGGCTTTCGCCTTATCGGTCCAGGCGGTGGGGCACTGAAAATCGCCAAGCCCTTCATGCATCAGCAGCAGGGCTCGTTTGGCATCGCCAACCACCGCCAGGGCGCGGTGTTTGCCGGCATCGTGGCGGGCCGCATTGATGTTGATAAACCGTGCATCCGGGGCAAAGGCAGTCCACGAGCCGGTGGTGAAATCCTGCAGGCGGGTACCGATGGCAACAATCACATCGGCCTCTGCCGCCAGGGCATTGGCCGAGTTGGACCCGGTCACGCCAACCGGCCCGCAATTCAGGGGGTGTTCAACAACCAGGTTGGCCCGCCCGGCAATGGTTTCGACAACGGGAAGTCCAAAGGCGCTGGCAAAGGCGGCCAGTTCGGCGGTGGCTTGGCTGTACTGAACGCCGCCACCAGCGATGACCAGCGGCCGCCGGGCGGTGCGCAACAGGGCAATGGCGTCGTCGATTTCGAGGGGGTCGGGCGAGGTCCGGCGAACCCGGTGCAGGCGTTCTTCGAAAAACACTTCGGGGTAGTCATAGGTCCAGCCCTGCACATCCTGGGGCAGGCCGATGAAGGCCGGGCCGCAGTCGGCTGGGTCGATCAGGGTCTGGATCGCCGCCGGCAGCGACTGGATGATCTGCGCCGGGTGGGTAATCCGGTCGAAATAGCGCGACACCGCACGAAAGCCGTCGTTGACGGAAATCGTCGGGTCACCGAAATGTTCGACCTGCTGCAACACCGGGTCCGGCAGGCGGGACTGAAAGGTATCGCCAGCCAGCAACAATAGCGGCAGGCGATTGGTATGGGCAACTCCGGCAGCGGTCAGCATGTTGGTGGTACCCGGCCCGGCCGATGCGGTGGCGAACATAAAGCGCCGGCGCAGTTTCTGTTTGGCATAGCCGATCGCCGCCAGCGCCATGGACTGTTCGTTCTGGCCGCGCCAGACCGGCAGTTCATCGCGGTACTCATACAGCGCTTCGCCAAGGCAGGTCACATTGCCATGGCCGAAAATCGCGAAGCCGCCACCGCAAAGGCGCGTGCGTTGTCCGTCGATTTCAATAAACTGGTTGGCCAGATGGCGGACAAGGGCCTGCGCCATGGTTAATTTGACGGTTTTCTCAGGTGTCGGCTTCATGGTCTCCAAAGCTCGAAATGACTGTTGTCTGAGACCATAAATCACTACTTGTCGTTTTGCTACGGGTTGCAAAACGATTTCTGCAGATTTTCCCGGGGAGGCGATTGAAAAATGCGCAACATAGGTATCGGCATTATCGGCGGCGGCTATATGGGCAAGGCGCATGCGGTTGCCTACCAGGCCGTGGCCAGCCTGTTCGCCACCGCCCTGCGCCCGGTCTGCGAAATGATCTGTACAACCACCGAAGACGGCGCCCGGGAAAAAGCCAACGCGCTCGGTTTCAGCCGCTCCACCGCCGACTGGCGGGTACTGGTCGCGGACCCGGCAATCGAAGCGGTGGTGATCGCATCGCCGCAGGAATTTCATCGCGATATCGCGCTCGCCGCCTTTGCCGCCGGCAAGCCGGTGTTTTGCGAAAAACCCCTTGGCGCCAGCGTCGCCGACGGGCGGGCCATGGTCGACGCGGCAACAAAAAGCGGCCTCGTAAATATGACCGGGTTCAATTATATCCGCACCCCGGCTTCGCAACTGGCTTGCCAGATCATCGCCGCCGGCGAGATCGGTGAGATCACCAGCTTCCGGGGTGAACATACGGAAGATTTTTACGCCGACCCGGATGCTGCCGCCAGTTGGCGAACCCAGGGGCGGGCCAGTGGCACCATGGGCGATCTGGCGCCGCATATGGTCAATGCAGCCCTGGCCCTGGCCGGGCCGATCACGCGCCTGGTCAGCGATATCCAGACCGTCCATACATCCCGGCCCGATGGCAACGGCACGTCCCCTGTCACCAATGACGATCACGGGCAGTTGCTGTGCCAGTTTGCCAACGGCGCCATGGGCGGACTTTATTTCAGCCGCGTCGCGAGCGGACGCAAGATGGGCTATGCCTACCAGATCTATGGCACCAAAGGCGCCATTCGTTTTGATCAGGAAGACCAGAATGCCCTGTGGGTCTATGACAGTGCCGCCAAAGCCGGGCGGCAGGGCTATACAAAAATACTGACCGGTCCGGAACATCCCGACTATGCCGCCTTCTGCCAGGGGCCAGGCCATGGCACCGGCTATCAGGATCAGATCATTATCGAGGCCAAGGATTTTCTGGACGCCATTGCAACCGGTAAACCAATGTGGCCAACCTTCCAGGACGGGCTCGAGGTCAGCCGGGTCATTGACGCGGCCTGGACCAGCTTCGAGCAACAGCGGTGGGTGGCCATGGACGAGGTCTGAGCTGGGGTTGCCAGGGCGGGCAAGGCCATAAAAAACAATGCGGTTGAGTTTCATTTAACAAGGATGCGGATATGAAAAAACTGAACTGGGGACTGATCGGCGGTGGCGAAGGCAGCCAGATCGGGCCCACCCACCGGCTCGGCGCCGCCGTTGACGGTAAGTACACCCTGGTCGCCGGGGCGCTCGATGCCGATCCGGAAAACGGCAAACGGTTTGCCGCCACCTTAGGCATTGCACCGGACCGCGCCTATGCCGACTGGCAAGCCATGCTGGCTGCCGAATCCGGCCGCGCCGACCGGCTTGATCTGGTCACGGTTGCGACCCCCAACGCAACCCATTTCGAGATCACAAAAGCCTTCCTGCAAGCTGGCATCGATGTGCTCTGCGAGAAGCCGATGACCATGACCGTCGCCGAAAGCCAGCAGATCGTCCGTCTGGCGGCTGAAAAAAACCGCGTCTGCGCCGTCAATTATGGCTATTCCGGCTATCCCCTGGTGCGGCATATGCGGACCATGGTGGCGCGCGGCGATTTGGGCCGTATCCGTGTGGTTAAAGCCGAATTTGCCCATGGCTTTCATGCCGACGCCAGTGATGCCGACAACCCGCGCCTGCGCTGGCGCTACGATCCCGAACAGGCCGGGGTCTCGGCGGTGATGGCCGATTGCGGCATTCACGCCCTGCACATGGCCTGCTTTGTCACCGGCCAGCAGGTTGCATCCGTCGCCGCCGATTTTGCCTCCTGCGTCGACGGACGCGCCCTGGAAGACGACGCCATGATCTCGTTTCGCATGAGCGAAGGCTGCGTTGGCCGGCTGTGGACCAGCGCCGTTGCCGTCGGGCGCATGCACGGGCTCACCATTCAGGTATTTGGTGAAACCGGCGGTCTGCGCTGGGCCCAGGAATGGCCCAACCAGTTATTCTGGACGCCACTGAACGGGCCGACGCAAACCCTGGAACGCGGCTCCGCCGGCCTGTCGCCGGAAGCCGACCGCGCATCGCGGGTGACGATTGGTCATGCCGAAGGGATGCCGCTCGCCTTTGCCAATATCTATCGCGATCTGGCCGAGGTGATCGGCGCCCGGCAGGAAAGCCGCGCTGCTGATCCACTGGCCCTGCATTATCCGACTGCCCAGGACGGCCTGAACTCACTGGCGGCTGTTTATGCGGCGGTAAAATCGGCGCAAAACGGTTCCGCCTGGACGCCCCTGTGACAGGAGCCCAGGAACGCATTCATTCCAGTGGGCACCAAATTGCAAATGCATCGGATCTGTTTGCCTGGCATCGCCGTTTCAATTAAACAGGCTGAATGCCCACCGGAGCCGGACGGCAGATTACCACACCCCATTCAGGAGATCCTATGACCCGAATCCTTCCCCTCATGCCGGACCAGATGACAGCACGCCAGCAACAGGTATCTGAGACCATAGCATCGGGCCCCCGTGGCGCGGTTCGCGGCCCGCTTGCTGTCTGGCTGTACCGGCCGGAGCTTGCCGACCGGGCGCAGGCGCTCGGCCAGTATTGCCGCTTCGAGAGTTGTCTGCCACCGCGGCTTTCCGAACTGGCCATTCTGGTAACCGCGCGGCTATGGAATTCGGAGTATGAATGGGCGGCCCATAAGCCCATTGCCCTGAAGGGCGGGCTTGCACCGGAAATTGTCGAGGCCATCCGCTGCGGCCGGGAGCCCGCCTTTGCGCAGGCGGACGAAGCCGTGGTTTACCGGTTTGCCACCAGCCTGCATCAGAACCGGCATATTGATGATGCCCTGTATGCGGATGCGGTGGCGATCCTGGGTGACGAGGGGGTTGTCGATCTGACGGGAATACTTGGCTATTACACCCTGATCTCGATGACCATCAACGTGTTCAAGGTTGCCACTGCGGACGGACATACAGCCGAGCTCGGCCCGGTCACCGGTTCGGATTAGCCAGCTGTTCGCAGTACCAGTCATAGGTCCTGGTTATACCTTCGCGTAATCCGATCCGCGCCTGCCAGCCCAGGGCCGACAACCGTGAGGTATCCAGTTTCTTCAACGGTGTTCCATCGGGCTTGTCGGTCAGGAAATTCAATCCGCCCTGGAAGCCGACCACTTCGCAGATCAGCGCGCTCAGTTCGCCAATACTGATATCGCGGCCGGCACCCACATTTAAATGTTGTTCATCCGAATAGTGCTGCATCAGATAAACAATGGCTGCGGCGGCGTCATCCACATACAGGAAATCCCGGCGCGGGGTGCCGGTGCCCCAGACATCAAGTGCCGCAGCGCCTTTTGTTTTCGCCGCATGGGTTTTGGCTATCAGCGCCGGAATAACGTGGCTCGTCTGCAGATCAAAATTATCATGTTCGCCATACAGATTGGTCGGCATGGCTGAGACGAAATCACTGCCGAATTGTCTGCGATAGGCCTGGCAAAGCTTAATGCCGGCAATCTTGGCAATGGCGTACCATTCATTTGATGGTTCCAGCGCGCCGGTCAACAGGGCGTCTTCTGTTATCGGTTGTGCAGCATTGCGCGGATAAATACACGACGAGCCCAGAAACATCAGCTTTTCCACACCGATCCGATGGGCAGCGTGGATGATATTGCTCTCAATCATTAAATTATCGTACAGAAAATCTGCCGGAAAGGTCTGGTTGGCCATGATCCCACCGACCTTCGCCGCCGCCAGAAAAATGGCCTGCGGTCGGGTTTCGGCCATCCAGTCTTCAACATCCGACTGGCGGCGCAAGTCCAGCCGCTCCCTGCCAACGGATATCAGTTCACAGTTTTCGTTCTCCAGTTGCCGGGAAATCGCCCGACCAACCATTCCGCTGCTGCCGGCGACCCAGATGCGTTTGCCGGCAAGCCGGTAGCTGGGCACCCGCTCAGTCACTGCGCCGCTTCCCGTTTTGCTTCACAGACTCCAGATCAGAATCCATCATTTCACGGACCAGTTCGGCAAAGGACGTCTTGTGTTCCCATCCCAGTATATTGCGGGCCTTGCTCGGGTCGCCGATCAGCAGATCGACTTCAGTCGGGCGGAAATAGCGTGAATCAATTTCCACCACGACCTGCCCGGATTTCGAATCCCGGCCTTTCTCGTCAATCCCCGAACCGCTCCATTCAACCTGCCGCCCAACGCAATGCATCGCCTGTTCAACAAATTCACGAACCGAACGCGTCTCGCCGGTGGCCAGAACATAGTCATCGGCTGTATCCTGCTGGAGCATACGCCACATGCCATCGACATAATCGCGGGCATGGCCCCAGTCACGCCGGGCATCGAGGTTTCCCAGATACATCTTGTCCTGCAGACCCAGTTCAATGGCGGCGACGGCGCGGGTTATTTTGCGGGTAACGAACGTTTCGCCACGAACCGGGCTCTCATGATTGAATAGAATGCCGTTAGACGCGTGGAAATTATAGGCCTCGCGGTAGTTAACGGTTATCCAGTAGGCGTATAACTTGGCGGCGGCATAGGGACTGCGCGGATAAAAAGGTGTCGTCTCCGATTGCGGGATTTCCTGCGCCTTGCCGTACAATTCCGAAGTCGAGGCCTGATAAAACCGGGTTTGCCCGCCCAGGTCCAGAATCCGCATCGCTTCGAGAATGCGAAGCGGACCCAGGGCGTCGGAATTGGCTGTATACTCTGGCGTATCGAAGCTCACCTGCACATGGCTTTGCGCAGCTAAATTATAAATTTCTGTTGGCTGGATTTGCTGAACAAGACGGATCAGGTTGGTGGCGTCGGTCAGGTCCCCATAATGCAGAAAAAACCGCAGACCTTTTTTGTGTGGATCCTCGTACAAATGGTCGATTCGTTCCGTATTAAACGACGACGACCGACGTTTGATGCCATGCACTTCGTAATCTTTGTTGAGAAGGTATTCGGCTAAATAGGCCCCGTCCTGGCCGGTTATCCCGGTAATGACGGCAATTTTCTTGCTCAAAGTGTTGTCCCTCGCGTCTATTTGCCGAACGGGCGATTCAATCTAACCGTAACGGGTTAAGTTTGCACATAGATTTGGCTTTGCACATTGCAAAGCTGTTCGCTGCCGATCCGCCTTGTCAGGTATTTAAACAAAAGAACGTCACTTTAACCTAATTTGTTGCATCCTCAACCGAAGCTATCTAAGCTTCTACAGACAAGGCGTTATTCCTGTCAGGAACACATCTTGTATTTTAGCGTATAAGGGTCCGCTATAGTATTGCTAATTATCTGGGAGGATTAACGCAAAAGTTGTATGTGAATAGGAACGAGAATTTTATATTCACATAGCTCGACAATCAATGTATACAATAACGTATGCTAAGAGCTCAGGATCAGAGATGATGAAATCACAAAGATCTTGAACTTGGATTGTGCAATATTAAGGGATCAGGCAATTAAACCGAATAGGGAGAAGACTATAATGAGTACGAAAAGATTTATAAGCATTGCAGCAGCCGCTGCAGTTGCCATGAGTGTCGTTGGGGTCTCCGGATCTGCTGACGCTGCTGGCAAACGCGTTAAATGGAAAATGCACAGTGCATGGGGCAGCTCTGTGCCTCATCTGGGCTCATCCGGCGTTCGCTTCTCAGGCGTTATTGAGCGTCTTTCCGATGGTGATTTCACCATGAAATTCTTCGAGCCAGGTGCTTTGGTTCCGGGCAACGAAGGTTTCGATGCAACGTCCAAAGGCTCCATTGAAGCGGCCTGGACAACGGCTGGATACGATGTCGGTAAATACCCGGCATTGGCCTTCTTCACGGCTGTGCCTTTTGGCCCAAGCGTCGGTGAATACTTTGCATGGAAAAAGTATGGTGGCGGTGACGTTATCCAAAAAAGAATCTATGCCAAGCACGACATTGTTCAGCAAGACTGCTTCGCAATCGGCCCGGAAACATCTGGCTGGTTCAAAGAAGAAATCAAGGATCTGGACCAAATGCGTGGCCTGAAAATGCGCTTCTTCGGTCTTGGCGCGCGCGTCATGCAGAAGCTGGGTGTTTCCACACAGCTTCTGGCTGGTGGCGATATCTTCCCGGCACTTGAAAAAGGCGTTATCGACGCAACCGAGTTTTCGATGCCAGCTATGGACATCAAGTACGGTTTCTATCAGATCGCCAAAAACAACTACTTCCCCGGTTGGCATCAGCAGACGTCTGTAAGTCAGCTGTTGATCAACAAAGCGAAATGGGAAAGCCTTTCCGACCAGCATAAAGCAATGGTTGAGACGGCTTGTGGTGACAGCATCCACGCGACCTATTCTGAGACCGAATATGTCAACCCGTTTGCCATGGTTGAAATGGGTGAAAAATATGGCGTTAAAGTACGTCGCTGGACGGACGACCAGTTGGCCGTCTTTGAGAAAGCCTGGAACGAAGTTATTGTTGAAGATTCAGCAAAAGATCCACTTTTCAAAGAAGTGAACGACAGCTATGCAGCTTTCCGCAAATCCTATGCGATTTGGGGTGAGGCTCAGTCACTTAAGCCGACCTACCTCAAGTAACCGGTAGTTTTGGACTGAAATTAAGAAGCCGGAACCTATTCGTTTGGGTTCCGGCTTTTTATTAATGCATATGTAATTTCCTTGTTTAATAAAAAAAGTAGGGCTTTTCGATGGAAGCAATCGCCAAAGACGTGAAACGCAATGGACCACTTATTGCAGTCATTATCATACTCGCGGTAATTGGACTCGCATACGCGGCCATTTTAAACATGAGCGAAGATGCACAGTATGAACTCCTGTACTTTGTTCAGGATTATTTGCCGATGGTCATGTTCGCGACCCTCGCTATTCTGCTATTCACCGGTTTTCCCGTCGCCTTTATTCTGGGCGGGCTTGCGATGCTGTTCGGTTTCCTTGGCTATTTCCTCGATATGTTCTCGCTGATCGAGTTTTTTAATTTCCTCCCCCGGATCTGGGGCACTGCAGCAGAAAACCTGGTACTTGTATCCATTCCCGCATTCGTTTTCATGGGTGTTATGATGGAGCGCTCCGGTGTTGCCAATGATTTGCTCTATTGTGTACAGGTTCTCTTGAAGAAAGTACCGGGCTCGCTGGCTTTGGCGGTAACAATTATGGGCACGGTTCTGGCCGCCATGACCGGAATTATTGGTGCATCCGTTACCATGATGACTGCATTGGCGCTCCCAACCATGATGCGCCAGGGCTATAGCCACTCGCTATCCTGTGGCACCATTGCCGCTTCAGGCACTCTTGGCATCCTGATCCCGCCCAGCATCATGCTGATCATTATGGCTGACTTGTTAAGCGTTTCCGTTGGTAACGTCTTCATGGCCGCTGTCGTACCAGGTCTTTTCCTTGCGACCTTATATATCCTTTACGTCGCCATCTACGCCCGCTTGCGTCCTTCGGTCGCTCCACCACTTCCTCCGGAGTTGCTGGATATTCCACGAAAAGAATATCCGGGCCTCATTTTTAAAAGCTTCTTGCCCCCTGTGTTCTTGATCTCGATGATCAAGGGTTCCATCTTGATGGGTATTGCAACGCCGAGTGAAGCTGGCGCAGTTGGTGGCTTTGGCGTTATGATTTTGGCGTTCTTCAATGGCCGCTTAAGTGGCAAGCTTGTTCAAAGTGCCTGTCATACCACGGCCCAAACAGTTTCCATGATTTTCTTCATCATCATCAGCGCAACCTGCTTTGCATACGTTTACCGTTCTTTAGGCGGCGATGATATTGTTGAGCATTTGATCCTGAACGCCGGCCTCGACTCCTGGGGATTGCTTATTCTGATCATGATCCTGACCTTCATGCTGGGCTTCTTTCTCGACTGGATCGAAATCACACTGATCGTTCTGCCGGTGTTTGCACCGTTGGTTGCCGGCATGGATTTTGGTACTCACGTTGCACCCGACGATATCATCTTTTGGTTCATCATCCTGATGGCTGTTAACTTGCAGACATCATTCCTAACCCCACCGTTTGGGTTTGCGTTGTTCTATCTTAAGGGCATTGCTCCTAAAGAGATCAAAATTCAAAGCATATACACAGGCATTATCCCCTTTGTTATTTTGCAGGTAATTGGTCTTATAATGGTTATGTGGCAGCCAGATTTGGCTCTATCATTAATGAAATCGGTTTACGATTGATCCGTTATCATATTGTACTCTTTGAGAATTAAGTTCGAACACGTGAGGTAATAAAATATGAGTGATTCAACTACGACCGTAAACTTTCATCGTCTAACCGAAGATGAAATGCCGTGGCCATTGCGGGCCTGTGAAAAACTGCGTCGGTTTGTCGATGTCGCAGGCCGGTTTGGTTCCTGGTTTATTTTGCCGCTTGTCCTGATTACCGTTTTTGATCTGGGTTTGCGTAAAACAGGTGAATTCCAATTGTGGCTGATTGACAATGTCAGCCCCATTTTTGGGTCGACCTTGTTACAGGAACTGGAATGGCATTCACACACCGTGTTATTCACACTCGTGCTCGGATATGGCTACATATGGAACACCCACGTACGCGTTGATCTGGTTCGTGAAAACCTGCACTTCAGAAAGAAGCTATGGCTTGAGTTTATTGGCCTGACATTCTTTTTCATTCCGTATCTTTGCATCCTTGTTTATTTTGCAAGCATCTATGCTTACGATGCGTTCATGATCAGTGAAGTCTCTGCGTCCCTGGTCGGCCTGTCACATCGCTGGATTATTAAATCCTTCCTTGTTGCCGGCATTATCGTTTCGATTTCAGCTGGAGTGGCCGTATGGTTGCAGTTAATAATCGCCTTGTTTGGACCACAGAATAATCGGTTCCCAATGATGACCGTTGAGTGGCCCGAAGACGAAGGAAGCATGATTGAAGGAAAAGAACGTCTCGATTTCGAGAAAACCGAGGATATTCTGGCAAAACGCACCCGGGAATTAAAAGAACGGGTTGCTGCAGAAGAAGCCGCAGCAAAAAACGGCTCATAGTTAAATCGAATAAGGAACCGCAGTATGGCGATGGATTGGGAAAGCCTTTTCAAGAAGTACATTTGGAATGAGCAAACCACCCCATACCTGACTGCGGTTCCAGATTTAAATCGACGTCAGGGCAATAGTGAAATATTCATATATTCGCTTTTTCTGGGCGTTTTTTTTGCCCTGTTTTCAATTTTATCCCTGGGCAGTGACTTAATAGAGCGCTCCGTAGGGATCGGCATCTACAGTTTTTCGGTTGTCTGTGCCGCCTTTATATTTGGTATTCTGAAAAGCTATCCGGCGGCGCTCTATTTGAGTGCAACCCCGTTGGCTGGAATAGCTTATTTGTTCATTTACGGGTTTAATTCAGATCGCGAAGCCGTTGACACGGCCATTATCGCGATCATCCTTTTATTACTTTTACGTTACTCGCTTCGCATTGTCGCCGTCGCCCGCGCCTATCCAACCTTACCAAAAGTTGAAGGGCCGTTCCGGCGTGATAAAGGGGGGGGGCTATAACTTTGTCGTCCCCCGACAGTCCTAAAAAAACCCGACTTTCCCTGTTGGGAATTGCTGTTGATTTTCTTCCTTTGCACAAACGCATTTATACATCTGTCATGATCCTTACCATCGTTAGCCAGTTCATCTGGCCGTCCGAGTGGTGGTTCTTTTGGCCGCTGGCCATATGGAGCATGGTATTTTTTCTGCATGTCATGACGATAAAAACGATTTTCGTTGACGAAGACTGGGTCAACGAGCGCACCGATAAACTGTCCGAAAATGCCTTCGATTTCGGCCACATTGAAACCATCCGTGATCAAATTTCCAAGAAAACCTATGGTGAAGCCTATCACGGTGACAACAAAACATTCGATCCCGACACCAAGAAATAAAACCCGTCTCTTTTCGCGTCCGTCAAAGAGTAGACGTATTCAACGCGATACGTCATTCTAACATTCTCAAATTGAGGACAACGAGGAGACGTTCGTGAAAATAGCCAAAGTCGATATTATTCCGCTCGCCATACCCTTTGATTTTGGCGGCAAGCCCTACGGCTGGGGCAAGCAGGTCTGGAGCAGCCTCAATACCATGCTGGTCCGTATCGAAACCGATACCGGCATCGTCGGCTGGGGGGATGCGTTCAGTTACAGCTCGCGGCGCGCCATTCAGGGCGTTCTGGAAGAAATGGTTACCCCTATTCTGATTGGTGAAGATGCGACGGATATTGCCGGACTGATGCATCGCCTGCAAAAGGACCTGCACCTTTTCGGTCGCTACGGAATGATCATTCATGCCCTGTCCGGTGTTGATATCGCGCTTTGGGATATCGCCGGCAAAGCCGCGGGTCTGCCACTCTGCAATTTGCTGGGCGGTCGCCTGCGCAACGACCTGATCGGCTATTCTAGCCTGTTTAAGTACAACGACCCTGAACTTGTCGCCGCGAAAACCCGCAGTTCCCTGGACGAAGGCTATGGCCTGGTCAAACTGCATGAAACCGGGGAAGCGGAAGTCCGCGCCGCACGTCGGGAAGCAGGCGACGGGGTCCCTATAATGATTGACACCAATTGCCCATGGACCCCCGAACAAGCCAAGCAGATGGCGCTCGCGTTTAAACCCTACGATCCTCTCTGGCTGGAAGAGCCGATTTTTCCACCCGAGGATTTCACCGCCCTGGCGGCGTTGCGCACCAGCACAGGTGTTGCCATAGCTGCTGGTGAGAACGCCTGCACCGCCTACCAGTTCCGCGACATGTTCCGGGCCGGCGCGGTCACCTATGCCCAACCCAGCGTCACCAAGGTCGGCGGGATTACGGAGTTTCGAAAAATTTCCGCCATGGCCGCCATGAATGGTGTCCAGCTGATGCCCCATTCGCCCTATTTTGGCCCGGGTTTTCTGGCAACATTGCATTTAACCGCAGCCGAGGCCAATCCGGGCTATATTGAATGGTTTTATCTGGACCGTGAAGCCTGCCTCTATGGCGAGGCGATCAGACCGAAAAACGGCCTGTACACAGTGCCCGACGGCCCCGGATTGGGGATTGACCCCAACCCGGATGTCATTAAAGATTACCGGGTAAAGGGTGACTGACCAACAGGGATGAAAACATGAAATATCGAAGACTCGGCAAAACCGGACTGCAAATTTCCGAAATCGTATTCGGCGGCGGTTTCGTCGGCGGTATTCTGATTGATCCGGATGATGACACCAAACGCGAAGCCATCCGGCGCGCCCAGGCTGCCGGGGTCAACTGGATCGACACCGCCGCCTCCTATGGCCAGGGTCAGTCCGAACAGGCCCTTGGCTGGCTGCTGGCGGAACTGGAGCAACAGCCACATGTATCGACAAAGGTTGGTCTGGATGTGGACCATCTCGACGATATTGCCGGGCAGATCGAGCGCAGTCTGCATGCCAGCCTGCAACGGCTGAACAAGGACTCGGTCGACTTGCTGCAACTCCACAACCAGATCGGCACCCAGGTTGGCGGCCGGACCATCCAGCTGGAACACGCCCTGCAGGCTGCGGATGGTCTGGAACGCATGCGCGAGCAGGGGTTGATCAACCACATCGGATTTACCGCACTCGGCGACGGCGCCGTATGCAAACAGGTGGTCAATTCGGGACGCTTCGATACCGCCCAGGTCTATTACAACCTGATCAACCCCAGTGCCGGCTGGAAACAGCCCCGCGCCTGGGATTGCCATGATTTCACCGGCCTTCTGGAGGCCTGCGCAAACAACGATGTTGGAGTCATGAATATTCGGGTTTTTGCGGCGGGAATCTTGGTGACGGAAACCCGCCATGGCCGGGAAATTCCAGTAACCACAAACGCCGACCAGCAGTTGGAAGAACAACGGGCCCGGCGCGTTCTCGACGCCCTGGGAATAACCGCCGATGGCACAACACCCCATGGCACGCGCTCGCAAACAGCTATTCGTTTTGCCCTGTCAAATCCGGGCCTGGCCTGCAGTGTCGTCGGCATGGCTGAACTGGCCCATCTGGATCAGGCGGTTGCAGCATCGGATATGGGCCCCCTGCCCGCCGACGCCCTGGCTGCGCTGGAACGTCTTTACGATCAGCCTTAAGGAGGGACTTATGACCACAGCAATCACGCCACAGGCTTCCAACCATGCCGGTCTTCCCGACCTGGCGTCGCGGTTTGTCAAAGTTGATGACCTGCCCTGGGAGCCGACAACTGTCGAAGGGGTCGAAACCAAAACCCTGTTGTTCGAAAAGGCCTCCGGCCTGTTGACGGTAATTATGAAAATGGCCCCCGGCGCAGCCCTTCCCGACCATGCCCATATGCAAATTGAGCAGACTTTTGTTCTCGAAGGCCGGCTGGTCTGTGGCGAAGGGGAATGCCTGAAAGGTGATTTTGTCTGGCGTCCCGCCGGTAGCCGGCATAAGGCCTGGTGCCCGGAAGGTGGTGTCATGCTGGCCAGTTTCCAGGTTCCCAACAAGTTCTTTGTCGACGGTGCAGAACGCGATATATTGGGACAGGACTGGAACGCAGTCTGGGGAAAGTGCACGAATTTTGCGGCACTGGCATCCTGAGCGAACCGGAAGTCCCGAAACCAGGGCTTATGCGCCTCTTTAAGTAGACGCCCACACAGCCGCGTTCCGAGACTTCACATATCTGAATTTAAATCCGTTCACATTCTTGAGCCCAATAGGAACGGCTGAATTGCACCCGTTTTTACCAGTTTTTGCGGCCGGTTAAACTATTTGCCTTGCATATAGTCTCCATGGCAACTAATTTACAGACATGCTGGAAGAGAATCTAGATCGAAACTTTGGTTTCCTGACCAATGATGTTGCCCGGTTGTTGCAGAATGACTTTGACCGGCGTGTGCGCTCGCTCGGGATCACCCGGGCCCAGTGGCGTGTCCTGATGTGGGTGTATCGCACACCTGGTGTCACCCAGTCCGAACTGGCCGACACCCTGGACGTTCAAAAGGCAGCTCTCGGGCGGATGCTGGACCGACTTAACGACAAGGGCTGGATTAAACGCGAAGCCGATTCCGGGGACCGGCGCATTCGCCGCGTCCATTTATCGAAGGAAGTTAAACCGCTGATCACAACCATGCGCAAAATTGCAGCCGAATTGCGGGCCGCCGCCATGCAGGGCATACCGGAAGCGGACCGGGAGCGCTTTGTTGATACCCTGCTTTTGGTGAAAAACAACCTGATTGCCTTCCAGGGCAATCATTCAAACGGTGCCGGGGTATCCTTGAATGAATGAAGCCTCCGCCAGCAAAACCGCATCCATGGCCCCGGCTGACGTCACCCGGCCAACCCCTGTGGAGCCCCCGGCGACAACCGGGACGCTGCGCAAATGGGTACGCCGCATTCTGCTGGCCCCCATCGTGCCGTTGCTGATTGTCGCGGGTGGCTGGGCCTACGAAAACACCGGTCGCTACATCAGCACTGAAAACGCCTATGTAAAAACCAATATCACCCCCATCACCACCATTGTTGCCGGTCCGGTTGTCGAGGTTGCCGTGCAGGAAAACCAGCACGTAAAAACCGGTGAGCTGTTGTTTCGGATCAGCCCGGATCTGTATATTTTTACCCTCGAAGCCGCCGAAGCGGATCTGGCTGCGGCGCGCATTCAGGTGGAAGGCCTTAAATCCGATCTGCGTCAGTACGCGGTCGAATTGAAGGAAGCCAGCGAACGCATTCGTTTCAATGAATTGAAATTTGAGCGCCAGAAAACCTTGGAATCTAAGAATTTCGGCCGCCGGGCGATGATGGAGGAGGCCGAATATAATCTGGCCGCCGCCCGTCAGCACGAAAGAGCGATCCGTGAACACCGCCGCAAGGCCCTGATAAACCTGCAGGGCAACCCGGATCTGCCTGTCGAAAAGCACCCGTCCGTGCTGGAAAAAACCGCCGTCAGAAACCGGGCGGCAAAAAACCTGAACGATACCTCCGTCTATGCCCCGACCGATGGCATTATCAGCAACCTCAATCTGCGATCCAGCGAGTATCTGGAAGCCGGCGATCATGTCTTCAGTCTGGTCGAAACATCCAACCTGTGGGTTGAAGCCAATTTGAAGGAAACCCAGTTGACCTTTATCGAGGTCGGCCAGGAAGCTGAATTTGTCGCAGATTCCTATCCCGACGCGGTCTGGAAGTCACACGTCACAACCATCAGCCCTGCGACCGGTGCTGAATTTGCCCTGCTGCCACCGCAGAATGCCAGCGGCAACTGGGTCAAGGTCGTACAGCGCCTGCCGGTTCGGTTTTCCGTGGAACAGAAGGAAGGCATGCCCGCATTACGCGCCGGCATGACCGTCACCGTATCCATCGACACCAAACGCGAGCGCACCATTGCCGGTCTGTGGCAGGATATCCTGGCCCACTATCGCGAACTGCGCGACAATCATTTCCCCTCCTGACACAGCGGGCCGTCCGTCCACCACCCGCCTCCATCAAGGTTTAATCCCCCAATGCTCGCCTATATTGCTGCGGTTTCGTTTCTGATCATCACGCCGGGACCCGGCGTCCTGACCACTGCCGGGGTCGGTTCCGCCTATGGATTTAAGGCCGGCCTGGCCTATATGTCGGGCATCATCATCGGTGGCCTGATCGTCATGACATCGGTCGCCTCGGGACTGACCGCCATCGTCTTTTCGTTCCCCCCGGTCCGCTACATCCTGCTGTTCGCGTCGCTGGCCTATCTGCTTTACTTAGGCTTTCGCATCGCTACCTCGGGCGCCCGCATTGCGTTTATAGCAACCGACCGGCCGCTTGGATTCCTGAACGGCCTGGCCCTGGCCGTCATCAACCCGAAAGCCTATGCCGTCTCGACAACCCTGTTCGGTGGTTTTGCCATCCTTCCCGGCAATCCCTTGCTGGAACCGGCCGTCAAGATCGCCGTTTTCGCCAGCATTTCCATACCTGTGCATTTTCTCTGGCTTTATGCGGGCGCATCGCTGAAACAGCTGGGCCTTGGCAGCACGGCCATGCGCCTGATCAACATTGCCATGGCCCTGGCCATGCTGATGGTTGTTGGCCTGGCTCTCTATGCCTCGGGGTTTTAGGTTTCTTCACCCGGAATTTTAGGGGCGCGCAGGAACAGAACAACAAAGGCCATGGTCGCAGGAAGGATCGCCAGGTCAAGCAGCATCGGCGCAAATTCTCCAAAATAATCAAATCCATAACCCGGCAACACCGGCCCTAAGGAGGCACCGACAACCGCAACCATCTGACCAGCGCCCTGCACGCTCCCGATATGCTTACGTCCGAAATAATGGGCAAACATGTAAGAGAAAAAAGTCATGGTCACAGCATTGTTCAAACCAAAAAACATGGCGTAAATAATGGCGGATGGCAGATCATTGACGAACGTAACCGTGACCAAAGAGCAGGCCATTACGATCAGCCCGCCGGAAAATATCCAGTTCGCAGGAAAACGGTCCAGCAAGCGGCCAACCAGGGGAATACAAACGGCCATGGTAAAGGCGGAAATGGAAAAAACCTTGGACGCAATTTGCGGCTCTAACCCCTGGTCTGCAAAAATTGACACCTGAAAGAAATGCAGCGACGTCACCAGCATGGATAAACTGAACATACCGGCCGAAAGAATATAAAAGGTCGGTGTATGAAGCGCCTGATTTAACGTCAGCCCGGTAATCCTGTTTGCCGAACTGACATCGGCTGCGCTGGCATCAGCGGCCAGAATTTCACCATCCGGCCTCAGCCCCACATCCTCCGGTTTATTGATAACAAAAAAGATAATGGGAACCAGCAACAGCGCCCAGGTTGTACCGCCAAGGATAAACCAGGCCTGACGCCAGCCAAAACTGTCGATCAGCCATTGCGCCAACGGTGGGTGTATGGCCATCGATAAGGTAAAGCCCAGGCCCATGAGGCTCATGGCAAAACCACGTCTTTTGGCGAACCACTGCGAGACGATATTGACACTGCCCATCATCAGCGAGCCCTGGCCAAAAAAGCGAAGCGATGCATAACCGATGGAAAGCCACACAATACCCGTCGACAGGCCAAACGCGAAACAGGCGCAGCCAAGTAAAATGGCGATGATCGTCATCATATGACGCGCTCCATGACGATCAATCAATCGCCCCATCAGGGGCAGACAAACCGCGGCAAAAAGCGTTGCCCCCCCGTAGGCAGAGGCAATTTCAGTAGCCGTTATGCCCAGTTCTTTACTAATAGGACCGACAAAAACGCTGAAGGTATGGGATTGGCCGGGGCCGCTGGCGAACATGCCGAGCGCACCGATAGCAAGAATAACCCACCCATAAAACAACCTGGATTGAACCCGCTGCACCAGCCGTTCTCTTATATGCTCAAGCGCCATCACAAATCCTAAAGGGTCAATCGGGGGTTGGTTGAAAGTGAACAATCGATGTCAGAAAATATCCCTAATGAAGGCCAATTACCACACCGACTTTCAGGTTTATCCTACAAACGATAAAAGTCCGTGGCCGTGTCATGAAACAATGCCGACCGTTCGTCCGCAGAGCAGTCCGCAACCATATGGGCGATCGCTTTCACCTGGTCCACATAGCCGATCCTGAGCCCGGCAACCGGGAAATTGGAGGCAAACATACAGCGATCGAAGCCAAACAGTTCGATGGCTTCGCGCACCACCCGGCGGTTATCGGGATAATCCCAGGCAGCCCCGGCAAGGCCAAGCTCGGAGATTTTGAGAAACACATGCTCCTGTTCCGCCAGCGCCGCCATGCCCTTTCGCCATTCTGCCAGCCCCGCCTCGCTGCGGTCCCAGGCCAGACCCGTATGTTCAACCACAATCGGCAGATCCGGATACAGGCGGCAAACCGCGGCGGCTTCCGCCAGATGCCAGAACGGGACGCGCAGGTCCCATGAAAAATTGTAGCTGCGCAACAGCCCCAGTCCGCGGCGCCAGTTTTCATCCTGCATACTGCCCGGCTGTCCCTGAACATCGTCGCGGGTTTCGGCCGTCGGCGAGGTCACCGGTTTGCTGCGAATCCCCCGCACCACCGGAAATTGCGATTGTGCCGCCAGGGTTGCCTGGCTGTCCGCCCTGTGCAGCCAGGAATGGGCGACGATGGCGCTGGGCAAGTCGCCTGATTTAATGAGGCCGGATAACCAGCGGGTTTCCGCCAGCGGATTGTCGTGGTCGGATTCGGCTTCCACATGCACCGATTTGACGACCCGCAAACCGCCCGTATCGGCGCGAAAATCAGCGACCGGATAGTTGCCCTTGATGGCGTCGTAATTGCCAAGCAGGAAATGCGGTTCGGGATGGTCGGTCAGCCACGGATAATGAACCGCCTCCAGATCAAACAAATGATGATGGCTGTCTGCGATATCGAAGTCCGTATCAAGGCCTGAGAAATCAGGCAGGTTAGTGGGGTGTGACAATGCGTGATCCATGAAATCGGGCCCGTTCAGCTATGCGTAAAAAAGTGATCCACGGCCAGACAATAAAGCCAGCGCTGATCCTTGCCAACTGCTATGTCCGACTGCGCAATATGCCGATAACCGGTGGCCGGCAAAGGCCGCCACGGCGCGCACAGCCGGGCTGTGATATAATCTATCCTGATCCGTCATTTCGGCGCGCTTGGTCCTTGCCTCGACAGGCCAATGCCTGCACAGTCGCAGCGAATTTAGGTGAGCGCCTGTAAACGGCACCGACAACGCAAAGGGAGACCCCCCATGGCCAATCCGGCAAAATATCTGTTTATTGCAAGCATGGACGTCGAGCCTGACAAGCTCGATATCTTCAATGAAGTCTACGACAAGGAGCATTGTCCGATGCTCCGCAAGGTGCCCGGTGTTGTGGCGATTTCCCGGCTTTCCCTGGAGCCCCTGAAACTGAGCATGGGCGGCAAGGTAATGGATATCGTTGCCGAGGGAGAACCCAATTTTTCCGCCTTTTACTGGATCGAAAGTCCGGAAGTTCTGGTCAGCAAGGCCTGGGCTGACGCCATCGAGGAAGGCCGCTGGCCGGAGCAGGTACGGCCCTACACCAAGAATCGCCGGCACGTCCTGCGCAAGGTCATGGAACCCAGTGGCTGAGCCAGTGGCTGGGCCGGTGTTGCTGACAACGCGCGGAGCTGTCTAGCTATGGCGTCTTCTCCCCGTATCAGCGCGGCGACGATCCCCATGGGCGGCGTCATCCTGCTGGCCGCCCTGACCCTGTTTTGGGGCGGCAACTGGCCGTTCATGAAAATGGCACTGGGAGAGATCCCGGTCTGGTGGTTTCGCACCATTTGCCTGACCGTGGGCGGCGCAAGCCTGCTGCTGATTGCCGGCCTGTCCGGCCAGATCACCCAATTGCAGCGCTACGAGATCAAACCACTGCTCGCCTGCACCGTTCTCAACGTGGTTGGCTGGCACCTGTTTTCCGCCTATGGGGTATCGCTGATGCCGGCCGGACGGGCGGTCATCATCGCCTTCACCATGCCGGTCTGGGCATCCATACTAAGCAGTTTTTATCTGAACGAGCCGCTGACCGTTAACAAGTTCATTGCCCTCGGCCTGGGTATGGCCGGGCTGGCGGTGCTGATCGGGCCGGATCTGTGGGTTATGAAGGAGGCCCCGATCGGGGCACTTTGCATGCTCGGTGCCGCAGTGTCCTGGGCCTTGGGCACGGTCGCCTTCAAACGCACCAACTGGACCGCGTCGACATCGGCGCTGGCCGGCTGGCAGTTGGTCTTTGCCAGCATCCCCATAACCATCGGTGCCGTATTGCTGCAGCCGATGCCCGACTGGAGTACGATCAGCCCGCGCACCTGGTATTCGATGATCTACATTCTGGCCTTTCCCATGGTGTTTTGCCAATGGGCCTATTTCAAGTCGGTACGCGCTTTTCCGGCCAGCCTGGCGGCCATCAGCACGCTCGGAATTCCCGTGGTCGGGGCTTTTTCCAGCGCCCTTATCCTCGGCGAACATATCGGGATTCAGGAGATAACCGCCCTGATCCTCGTTTGCGCAGCGCTTGGCTCTGTGCTTTTATTGCCCGCTCTTCAACAATCCAAACCTTAGGGGAGGTCCCATGATCCACGAACTACGTATTTATCACACAACCCCCGGCAAAATGCCGGAACTGCTCAAGCGCTTTGATACCATCACGCTTAAAATCTGGGAACGCTTCGGCATCCGCCAGGCTGGCTTCTGGACGGTGCTGGTTGGCGAAAACAACCAGGATCTCTATTACCTGCTGGAGTGGGAATCCCTGGCCGAGCGCGAAGAAAAGTTCACCGCTTTCACGGTCGACCCGGAATGGCTGGAAAAACGCGCCGGCACGGAAGTCAACGGTCCGCTGGTGCAATCCATTACCAATACGATCCTGCAGCCGACCTCCTTTTCATCGGTTAAGTGAGCGGACAAAGCGAAACCGCAACCTTCGGCGCAGGCTGTTTCTGGGGGTGCTCAGAACCTCGGTTGGTTTCATGGGCGGGCGCAGCGAAAACCCCACCTACGAACAGGTCTGCATCGGCAATACGGGCCATGCGGAAGTGGTGCAGGTGGTCTACCGGCCGGACCAGATCAGCTACGCGGCCCTGCTCGATCAGTTCTGGAAAATCCATGACCCGACGGCCAGGCCCGGATCCAGTCTGCAAATGGCCAGTCAGTACCGCTCGGTGATCTTTTATCATTCAGTCGCCCAGGCCGCCCTTGCCCAGGCCGCCAAAGTCCGGGCCCAGGCAGATCACCATAACGCCATCGCCACCCAGGTCCTGCCGGCCGGCAGCTATACCCGGGCCGAAGCATTCCATCAGCAATATGAGGAAAAGCAGGCGCGCCGCAGGCAGGCCTGAGCCAATTATCCCGCCCGGATCGGTCGACCGGTAACCGACATCCCTACCCCGGCGTCGGCGCATCCCTGGGCAGGTATTTTTCATGCTTGAGCTCTTCCCACAGGTCATCGGGAATCGGTGCCATAACCTGGGTGAAGTTGGAGATCACCTGGTCCGGGTGATTGGCACCGGGGATCACGCTGGTGACGGCCGGATGATGCATGGGGAACTGCAGGGCGGCGGCAGACAGGGTGACTCCGTGCGACGCGCAGATGGCAGTGATCTTCCTGACCTTTTCCATGATCTCGGGCTCTGCATCAACGTAGCGATACAGCGCCCCGTCAACGGCACCGGTGGCAAGAATGCCGGATGCGAACACGCCGCCCAGTATGATGCCGATGTTGTTGTCGACACAAAGCGGCAGATCCTCATCCAGGCCCGGCTGGTCAAGCAGGGTATAGGGCCCGGCGTAGAGGAAATAATCCATATCAAAATGATCGATAAAACGCCGGATATAGCCGGGGAAATTGATCCCGGCGCCAATGGCTTTGATCTCGCCCCGGGCTTTCAGTTCCTCCAGTGCGCGGAAACCCCGGCCTTCGTCAAGCTGACGAAATCCGGCAGCAACCCCGTCTTCGTCGAGCCGGTGGCGGGTATCGAGGTCATGAATGGTCAGGCAATCCACGTTGGGGATGCCTAGCCTGTTGAGGCTGTCCTCGTAGGCCCGCATAATGCCGTCGTAACTATAGTCAAAACGCAGATCAAAGGGCAGGCCGCCGCGCCAGCGTCTGGCAAAAGGCGAATTGGTTTTGAAGGCGTCGATATCAGCGGGCCGTGAATAAACCCGCCCGACCTTGGTCGACAGCACGAAGCTGTCGCGCGGTTTGGTGCGCAGAAAACCGCCAACCCGGTGTTCGCTTTTGGTATTGCCGTACCAGGGAGCCGTATCAAAGTAAGTGACCCCGCGATCAAAGGCCGCCGCCATGGTCGCGGTCGCCTGTTCCTCGCTGGTGATTTCCGTCGGATCGCCCATGGTGCCGCCGCCAAAACCCAGACGCGGCAGCCGGACGTCGGTTTTGCCCAATTGTGATGTGAATGCCGGATCCATTATTCTTCCCCCTCCCCGCTTCTAAGCCAGTGCTTTGCAAATGGCTTCCACACAATCGGCGGTGCGCGCCTCGCCGCCCACGTCCCGGGTCCGCGCCGCCCCGGAAATCAGGGCAGCAGATGTGGCCCGGCGGATGTTTTCAGCGCAGGTTATCAGATAGTCGTCATCGTGCCTGTGGCCCAGCCATTCAAGCATGCAGGCGCCGGACAGGATGGTTGCCACCGGATTGGCAATGCCCTTGCCGGCGATATCGGGCGCAGTGCCGTGCGAGGCCTGAAAATAACCATGCCCGTCGCCCAATTCGGCGGCCGCCGACATACCCATGCCGCCAACGGTAGCAGCACCCAGGTCGGACAGCAGGTCGCCGACAAAATTTTCGCTGACCACCACATCAAAGGTATCGGGCCGTTCAATCATATAGACCGACATGGCGTCGGTCAGGGCGTAGTCGGTTTCGATATCCGGATAGTCGGCCATTACTTCGTCGGCGACTTTGCGGAAAAAGGCAAAACTGCGAAGCACGTTTGACTTGTCGACGATGGTCACCCGCTTCACCCCGTCGCTGGGTGCGCCGTTGCGGGTACGGGCCAGCTCCGCCGCATAGCGGACAATCCGCTCCACCCCTTTGCGGGTGATCACCATCAAATCCGTAGCCACCTCGTCGCCCAGCACCACACCGCCCCCGCGTGACGCATACAGGCCTTCGGTATTTTCGCGGACAATCACATAATCGATGCTGCCGGGCTCAAACCGGCGCAGCGCCGAGGTCACACCCGCATAGAGCTTGATCGGTCGCACATTGGCATAGAGGTCCAGTTCGTTACGCAGTTGCAGGGTGAAGTCCTGACCGGCTTCGGTGCCGTCCGCATAAAGCACACCGGGCAGGCCCGCCGCCCCGTGCAGGATGGCATGGGCACTGCGGCAGGCCTCCAGGGTTTCCTTCGGAAAGGCGATGCCGGTCCGCGTGTAGCAGTCGGCGCCGGCTTCAAAATCCGAACAAGTGAGAGTGCGGGCCGAGCCAACCGCCGCCTTCACCACATCCAGTGCCGCCTGGCACACCTCCGGCCCGATGCCATCGCCGCCGACAATGGTCAGATTATAGGCCGGTGGCCGGTTGGCCGTTTCCGTGGGCGTCATGGCAGTATCCAGTTCCAGGGTTTTAAGCATTTACGTAGGTCTTTAAGTGTTATATATATCAAAAAATAAATATCAAGACCTGCTTTTCACCGTCTGGAGACCCCGTGTCACAAAACCCGTCCATGACTGATCGTGCCTATGGCGACATCAAGGGCAAGGTCCTGGCCGGCACCTATGCGCCGGGGGCGCATTTCGAGGCCGGGCAGTTGGCGGATGATCTGGGTATGAGCCGCACCCCGGTGCGCGAAGCCCTGCTTCGCCTGCAAAGCGAGGGCATCCTGGAAGTGGTCGCCAAAAAGGGCGTGCGCATCATTCCCCTGTCGGCCGGCGATCTGCAGGACGTCTACCAGATCATTACCGGGCTTGAGGTCGAAGCGGTCGGCAATCTGGCCCGGCTCCGGCTGACCGATGAGGCGCTGGCACCACTTTTCAGAGCGACTGCCGCCATGCAAGCGAGCGTCGCGGACGGCTCCATCGATGGCTGGAGCATGGCTGATGAGCAGTTTCACCGCAGCCTGTTTGATCTCAGCGGCAACGCCCGCCTGGCCGCCGAAGGCCATCGCTACCGGGATCTGGCGCAGCGGGCACATTTTGTCGCCCTGCGCCTGGTCGATGCCGAGCAAAAACGCAGATCGGTAAAATCGCACACAGATCTGATCAAAGTCATCAGGAGCGCCGACGAGGCGAAAGCCCGCCAGCTGCATTTCGAACAGCGGCGGCGCGGCGGCCGGCTGCTTGTCAATATTGTCAAAAAATACGGCCTTAATTTACTATAGGCCAATGGAAAGGGAGACTGACAAATGAAGGGTGTGGTATTTACCGGTAACCGGCAGGTCGAGCTCATGGACTTCCCCGACCCGACACCGGGACCGGGCGAGGTGGTTCTGAAAATCAAGGCGTCCGGCATGTGCGGCAGCGATCTGGGGGTTTATCGCTCGCCCGGTGGCGGCCCTGCAAAGGCCGCCGAACTGGGCCTTGGCGGCAGTGGTGAAGCGGTGATCGCCGGGCACGAACCCTGCGGCATTGTCGTTGCCCGCGGCCCGGAAGTTCTGGAAAAAGCCGCCCCCATTGGTGCCCGGGTGATGGTCCACCACTATGACGGCTGCGGCACCTGCGCCCATTGTCATCAGGGCTGGGCGCAGTTGTGCCAAAACGGCATCACCGTCTATGGCATTACCGGCCACGGTGCCCATGCCCCGTATATGAAGGTGCCAGCGCATACCCTGGTGACCCTGCCCGAGCCACTCAGCTTCGCCGCCGGCGCCGCCATTTCGTGTGGCACCGGCACCGCTTATGGGGCGATCCGGCGCATGGACATGCCGGGCGGCACCACCATGGCGGTGTTTGGCCAGGGACCGGTCGGCCTGAGCGCAACCCTGCTCGGCAAGGCCATGGGTACGCGGATCATCGCCGTCGACATTTCCGATGAACGGCTTTTTCTGGCACAGAAATTCGGGGCCGACGCGACCATTAATGCCGGGACCCACGATCCCATCGACATGCTGCATCAACTGACCAACGGTCAGGGTGTGGACTACGCCATGGAATGCAGCGGCTACGCCGAAGCACGGCTCAATGCGATCCGCTCGACCCGGACCTGGGGCACGGTGTGTTTTGTCGGCGAAGGCAACGATGTGACCATTGATGTGAGCCGCGACATGCTGCGCCGGCAATTGACCATCCTCGGCTCGTGGACCTTCAGCACCATGGGCCAGGCCGACTGCGCCGAATTTTGCGTCCGCCATCAGGTACCCGTAGACAAGCTGTTCACCCATCACTACGGCATCGACGAAGCCGACGATGCCTACGACCTGTTCGACAAACAGACCACCGGCAAGGGGGTATTTCTGTTCTAGCCAGCGACAAATTGGAACGATGGGGTTGGTTTACAGAGGCGAATGCGTGGCTCAATCAGCAGGGGAGGGCGTTTGCGGATATCCCAAACCGCCGCCAACCCTAGTTCCGTTTACGAAACAAATCGCCCAGCCAGAAGGCCTGGGCACCAATGGCGCCGAACGGCAGCAGCACCCAGACCACGTCGAAGGCCGACAGGATCAAAATAATAAAACAGAACTCGGCCCGGCTCAGGGTGTGGAAGATATAAAACAGCTTTTGCCCAAGGGTTTCTTCGGCCTCTGGCCCGTCTGTGGTTGCTGCCAGGGCATCCGCGTCCGGCATCCCCGATGCGGCCTGTTCGGCGGCTTTCTCTGCCGCCTTGCGGGCCTGGATGAAGGGGTTGGCACGGACCAGATCAACGCCGTAATCAACCGTTGAGCCGGCCGCGGCAATCAGCCCCAGCCACAGCCACCAGATATTGCCGTCGGCGATCCAGGCGCCGTAACCGAGACCGGCGAAGATCGCCGTATCGACCAGCCAGTCGACAAAATCATCAAAGGCGGCGCCGCCCGGCGAGCACTGGTCTTTGAGTCGGGCAACCACCCCGTCGCAATAATCCAGCGCATAGCTGAGCACCAGCAACAATGCCCCATAGACATTCAGGATCACCTCGCCATAGGTGAACAGCCAGCAGCCGGTCAAACCAACCCCCATCGAGACAAAGGTCACCTGATTGGCACTGACCGGCAGGCGGATCACCAGCAGGGAAAGGACATATCCCAACTGCCGGGCCAGCGGAAACAGCGAGTCCGGCCGGATTATCGCCGGACCGGTATTGCCCGGTTTACCAGCGTCCAGATTGACTTGGATGGAGAGCGACATGGGTTGAACGCCTCAATTGGAAAGGGTGGAGAATGTGTAACGCAAGGGAATGGAGGGAACAACCCGGTTTCGTGGATTAGACCGAACCCGGGTTTTTCACCATTGACGTTTGTACACCACTCGGTGTTTGTCTCAGATGCCCTTGAATGCTAGGTTCGCCGCCGGATTCAGGGCTGGCCGCGGGGCCAGCCGGAACGGGACAAAACGTTGGCGAAATTGATTTCCTACATCGGGCTGGTTGTCGGCCTTGTGGTCATGACCGGGCTGATTGCCTGGCAGGGGCTGGGTGATGTTACCGACATCATTCTGGCGTCCGGCTGGCCGATTCTGCTGGTGCCGCTGGCCTGGAGCCCGACGGTGTTTCTGGGCTCCATATCCTGGCGCCTGCTGTTCGCGCCCGGCCACGAGCCAACCTTCAAACAAATCTTCATGGCGCTGTGGATGGGCCGTTCGATCAATACCCTGCTGCCGGTTGCCAGTCTCGGTGGCGAGGTGGTCAAGGCCCGCATGCTGATCCTGTGGGGGTACCCGAAGGCCGAGGCCGGGGCCTCGGTGGTGGTTGATAAAACCGTGCAGGTGTTCGGCACCATCATCTGGGGCCTGATCGGGGTGTCGCTGCTGGTCCATTATTCGGTCGAGCAGGATCTGATTGCCGCTGCGATCACCGGCTTTGCGGTTCTCGGCGCCGCCGTTGCCGCCTTCGTGATGGTGCAAAAGGCCGGGATCGCCAGCGCCGTGGTCCGCTCCGCGCACCGGGTCACCAAGGCCGACCTGTTCGCCGATATGAAAGACGGGGCCGATGACGTCGATGCCTGTGTGCGCGCTATTTACGGGCGCTGGGGCCGGCTTCTGGCCTCCACCATCTGGCGCACGGTCACCCTGCTGCTGCAAACCGCCGAGGTCTGGGCGGCGGCCTATGTGCTGGGCCATCCGCTCACCGTCATGGAAGCGATGTTCCTGAAAAGCATGACCTCGACGCTGAGCGATGTCGCCTTCATGATCCCCAACGCCTATGGCATTCAGGAAGGCGCTTTTGTCGTGCTCGGTGCGATGATCGGCCAGCCGCCGGATTTGATGCTGGCGGTCTCCATTGCCATCCGCATCCGCGAACTGCTGGTTGATCTGCCGGGCCTGGCCATCTGGCAACATGCGGAAGGCAAACATTTCTTCACGAAGCGCCGCATGTCCGAAGCCGAGAAGCCATAGATGCAGATCGCCCTGTATATGACGCTGGCCCTGTTTGCCGCCTCCATCGGATACTTGCTGGTGGCCAGCTACTGCGTGCTGAAATTCAAAGCCAAGCTCATGGCCCCGCTGCCTGAACTGGCCGAACGGCCGCCAGCGACGCTCTACAAACCGCTGCATGGCAGGGAGTTCGAACTCAAAGAGAATCTCGAGAGCTTTTTCAGACAAAGCTACCCCCACTTCCAGATCATCTTCGGCGTCGGCAGCGAAACGGACGGGGCGGTAGCCATAGTCCGCGAACTGATTGCCAGATATCCGTCGATTGATGCGGAACTGGTGATTGACGATACCGCCAACGGGCTTAATCCGAAAATCAGCAATCTGATCAATATGGATAAGCGCGCCAAACACGACCTGCTGATCATTTCAGACAGCGACATGATCGTTGAGCCCGACTATATGGACCGCATCGTCGCTGCCTTCCAGGCACCGAACACCGGGCTGGTTACCTGCCTGTACAAGGGCACACCGGCGCCCGGCCTGGCCTCGAATCTGGGGGCCATGTTCATCAGCCAGTGGTTCACCCCGTCGGCGCTGATCCCGGCGACCTTCGGTGAAATGCAGAACTGCTTTGGCGCGACCATGGCGGTCCGGCGCGACGTGCTTGTGGAAATTGGTGGCTTCGATGCCCTGGTCAGCAATCTGGCCGATGACTATACGCTCGGGCGCCTGGTCCGCCAGGCCGGTTACGCCATTGCGCTGGCGCCGGTGGTGGTTGAAAACAGCGTTCAGGAAAAAAGCCTGGCGTCGCTGGTTTTGCACGAGCTGCGCTGGGCCCGGACCATCCGCTCGGTCGAGCCTTTGGGCTTTCTGTCGACCTTTCTGACCGATGCTATTCCGCTCAGCCTGATCAGCGGGATCCTGGCCCATCTGGCCGGCTTTGGCGGCCTGTGGGTGGCGTTGCCCCTGCTGTTGGCCCTGATGATACGAATTCTCTTGCATATCTCGACAAAGACCACATTTTCATCTAAACAACCGGTGTCCCTTTGGATTATTCCAATTCGCGATTTGCTTTCATTCTTTGTTAGACTCTTGTGCTATACAGGACGGACGGTAAATTGGCGCGATACGGAATTATCCGTTGAAAAAGGCGGCGAAATTACCCATTTAGGCCCAGCAGTTCGGTAGATGACAAACATGAAAAAAACACTCTTTCTCAGCCCCCCCTCCTTCGAAGGTTTTGATGGCGGAGCCGGTTCACGCTATCAGTGCAAACGCGAAGTCACGTCGTACTGGTACCCAACCTGGCTGGCCCAACTGGCCGCACTGGTGCCGGACAGCACCCTGATCGATGGCCCGGCCGGCGGATACTCGCTGGAAACCGTGGTTCCCGAGGCCAGCAAGTACGAAGTGCTGATTGTCTATACCTCGACACCAACCTTCGCCAACGATGTGATGGTCGCCAATGCCATGAAGGCGGCCAATCCGGACCTGCTGATCGGTTTTTGCGGGGCGCATGTGATGATCAACTGGGAAGCCTCGATGGCCGCATCACCGCATATCGATTTTGTCTGCGACAAGGAATTTGATTTTACGGTCAAGGAAGTCTGCGAAGGCAAACCCCTGGCCGAGGTCAACGGCCTGTATTACCGCGATGGTGACAAGATTGTGAAATCCGGCCCGCGGGAACTGATCCACGATATGGACAGCCTGCCCTGGGTGACACCGGTTTACAAAAAATTCCTGCAGCCGAAAAACTATTACAACGGCTACATGCTGCATCCCTATATGTCCTTGTATACGGGCCGCGGCTGCAAATCGCGCTGCACCTACTGTTTGTGGCCGCAAACCATTTCCGGCCACAATTACCGGACCCGTTCGGTCAAGGACATTGCCGCCGAGATCGCCTATGCGCAGAAAGAGTTTCCGGAAGTGAAGGAATTTTTCTTCGATGACGACACCCTGACCGATAATATTGAACATGTCGAAGCGCTGGCCCTTGAACTGGGCAAACTGGGTGTCACCTGGTCGTGCAACGCCAAGGCCAATGTGCCGCGCAAGACCCTCGAAGTTCTCAAGGCCAATGGCCTGCGGTTGTTGCTGGTCGGCTACGAATCGGGCAATCAGAAGATTCTCAACAACATGAAAAAGGGTGTGCGGCTGGATTTTGCCCGCAAGTTCACCAAGGACTGCCACGACCTGGGTATCCTGATCCACGGCTGTTTCATCATGGGGCTACCCGGCGAAACCAAGGACACCATCAAAGAAACCATGGCCTACGCCAAGGAGATCAACCCGAAAACCATTCAGGTATCCCTGCCCGCCACCTATCCCGGCACGTTTTTATACAAACAGGCCATGGAAAACGGCTGGCTGCAGACCGACGAGGTAACCACCGGGCTGGTTACCGATTCCGGCACCCAGGAAAGCATCCTGAGTTACCCGCATCTCGACAAGACCGAAATTTTTGCAGCGGTAGAGACCTTCTACAAGGACTTCTATTTCCGACCTGCAAAAATGTTCCAGTTGACGATCGACATGTTCCGCGACTGGGACATCATGAAACGGCAATGTCGTGAAGGGGTCGAGTTCTTTAAATTCCTGTGGGGACGCAAGGAAGCTACTTGAAGAAACTCATCGTCACCGCAGACGATTTCGGCATCTCGAAAGAAGTAAACGAGGCGGTGGAAACCGCCCATAAAAACGGCATCCTGACCGCCACCTCGCTGATGGTCGGTGAACTGTTTGCCGGCGATGCGGTCAATCGTGCCAGGTTACTGCCCAATCTGGGTGTTGGTCTGCATGTGGCCCTGTCCCGAGCCCGCCCGCTCTCGGCCCCGGCTGACATCCCCGACCTGCTGGATGCAGACGGCCTGCTGCGGGCCGATCTGGTCGGCAGCGGCTTCCGGTTTTTCTTCCTTCCCCAGGTTCGCCGCCAGTTGCGCGCCGAAATTACCGCGCAATTCGAGGCCTTTGCCAACACCGGATTACGGCTCGACCACGTCAATGCCCACAACCATCTGCACCTGCATCCGACGGTCCTGAGCCTGCTGCTCGCCATCGGCCCCGCCTATGGCATGAAATCTATCCGTCTGCCCTATGACTGTAATGCCAGAGGGATTGGCGCGTTTTTCCTGAAGCCCTGGCTGGCGCTGATGAAATGGCGGCTTCGCAAACACCATATTCGCCATAACGATGTGCTGCTCGGGCTTAACGAGACTGGCCAGCTTGACAGCAAAACCTTGATTTCCCTGGTTGAAGGTTTATCAGAGCGGACGGCGGAACTGATGTGTCATCCGGCAACCGGGCCGTGGCCCGGCATGGACCCGATGGCCGGCGGTTTTCGCCACGATCTGGAATTCAAGGCCCTGATTGATCAGGCCTCGATCAAGGCAATTTGTGACAACGGCGTACAATTGATCGCCTACAGGGACATTGAATGACTGACGCAAAGACCACCCCTGAAAGCAAGCCGGAGTACGTCCTCGGGCGTTCCTGGACCCACCGGCTGGCGCTGGTCTTTGTGCGGCCTCTGGCCAATACAGCGATCACCCCCAACCACCTGACCTTCCTGCGCCTGATTTCGGGGCTGGCGGCCTGCTATTGCTTCGCAACCGGCGAGCGCGAACTGGTGATCTGGGGCGGCTGGATCTGGATTCTGTCGGCCTTTCTGGACCGGGCCGATGGCGAACTGGCGCGGGTCAGCGGTAAATCCAGCCCCTGGGGCCACAAGTTCGACATGTTCTGCGATTCGGCCATTACCAGCCTGTTTTTCGTCAGTGCCGGGATCGGCCTGCGCCATACGGAACTGGGCAACTGGGCGATCGTCATGGGGATTGCCGGTGGCCTGGGCGTATTGGCGGCGGAGTATTTTGCCGAACAGATCGACAAACGCTCCGATGATCCGGCGGACCGCGCCTATCCCGGTTTCGCAGGCTTTGATTTTGATGATGTGCTGTACCTGTTCGCCGCTGTCGCCTGGCTCGACTGGTTCGGGCCGTTCGTTATCGGCGCCTCCATCGGTGCGCCGGCCTTTGCCCTGCTGACCTGGTACAAATGGCGCAAGCTGCCACCTCTGGAAACGGTTTGAACTGCGCCCTATGAGGTGCGCCGCACCAGCGCCGTCAGCAGACCTGCACCGATCAGAAAACCGGCACCAACCCGGTTGGCAATCCGCAACGTTTCGGGACGCTGAAAGCGCGCCTGCATCCTGCCCGCCAGGATCGCCCAGACAGCGACGTTAACCCCGGCCAGCAACACAAAAGTGGTTTCAAGGATGGCGAACTGCTGGAAAGCCGCCTGTGCCGGATCGACAAATTGCGGAACGAAGGCAATGAAAAAAACAATACCCTTGGATTCAATGTGGTCACAATATAGGCGTTCCAGAACATCTGCGCCTTTGATCGGATGCCGGCGGCGGCCCTCGTCGCGTCGTCGAAGTGGGGTTTTGAGCGCCAGAGCCTGATGCCTATGAATATCAGATAGGCGGCGCCAACCAGCTTCAGGGTCGTAAACAGGGCGGATGAGGCCGCGAGAACGGCACCGGCTCCCAGCAGCGACACCGTCATCGCCGTAAAGTCCCCGAGCATAACACCGGGAACGGTTGCCCAGGCGGTATCGCGTCCCCTGCCCAGGGCATAGCTAACCACCACAGTGACGGTCGGACCGGGAACAATCAGCAGGGCCGTTGTCGCAACAACAAATGCAATCCATAGGTCCAGGGACATATCATCACCTCCACTTCATCGCGAAAGGAAAAACAGACCTGCACAGCAGGTACAAGCGGTTTTTTGGTTTCCCGGGGGCTCCTGGCGATTTTCCCCTGCGACGAACGGTCTTGGCGGTTTTATATTCGGTTTATTCCGCTTAATGAACAGACCAACAGGATTGCATTTCCTTTTGTGGCGATCTTTGATACTCACCCCATACAACTATTACCAAATCACCAAACTCCGACAGTCCAAGGACCACCCATGATACCCGCACGCTATGCCAACCTGCTGTTCAGTTTTTTCCTGTCGCTCATGATGTCGTGCCTGGTATCGTGTATCGCTACCGTGAGCACGATCGGGCTGATTGACGGATTCCATGAGGTCTGGCTGAGGTCCTGGTTGCACAGCTGGATTATTGCCTTTCCGGCGGTCCTGATCATCGCCCCCATCACCCGCAAGCTGGTCAGCAAATTGACAGCCAGTCCTTAGTGCTTTTCATTTTAATACGGAAACAACTGAGATCGGAAATGCAATGGGGAAGGTGATTATTTGCTGGCAGGCAGGGTGATATAAAATGTTGAGCCAACACCGACTTCCGATTCAAAGCCGATGGTCCCGCCCATGCCCTCGATCAGCGCCTTGCTGATCGACAGGCCCAGCCCGGTCCCCCCGTGTTTGCGGGTCGATGATGAATCGGCCTGGGTAAACTGATCGTAAATTTTCGATTTGAAGTCTTCGGGTATACCTTCCCCGTGATCCCTGACTTTCACACGCACCTGTGGTCCGCTGTTTTCCACGGAAATTTCCACATCACCACCGGGATATGAAAACTTCGCCGCATTGGACATCAAATTATTGAGAACCTGTTCAAGCCGGTATTCATCGGCTTCTCCATAAATCGGCGTTCGCTGCTCCTGAAAGACAAATGTGACCGATTGCGCGCGCGCCAGCCCCTGATTGTTGTTGACCGTACTCAACACCAGTTGGCAGATGTCATGGCGGCCGGTTTTCAACTCCAGGCGCCCGGAAAGGATACGTTCAAAGTCCAGCAATTCGTTGACCAGGCGGAGCAGGGCTTCGTTGTTTCGCTTGGCAATGACGATGAGATCCCGTGCCTCCTCAGTCATATTTTCCGGTAAAAATGATTGCAGTAATCCAAGACTTCCCAGCGATGAGGTCAACGGCGTGCGCAGTTCATGGCTCATGGCCGCCAAAAATTCGGATTTCGCCTGGTTGGCGGCTTCCGCCTGCTGTTTGGCTTCGTTAAGCGCTTCCGTTCGCTCTTCCACCAGACTTTGCAGATTCTGCTCATATTTGAACTGCAGGTCCTGCATTTCATTAAACTGCGAGATCAGGACGCCGATTTCGTCGCCCCGGTTCCAGGCAACGGCCGGTCGACTGCCATCGCTGGTGTGTATTTGAAAGGCATCCATCAGCCGGCCCAGGGGTTTGCCGATAAAGCGGTAGTGGGCGAAATGCGCCCCGCCGACAAAGCTGACCAGCAGGATCAGGCACATAAGGGCATCAGACTTGAGCCGGTCCACGGATTCCCGGACAATGACCTGGTCGGTCATTTCAATTTCCAGGCTGCCAACCCGCACGAACCCGTCGTTACTGATGAAATTTATGCGGGTGGATTTTGTCAGTGCCGGATTTTCCGGATCCATCGGCCCGTATTTGTCGATGACGTTTCCACCGGGGTCACGGACGATAACCCGCAGGACTTCCTCGTTGGAAATCGTCGAGGCCAGTATCAATTTGATCTGGTCTTTGTCTTTCTGAAAAACCGGCCCCGCCAGAATGAGAGACTGGCTGGCAACTGTTCGCGCCAGTTTTTGCGCCAGTTGCCGTTTCGCTACGCCAAACTCAATCCATTCGTAGCTGCCGACCACGATGACCGATATGATCAATGTGATCGAAATAACATAAGCAAGAAAATTCCGGGTTAGCTTTCGGGTTCTCACTAGAGATCATTTGCCGGTACATGCTTAATTTTCGGCCAGGTCCTGTTGCCAATCTCGATATTTTTTTCCAGATTATCTTCCCAGATCAAACGCGTGCCCTTGTCGAGTTGGAAGAACAGGACATTGTTTACAATGCGCCAGGCATCCGGTGCATTATCAAACTTCTTGCCCAGAACAACCCCGTAAGCACAATAGCCCCCGTAGGCGGGAATGTACTTTTGCGGCATCGCCTTGAACTGTTTCTGGTTTTCGGCACTGACAAAACTGTATTTCGCACCCTCGAAAACCGTGACATAGGAATCAACCCCTTTTTTCGGGCCATCCTTATCAAAATAGGAAACAACATCGTAGCCGTTGGCAACAAAGCCATCTGCGTTGACATTGATTTCAACAAGACCGGCAGCCCGCGCCCCACTCGGTGAAAAACCGAACATCAAACAGACAACGGCAACATATACGAGAGAATTCAAAGTTCTTACAGGTATAGACATAACACACCTTTCCGCACACGCAGATTAAATGGCTGTAGCCAAACCTGACCAGCCAGGATGACGACTGAATACTATTATCACCAGCCGGTTTTGAATTGTAAATGAATCACAACCTAACAGTTATGAACGGATGTAACCACTTATGCGGGATATCTGCGTTAAATTAGTGCTTTTCATGCTGGCTGGGCGACGGAAACAATCACTTCACCGGTTGCCGGATCAACGCTAACAGTATCGCCGGTTATTATCCGGGCCGTAATATTGACGTCGAACCGATCGACCAGGGCGATCCCGCCAAAAGCCGCACCCTGGGCAATGATCGGGTTGGCATAGTTCAGCAGCAAGGCTGCAGGCGCCATCCCCCGTGACGCCATTTCGTGCAACATCCAGGCGGTGGCGACGCCGCCCTTTGCAATATTAAGGACCAGGATTTTCCCCACATAGGCTTGCCCGAACAGTTTGTGGGCCGGGCGGGAAAACACGCCCTCGATCCGGTTCAGGTCGTAGCGCGCACTGAAATTATCATCGGCAACAAGCGCCAGGCCAGTGGCTTTCGGCCCGATTCCTGGGTGGCCCTGGATCAACACGCTATTCATCAGACGATCCGCCCAGCGATTGCAGACGCGACACAGCGTTCCATGTCGGCAAGCATGGGCTCGTAGCCATAGCCGCCGATGATATTCACCAGCTTGGCCGAATTGGTCATCAGCCGTTTCCAGCCGTTAGCTTCGCCCAGTTCACGCGCATGCATCTGGTAGAAACAAACTCCTTCCATCAGGATGGCGCCTGACTTCGAGATCCTGGCGTCCAGTCCCATGCGTTCGGCGGCGCGTTTGTTTTCCGGGCTGGTTGCGATAAGCAATGAAACATCGGCATGGATCTGCTGGCCTTGCAGCAAGCCGGCCAATCGGTCCAGTTCGAACAGCGACAACTGCGGGGCCGCAAACACCACCACATCCAGAGCGTCGTCCGGCATCGCGTAGCTGGCAAAAAAATCAGTGATGTCTTTGGCTTTGATGGCCCGGGCAGGCGGAACAGGGTTGGCAAATACAGTCGCCAGATCCGGCGCCTCCGGGGTCACACCGATCATGTGGAACAAGGCCGTTGAGCCGAAGCTGGCCATGGCTGCGCCAAAATGTTTGAGATCGTCGGAACCGGGCGGGCTGGTTATGCCATCGAGCACGGGAACGTCGTAGTAAGATCCCATTTCACGGCCAATAAAGCCCCCCAATGCCCCCCACTGGCTCCAGTCTGTGGGTTGCTGTTCAACCCGGAACAGGCGTGTGCCCCGTCGCATTTCATCCAGGTGAAAGCCATATCTCGGGGTCCGCCCGGTCAATGCCGCCGCCAGCGCCGATGGCCCGCCTTCATAATTGGTGCGCGCACCAAATACAGAGTTTGAATAAATCACAACGCCGGTATCGCCCATCGCCAGATGCTCGCCGCGAACCGGTGGCAGGATGGTCTGATAATTGATACAGGTGTCGGTCATCAAGATACCCAGGGCCCGAAATGCCTGGTCGGCGCGGCGCTCCAGCTCGACATAGGCCGGATCGTGCCTGATCCGCTCGAAGGTGTTGAAATCAGCACCACGCGGATCCGTGATGGTCGGGATGCACACCCGGTTATCGGATTCCGGCTCCGCCGCCAGCTCTTCGAGAAAGCGAACCCCGGCTTCGCCGAGCGATTCCGTATCGGCCATAATATGGGCCTGCACCACCTCAACAAAATCTTCCGCATCGAAAAACCGGCCGACCTGGATTTGCTGTTCGATGGCGCGCTGGCGGGCAGCGCCCATTTCACCGGCACGCATGGCCTGTTCAAATGCGTTAAGTTTCATTTGATCCCCGGATCTCCGTCAGTGGTCGAGCTTAACCAATCGATCATATCAATTCAAAACCTGGCGGTGCCTTTCGCGGACGGAACATCACCTCACGCGAAACTTCGCTGACCCTGTTCAGATACCGGTTACCTGAAAATCATCGGCAATCGGCCAATGCAGACCGGCCGAAGCACCGCCATCGACACGGATCACCTGGCCGGTCAAAAAGGCCGATGCCGACGACGCCAGAAAGAGTGCGGTTCCGATCATATCGACGGGCACCCCCATGCGCTGCAACGGTGTCACAACCTTTCCCCATGCCTTCATGTTCGGGTCCGACCATAGTTTCTGGGTCAGGTCTGTGAGGATAAATCCCGGAGCCAGGGCGTTGACCCGCACACCATGAGGCCCCCATTCCGACGCCAGTCCACGGGTCATGGCACTGACGCCCGATTTGCTCATGGAATAGGGAACCACCTGATGGATCGGTGCATTGGACGAAAGCGAATCAATATTGATCTGGCTGCCACTGCCCTGAGCGATCATCTGCCGGCCGACCCGGGTCGACAGCAGAAAGGTGCCGCGCAGGTTTATATTAAAGACAAAATCGTAGTCTTCGGCGGTAAATTCGGTGGCCGGTTTGCGAATATTCACGCCCGCAGAATTGACCAGGGTATCGATGCGTCCGTATTTTTCGATGACCCGGTCGACACAGGCATTGATTGACGCTTCCTCGGCCACGTCACAGACAATACCTTCAACGGACCCCTTGCCCACATCCAGTTTTTCGGCGGTCGCGTCCAGAGTCTCCTGATGACGCCCGGTTATGACAACGGTGGCATCACGTTCGGCAAAAGCCTGGGCGATGGTTTCACCAATACCCCGGCTGGCACCGGAAACCAGGACGACACTTTCGCTGACATCAAATATATTCTCAACCATTCACTTTTCCTTTTTAAACGTCGACCCACTGGCCGGTTTTACCGGCTCTGAAAACCGCATCGATGACCCGCATATTGGCAATCGAGTTTTCCAGCGAAACGGTTACCGGCCCGCCATCGCGAATCGCCCGCGACAACAATTCACCCTGGACCGTGTACTGGTCGTTGACCGGAAACTCCTCGGTTTTAATGCCGGTGCCAAAATTGTCCTGCCCATCATCAATGAAGATCCGGCACGGCCGGTCATTGGGCGCATTGAACGGGATTTCCACCTCAATCCGGCCTTTGGTGCCGACAAAGTTCATGCGCTGGCGCAGGGCCATTTGCGTTGAACACATCCAGGTTGCCTGGACCCCATTGGGAAAGGTCATGATGGCCGAGGTCAGCCGGTCGGTTTTCATGACCGGGTCGCGGTCGATAACCGCCGCCAGCCGGTCGGGTTCCTGTTCGGTGACCATCCGTGATGTGGTGATCAGATAGCAGCCGATATCATAGATGCCGCCGCCACCGATATCGGCCATGTTGCGGATATTATCCGGATCATCATTGAAATAGCTGAACATGCCCTGAATTGCCCGCAACTCACCAATGGCCCCGGTTTTGACCAGTTCAACAACCCGCAGCCACTGAGGGCTCTGACGCACCATAAAGGCTTCTTCGACAATTTTCCCCGTGCGCCGGCTGACGTCGATCAATTGCTCCGCCTCGGCCGCGTCCAGGGCAATCGGCTTTTCGCACAACACGTGCTTGCCCGCTTCCATAGCCTGAATGGTCACCGGCACATGCAGGTGATTGGGCAGCGGGTTATAGACCGCTTCAACGTCAGGATCGGCCAGCAGTTCCGCGTAGGAACCATAGGCTTTCGGGATCCCCAGTTCATCCGCATAGGCCTGGGCCGCCGAAAGATCCCGCGATGCAATGGCCGAGACAAACACATCCGGGCTTTTCATCATTGCCGGCACCACATGCACGCGGCCGATTTTGGCCGTGCTGATTATCCCCCAATTGACAGGCTTGCTCATCATTTCTCTCCCATAACACGATAGTTTTAACGATTACCGCGTACCATAAGTGGGAGAAAGTCAGATAACCAGAAATTTCACAAATTGACGGGGTTAGCGTTTCAGATCAGCCATGTGTTCAAGCAGACGACAGACAACAGCCGTATCCTGTTTCCTGAAGCCAGCCTCAAGGGCGGCGTTATAGAGGGCTGTGGAGGTATCGAAAAGCGGTGTCATCGTGCCATGGCGGCGGGCAAAATCACCAATTATATCGAGATCCTTCTGCCAGACATCCATTTTCATGCCTGCGTCATCATAGGTTTGCTCGACCATCACCGGACCGCGCACTTCAAACATCCGCGACGAGCCAGCCCCGTCACCGATCACCTTCAGGATCGCATTGGCATCAAGGCCCGATTTCATGCCCAGAACCAGGGCTTCCGCAGCCGCCACATTATGGATCGCCACCAGCAGGTTGGCGACAAACTTCATGCGACTGCCGTTACCGAAAGCACCCACATAATGGCACGAGCGGGCAATCATCCCGAACACCGGCCGGGCTTTTTCAAAGCCGGCCTCACTGCCACTGGCATATATCGAAATGTCCTTGCTGATCGCCTGTTTACCGGTACCGCTGATCGGCGCATCCAGCATGTCGATCCCGGATTTTTGCAAAATCTCGAAAGCGGCTTCCTTGTCCTCGATCCGCAGGGTCGACAATTCGACCACAACCCGGTCCCCGGCCCCGGCTTCGTCGATCCCGCCGGCACCACCGATCACCGCAGCCAGCGCGCCGGGCGACGGCAGCGACGTCAGAATGACGTCAGCAGCCAGCGCCACATCCTTCGCAGATGAGGCGATTTCGATCCCCTGGTGACCCAGTTCCGCACAGATCCCGGGGTCAATATCATAGCCGACGACATCAGCCCCCGCCGCCACCAGATTGCGGGCAATGGCACCACCCATTATCCCCAGACCAATAACACCGACCGACATTTTATTACCCTCCCGCGACGAAAAGACTTATGGCAAAAGCACACTGGAGCCGGTGGTTAAGCCCATTTCCAGATCACGATGGGCCTTGGCCACCTGGTCGAAGGGGTAGCGCTGATTGATGTTTACGCTGAGCACCCCGTTTTCAATATGGTGAAAGACCGCATTGGCCGACATCTCCAGGTCTTCGCGCGATGCCGTATAGGTGACCAGCGTCGGCCGGGTGAAATAGAGAGAACCGGCTTTCTGCAGGGTTGATGGGGCGACCGCCGGCGCCTCACCGGTTACCGAGCCAAAGGACACAAAATAGCCGCGCGGGGCTAATGACTGCAGCGAGGCATCAAAGCTCGCCGCTCCGATCGGATCATAGACAACCGGCACCCCGGCACCGCCGGTTATCTCCTTGACCCGTGCCGCAATATCTTCGGTTTTGCGGTCAATGGCGTGGCTATAGCCATTGTTCAGGGCAATCGCACATTTGTCGGCACCCCCAGCCACGCCGATCATGACCGCCCCCATATGCCTGCCCCATTGTCCGGCCAGTTGACCGACACCACCGGAGGCCGCGTGGAACAGAACCATTTCGCCTGCTTTGACCGGATAAGTCCGGTTCAGCAGGTATTCAGCGGTCATCCCTTTCAACATAACTGAGGCGGCGACCTCGTCAGATATCGCATCGGGTATTTTGACCAGACGGGCCGCCGGGTACAGGCGATGGGACGCATAGGACCCCGGCGGGCCACCGGCATAAACCACCCGGTCGCCGGGTTTTACAGCGGTTACACCGGGCCCGGTTTCCAGCACCACGCCGGCCGCTTCCGAGCCGAGACCGCTGGGCAGCTGCATGGGATACTGGCCACCCCGGTGATAGATATCGATAAAATTCAGACCGATCGCCGTATGTTCAATCAATGCCTGTCCGTCTCCGGGTGCCGCCACCTCAACATCGACGATTTCAAGGACCGACGGGGCTCCCTGGGTTTTGAATATGACGGCCTGGGCTTTCATGAGGTTCTCCTGATTTTGGTTCGGAATTGCGCCTAGAAGAGCAATCGGGGAAGGTAGGTGGCAATTTCCGGAAAGATGACGATCGACACCATACAGATCAGCATGATGATCCAGTAGGGGGTCGAGCTTTTGAATATGGTCATGACACTGACATCCGGATCAATCTCCTGGATCGACGCCTTGACCGTATAAACCAGCAATCCGAACGGCGGTGTCAGCAACCCGGCCTCGATGGCAATAATACCGATGATGGCAAAGGCGATCGGATCGTACCCGATCTTGACGGCGATGGGCGCAAAGATCGCGGCCGTCAACAGCATGATGGATATGGAATCGATGACCATGCCAAGGGCAAACCAGATCCCGACCATAATCGATATGACCATCCATGGCTCCAGGCCGGAGTCGACAAAAACCCCCTCGATGGCATTGGCCAGACCGGTCATGGCGAGGGTCCGTGAATAGAGCGCAGCGGTCACCAGCAACAGCAGGATCGGTGCAGAGGTGCGCCCGACAAGCAATATGGAATCAATAATGTCACGCAAGCGCATGCCTTTGATAATCCCCAGCGCCAGGCCGATCAGTGCGCCCGCCCCGGCCCCTTCGGTCGGCGTGAAAACACCGAACCAGATACCGCCGAGAACCGCGACGATGACAGTGACAATACCCGCCAGACTGATCAGGAACTGCCCGGTGGAGACGTCTTCGATATCAGCCATGGCCTCGGCATCACGGGCCGAAGGTGCCTGTCCGTCAACGAAACCCACAGTCGACGGGCGGAAAACAGCGGCCGCCAGAACATAGATCATAAACATACCGGCCAGCAGCAGACCGGGAATAACGCCGGCCGCAAATATCTGACCAATGGACTGTTCGGTCAGAATGCCCCAGACGATCATCAGCACGGACGGCGGTATCAGCATGCCTAGGCAGCTCGACCCGGCGACGGTGCCCAGGGCAAACCCCCGGTGATAGCCATAACGCTTCATTTCCGGATAGGCGATCCGGGAAAACGCCGCCGCGGATGCGATACTGACACCGGTTACAAAGGAAAACAGCGCGTTGCCGATAATCGTCGCAATCGCCAGCCGGCCCGGCAGCCGATGCAGCAGTCGGTTTATGCCGCGATAGACATCGGTGACCACACCTGATTTGCCAATAAATTCACCCATCAGCATAAACAGCGGAATGACCGCAAAAATATAGGCCCGAATGGCCTCGTAGGCGGTTGCCGCCAGCATGCTCTGGACTGTGGCAAAGGCGTAGGAATCGGCACCCGTTACCAGGAAGATGCCAAGCGCGCTGGTCATTCCAAGGGCAATGGCAATATGGACGCCAATCGCCACCAGGACAACCAGGCTGACGATCAGCAGAATAGCGGTATTGGATTCAAACAATGGACTGATCTTTCGTGTTGCTGAATGGAATTAAGGGGTTTTGGAGCCCGCAGCCGCTTCGGAATCCAACAATTCCGGTTTAAATATATCGATATAGGCCATAACCAGATAATTGACCAAAGCCAGGGCACTGCCGGCAATAACCGTCCAGCGCGCCGGCCACGACGGCACGTGCAACGCACCTTCGCCTTCAAACTCACCTTCCACATAGGAAAGAATGCTTTCTTCCCAGCCACCGGTGATAATCATCAAAAAGAAGGCCGCCCCCAGCAGATAGCCGATGGCCAGAAGGACTCGCTGGACCGGGACCGGCAACAGAAGCACCAGAAAATCGGCCTTCAGCATGGAGCCGCTGCGAATGGCATAGCCGACCTGCAAAAAAACCACGATCACGATAGACGCCGAGACGATTTCAGCGACCCCGTAAATCGGCGTATCGAAAACCGTCCGGCCGATGATGGCCGCCATCACCAGAAAGGCGAGGCCAAAGGTCCAGGTAGCGGCGACGACCATCAGAAATTTCGACAAACGATCACTGAACGTAATGAGCGACATGGTGTATCCTCTATGCGTTGAGCCGTAGGAATATCAAACGAAAAACAGTCCGGCTGGAATCACGGATCTTCCGATTCCAGCCGGTCGTTTATCAATAGTCAGTTACATGGCGTCAAAGTGAACTACTTGACGACGTAACGAACCGGCCACGTGTAGCCGACTTTTTCGGCAGCTTCCAAAGTCGCATTGAGAATTGCCTTGGCGGGCAGGCCTTTTGCCTCGAGCTCATTGGCGTAGGCTTGCGGCCAGTCTTTCAGCTTGGTCGCCCATTCGAGACGGACTGATTCAGGCAAATCGCTGACGGTGATATTTTCGCGCAGCCAGGCCATGTCCTTCTCGTAGCCGGCCTTGTTGAAAACACCGGTCTGAATTTCATAGCGCGCGGCAACCTCTTTCATGATCGCCTGAACTTCCGGTGGCAGGCTGGCCCAGAACCGGTTGTTCACATTCAGGGCATGCCAGGTGATCGAACCAAAACCGATGGTCGTGTAATATTTTCCGACCTCATGCAGTTTGAAGACCGGTCCCCAGGCACTGGGGAACATGATCCCGCCTTCGGCCAGACCGGTTTTGATCTTCTCGTACCAGCCGGGCAATCCGTCGGTTACCGGAATAATGCCGATATTGGCTTCCTTCATCCAATTCAGATTGAGACCGGCGCCAAGGATTTTGTGGCCCTTCAGATCGGAGACTTCTTTCCACGGAAAGTTGGTACCCAGATTGTAGCCGCCATCACCGATCCGCGCGAGCATGGTCTGGTTGTACTTCTGGAACGCTTCTTCGAGCATCGGGAACTGCTTGTAGACAGAACTGGCAATGGCAACGCTTTGCACCGGATCCATGGTGCCGAAGGGCAACATGATCTGGAACGCATGCATCGGCAGTTTGGAAGCCTCGAAGCAGAAACAGAAACCGCCAATATCGAGAACCCCGTTCTGGATGCCTTCGAAGGTATCAAAGACCTTGGTAATCGAACCACTGTAGCCTTCAATGAATTTGATGGTGTGGTCGGTTTTTTCTTCGACCGCCTTTTTCAGTTCCGGCTGGAAAAAGGTTTTCATCAGGCCCGCGTAAACAACGGTGGGTGGATGGCCGGAGCCGATCCGGATAACAATCTCTTTGGCATTTACTGCGCCAACGCTAATTCCAAGGGTACCGGCAATTGCCAGCACAGATGCAACTGATTTTATCAGACTCATAGATTTCATTGTCTTCCTCCCTAGTATTTGGATGCCCGAACAGCCTCATGCACCCTTTTCGGCACATAATATTAAGCCGTAATTGGCTCCTCCGCCAATATCTTGGCAACTCTTGTGTTTGCGGTCGAATACAAAATGAGACTATGGGTATGCGTTAGCGGAATAGAGAAATTGGATTCCATGAAATAGGGGGGGAATGACATAAAAAAAATGGAAAAACCGGCCGATTGAAGGCTAACTGCGGGTGCGCTTTACGGCATCCTGCCAACCCGCATATTTTTTATCGCGGATTTGTGACGGCATTCTAGCCTCGAACCGCTGCTCCAGCTTCCAGGCGGTGGCAAAAGAAGCGGGCGCGGGATAAAATCCGGCGCGCATACCAGCCAGATAGGCCGCGCCCAAGGCTGTTGTCTCCAGCACCTGCGGGCGATCAACGGGGGCTGCCAGCATATCGCTTAAAAACTGCATGGTCCAGTCACTGGCAACCATACCGCCATCAACCCGAAGCACCGTCTGATTTGCCGGCGCACCCCTCCAGTCCGCCTGCATGGCGTCCAGTAGATCGCGGGTTTGATAACAGACCGCTTCCAGCGCGGCCCGCGCCAGTTCGTTGGGCCCGGTGCTCCGGGTCAATCCGAATAACGCGCCGCGCGCGTCCGCATCCCAATACGGCGCACCGAGACCGGTAAATGCGGGAACCAGATAGACCTGCTGGTGGGGGTCGGCGGCGGCGGCCATGGGCCCGGCTTCAGCCGCCGTCTGCAGCACACCCAGACCATCGCGTAGCCATTGAACAGCCGCCCCGGCGATAAAGATCGATCCTTCCAGGGCATAGGTCGGTTTGCCATCCAGTTGGTAGGCAATAGTTGTCAGCATGCGGTTTTTCGACGGGACCATTTCGGCACCCGTATTCAACATGGCAAAACAACCGGTGCCATAGGTCGATTTCATCATACCCGGCTTGAAACAGGCCTGCCCAATGGTCGCGGCATGCTGATCTCCGGCGATCCCCAGGATCGGGATTTCGCCCCCGAACAGAGAGGCGTCCGCATGGCCAAATTCGTGCGCGCAGTCGTGGACCGCAGGAAGAATTGCCGACGGAATGTTGAGTAGTTTGAGCAGGTCCTGATCCCAGGCACCATCAACAATATTATAAAACAGCGTTCTGGCGGCATTGGTGGCATCGGTCGCATGCACCCGTCCCGCCGTCAGGCGCCAGAGCAAAAACGTATCGATCGTGCCAAAGGCCAGTTCACCGGCTTCGGCGCGCCGCCTTGCTCCTTCGACATGGTCCAGGATCCATGCAACCTTGGTTCCGGAAAAATAGGGATCGAGCAACAAACCGGTTTTCGCCGAGACCCCGGGTTCTGCGCCTGCGGCTTTTAAGTCTGCGCAAAAATCCGCCGTTCTCCGGTCCTGCCAGACAATCGCCTTATGAATGGGCCTGCCGGTTTTGCGGTCCCAGATAACCGTTGTCTCACGCTGGTTGGTAATCCCGATGGCGGCGATTTGAGATGCACTGGCGCCGGCTTTTTCAATCGCCTGACGGCAGGTTTCAACAACACCCGCCCAAATCTCTTCGGCGTCGTGTTCGACCCATCCCGACTGTGGGAAATACTGGGGAAACTCCTGCTGGGCCGACGCACAGGGCCGGTAATCCTTATCAAACAAAATCGCGCGGCTGGATGTGGTCCCCTGGTCAATTGCCAGCACGTAATCTGTCATGATATCCCGCCTTTCTGAAAACTGAATTTATGCCGCCGTGAATTCCTAATCGGGCGTGACCGTCGAGTCCTTTTTATTGTGAAGCCACAGACGCAAATTATCAATTTCTTCCGGTTTGAACCGCAAGCCCTGTTTGGTGCGGCGCCACAGAATATCTTCAACGCTTATCGCCCACTCGTTTTTCAGCAGATAATCAACTTCAATCTGATACAGATCACCACCAAAATGGACGCCCAGATCCGCCGTCGTCTGCACATCGCCGAGCACCTGTTCGGTCAGGGTTCCATAACTGCGGGCCATGCGCCCCAGTAATCGGGGATCCAGATTGTGATATCTCTCAAGCAGGCTGTTGCGCATGGTGGTGAACTGCTCAACCGGAAAGTCACCACCGGGCAGCCGGGCATTCTGAGTCCACGGACCGGAATGCGCCTGCAGGCTGGCGCCCAGTTTTTCCATGGCCTCTTCAGCCAGTCGGCGAAAAGTCGTGATTTTGCCGCCGAAGACATTCAGCAATACGGGCGCGCCGCCCGGTGCATCCAGTTCCAGCACATAGTCGCGGGTGGCTTTCTGGGCCGAGGCCTCGCCGCTGTCAAACAACGGCCGCACCCCTGAATAGGTCCACACCACATCCTGTTGCCGAACGGGAACAGAAAAATAGGTTTGCGCCGCCTGGCACAGATAGGCAATTTCCGCATCGGTGGCATGGACGTCCCTGGGGTCATCGTGATAATCGACATCTGTGGTACCGACCAGGGTAAAGTCCTTTTCATAGGGAATCGCGAAGATAATGCGGGCATCGGCGTTCTGAAAAATGTAGGCCCGCTCATGGTCGAAAAGCTTTTTCAGAATGATGTGACTGCCTTTAACAAGCCGTACCTTGGCCTTCGAGTTGGACTTGAGCCGCTGGTGCAGGACATCGGCAACCCAGGGGCCGGCGGCATTTACCAGCACCCGGGCCCGAACCGTTTTCCGGTCACTGGTGATCCGGTTTTCGGTTTCAATCTGCCAATGGTCTTCATTGCGGATTGCCGACAGGACTTCCGTCCGCACATTTATTTCGGCGCCCCGCGCGGCGGCATCCATGGCCGTCAACACAACCAGACGCGCATCATCGACCCAGCAATCTGAATATTCGAAAGCCCTGGTCATTTCCCCTTTCAGGGGCCGGCCGGCCGGGTCGGTGCGCAGGTCAATGGAAGTGCATCCCGGCAACAGCTTGCGCCCGCCCAGATGGTCATACAGAAACAGTCCCAGTCTGATCAGCCAGGCCGGGCGCAGCCCCTTGAGATGGGGCAAAACAAAGCGCATCGGCCAACTGATATGCGGCGCCATGGCCAGCAGGACTTCGCGTTCCTTCAGGGATTCCCGAACCAGCCTGAATTCATAATGCTCAAGATAGCGCAGTCCGCCATGGATCAGTTTTGTTGATGCAGAGGAAGTACCGCTGGCCAGGTCATTTTTTTCAAAAAGCGCGACGGAAAGACCGCGCCCGACGGCGTCCCGGGCAATACCGCAACCGTTCACCCCGCCGCCAATGACCGCGATATCATATATGCCGTCGCCCACAGAAGACTCCAAATCAGGTTATTTTCAGAATTTTACAAAAAAGAAACTAATCGAAGAAAAACGAACCTTCAACTGTTTTTATTTTCCGGATTATTTTCATCCGGCGATCCGGCAATTTCAATGACCACCTCGTTTTCGGCGCAAATCTGCTGCAATTCGGCCGGCGGCATTTTGTCAATAACAAAGCTATCTAGTTGAGAAATATGGCCTATTCGAACCGGCGCCGAACGCTCGTACTTCATGCTGTCGGCAACCAGTATGGAGTTTCGTGCATTTTCGATAATTGCCTGGGCCACTTTCACTTCCCGATGATCATAATCCAGCAGGGAACCGTCAGGATCGATGGCCGAGGCCCCGATAATGGCATAGTCGACTTTGAACTGGCGAATGAAATCACTGGCCGTTTCGCCAACCACGCCGCCGTCCGATGGCCGGACGGTGCCACCGGCAACAATCACTTCGATTTGCGGATTTCCGGCTAATATATTGACAACATTTATATTATTGGTAATCACCACGAGATTTTTGCGGGCTGACAGGGCATGGGCAACCTGTTCTGTTGTGGTCCCGATATTGATCAGAAGGGAACAGTCATTGGGAATAAGAGAAGCCGCCTTGAAACCGATTTTTCGCTTTTCCTCAGCGGCAATGGAGCGCCGCGATTCATAACCGAGGTTGGTTATGCGCGTGGTCAGGACCGCACCGCCATGGACCCGCTGCATGATGTGAACATCACACAACTCGTTCAGATCCTTGCGTATGGTTTGCGGGGTCACGTCAAAACGAACAGCCAGATCGTCAACGGTCACGCGGCCGGATTCCCGCGCAGCCTCTATAATATCTGATTGCCGTGGTGAAAGTGTTTCAAGACTGGGAGGCTGAAGGATCGTGTTCATGGCGCTATTGATACTCCTTATTTATAAAAATAACCAGAAGCAGGATGCGGAAAAAGTCAATTTGCCAATGTCGATAATATTCGTTTGACTTTCACTTTCTTTCATTTCTATAGTGCTCGACATTTTAAACAGGGAGGGAGCCCGAAAATGAGAACGAAACTATTTGCCGTCCTGACCGGGGCAGCACTGGTATCGGCCAGCGTGAGCCTGGCCGGTACAAACGAAGCGAAGAAATGGGTGGATGAGGAATTTCAGCCGTCCGCCATCTCAAAAGCCGAGCAAATGAAGGAAATGGAGTGGTTCATCAAGGCCGCGGAACCCTACAAGGGAATGGAAATCAACGTCCTGTCGGAAGGAATTCCGACCCATGACTACGAATCAAAAACCCTGACCAAAGCCTTTGAAGAGATCACCGGCATCAAGGTCAATCACCAGATCCTTGGCGAAGGTGAAGTGGTGCAGGCCGTGCAAACGCAGATGCAGACCAAACGCAATCTGTATGATGCCTATATCAATGATTCCGATCTGATCGGCACCCACTCACGGCTGCAGCTGGCCGTCAACCTGACCGACTGGATGGCCGGCGAAGGCAAGGACGTCACCAATCCGATGCTCGATGTCGACGATTTCATCGGCAAGTCTTTTACCACCGGGCCCGATGGCAAACTGTATCAGTTGCCTGACCAGCAGTTTGCCAACCTGTACTGGTTCCGCAAGGACTGGTTTGACCGGGCTGATCTGAAACAGCAGTTCAAGGACCGTTACGGTTATGACCTGGGCGTACCGGTCAACTGGTCGGCCTATGAAGACATCGCCGAGTTCTTTTCCGTCCACGTCAAGGAACTCGACGGCAAGAAAATCTATGGCCACATGGATTATGGCAAACGTGCGCCGGACCTGGGCTGGCGGATGACCGATGCCTGGCTGTCGATGGCAGGCGCCGGCTCGCAAGGCCTGCCAAACGGTATTCCCGTTGACGAGTGGGGCATCCGTATGGAAGCGGGAACCTGCAACCCGGTTGGAGCCTCCGTTTCACGCGGCGGGGCCACAAACGGACCGGCAGCCGTCTACGCCATCCGCAAATGGGATGAATGGCTGCGCAAATATGCGCCACCGGGTGCCGCCAACTATGATTTCTACCAGTCCCTGCCGGCGCTTTCGCAGGGTAACGTTGCCCAGCAGATTTTCTGGTACACGGCGTTCACCGCTGTCATGGTTGCCCCGAAAAGCGACGGCAACAATACGGTCGATGATGCCGGCAAGCCGCTATGGCGGATGGCCCCGTCTCCGCATGGTCCCTATTGGGAAAAGGGCCAGAAGCTGGGATACCAGGACGCAGGTTCCTGGACCCTGTTCAAGTCGACGCCGGTTGATCGCCGCAAGGCCGCCTGGTTATATGCCCAGTTTGTTGTCTCGAAGACCGTTGACGTCAAGAAAAGCCATGTCGGGTTAACCTTCATTCGTGACACCACCATTAACCACCAGTCGTTCACCGAGCGGGCGCCGAACCTGGGGGGGCTGGTTGAGTTCTACCGCTCACCTGACCGTGTCATGTGGTCGCCAACCGGCGTCAACGTGCCTGATTATCCGAAACTGGCACAGATCTGGTGGCAGCAGATCGGAGACGTAAACTCCGGTGCCTTCACCCCGCAGCAGGCAATGGATCGTCTGGCTTCGGAAATGGACCTGGTGATGGCCCGTATGCAGGCCGCCGATGAAAAGGCCAACACCTATGGCGGCTGTGGTCCGCGCCTGAATCCGGAATCGGATCCGCAGGTCTGGCTCGACAAGCCCGGCTCACCGAAGGCCAAAGTCAATGAAAAACCAAAAGGTGAAACCGTTAATTATGACGAACTCGTCAAGCGGTGGAGCAAAAGTTAAGGCGTCCCTATTCGCCTGACCGTGGAGAAAACCGGGGAGCGCATAACTTGCTCCCCGGCTCCATTATAAAAATTTGCCTCCGGGCAGTTTATAAATTTGAAATACAGCCCCACGACCCCTTTTCAAATTTGCACCCAAAAAGACATCGGTTTATTGTCTGGGGTGGTGCGGAAGACATTGCGCAGACCCGTTACGAATGGAACAGTACGCATGGCAATTACCTTTAAAAATGTCACCAAGCGGGTCGGTGCCGAAACCCACATACACGAGACCTCGGTGGCCTTTGTCGAGAATGAGTTCAACATTCTTCTGGGCACCACGCTGGCCGGCAAGACAACGTTCCTGCAGTTGATGGCGGGCCTTGAAGTGCCGACCACGGGAGAGATCTGGTTTGGTGGCAAAAATGTCACCGGTGTTGCCACCCAGAAACGCAACGTCTCCATGGTCCATCAACAGTTTATCAACTACCCGCATTTTTCCGTGTTCGATAACATCGCCTCGCCGTTGCGCGTCGCCGGGGTTGGCAAAGCGGATATTGAACGCCGGGTCGGCCGCGTTGCCGAGTTGCTGAAATTAACGCCGATGCTGAAGCGCCGCCCCAACGAACTGTCGGGCGGCCAGCAACAGCGCACGGCTCTGGCCCGGGCTCTGGTCAAGGATGCGGATCTGGTCCTGCTGGATGAGCCCCTGGCCAACCTGGATTACAAACTCCGCGAGGAATTGCGGGACGAATTGCCGAAACTGCTGAGCGACCGCAAGTGTACCGTTGTCTATGCGACGACCGAGCCCACGGAAGCCCTGCTGCTGGGCGGCTATACGGCAACCATCCACGCCGGGCGCGTGACCCAGTATGGAAAGACGCCCGAGGTTTATCGCCGGCCGGCGGATCTGCTGACGGCGCAGGTTTTTTCGGACCCGCCCATCAACACCACCAAAGTCACCTGCCAGGCCGGCCGCATGGTCCTCAATGACCAGGTCAGCTGGGCCGCCGATGGCCCGGCTGCGGACCTGCCCGCGGGCACCTACCTGATGGGCGTTCGTCCGCATTTCGTCACCGTTCAGCCAACCACGCCAAACCCGGTTGCGATCAGGGGGCGGGTCATCATCTCCGAGCTCAGCGGCTCGGAAAGCGTGATCCACTTTAACCTGGACGGCCTGTCCTGGGTCTCCCAGTCGCACGGGATCCACGGCCTCGAAATTGGTGCGGAAGCGACGTTTTATCTGAATACAAGCCACTGCATTTATTTTGGCGAAAACCAGCAACTGATGGCGGCCTGATATGTCAAAAATTAGCCTGAAAAACCTGCGCCACAGTTACGAGCCGGAGCCGGGCCCTGCCAGCGAATGGGCACTCAACGAAATGAGCGTCGACTGGTCGGATGGCGGCGCCTATGCCCTGCTCGGGCCGTCGGGATGTGGCAAGACCACCCTGCTCAATATTATTTCCGGCCTGCTTGCACCAACCGAAGGCGAAGTTTGGTTCGGCGACGAGAACGTCACCCAACTGCCGCCCGATCACCGCAACATTGCCCAGGTTTTCCAGTTTCCCGTGGTCTACGACACCATGAGCGTTTATGACAATCTGGCCTTTCCCCTGCGCAACCGGAAAGTACCGGAACCCGCCATCGACAAAAAAGTCCGGGAAATTGCCGAGATGCTTGATCTGGGCGACACCCTGATGAGCCGGGCCGCTGGCCTGACCGCCGACGGCAAACAGAAAATCTCCCTGGGCCGCGGTCTGGTCCGCTCCGATGTCAACGTCATCATGTTTGATGAACCGCTGACCGTGATCGACCCGCATCTGAAATGGGTATTGCGCTCGAAGCTCAAGGAACTGCACCAGCGCATCCGGACAACCATGATTTATGTGACCCACGATCAGACCGAAGCGCTGACCATCGCCGACCAGGTGGTGGTCATGAAAGATGGCCTTGTTGTCCAGATTGGCACACCCGTCGAGTTGTTTGAGCGCCCGAAACATACCTTTGTCGGTCACTTCATCGGCTCACCCGGCATGAACGTGCTGCCCTGCCATATGGAACAGGGCAAACCGGTCTATGCGGGTCGGCAACTGGATATGGCAACGCCCATCACCCAGGCCGCCGAAGGGGCCCGTCTTGAGGTCGGGATCCGCCCGGAATTTATCACGTTTGCCGAGACCGGCATAGCGGTGCGGATCAACAAGGTCAGTGATGCCGGGCGTTTCAATATTGTCGATACCACCTCGGGCGAAGACTCCATCAAACTGCTGGTGCCGAGCGCCGACAACCTGCCGGCCGATACTGCCTATTTGCACTTCGACCCGGCCCACACACAGGTCTACGCCGATGACTGGATGATATCGTAAGGATCGATCATGGATAAAAAAACGACAAATCAAAAAGCCTGGCTGTTTGTCCTTCCGGTGATCATTCTGGTCGCCTTCAACGCGATCATTCCGCTGATGACCGTGGTCAATTATTCGGTTCAGGAAACCTTTGGTGATAACGTCTTCTTTTGGGAAGGCGTCAAATGGTTTGAAGCGGTTCTGAATTCTGACCGCTTCCATGCATCACTTGGCCGCCAGCTTCTGTTCACCTCGATCATCCTGGCCATTGAAGTGCCGTTGGGTGTGGCGATTGCCCTGACCATGCCAAAGAAAGGGGTCTGGGTATCGGTTTGTCTGGTGTTCATGGCGATGCCGCTGCTGATCCCGTGGAATGTTGTCGGCGCCATGTGGAATATTTTTGCCCTGCCCGACATCGGCCTGCTGGGGCGATCGATCAACGCGCTGGGGATCGACTACAACTTCACCAGCCAGCCGATCGCCGCCTGGTTCACGACGGTGCTGATGGACGTCTGGCATTGGACGTCACTGGTTGTGCTGCTCGCCTATGCCGGACTGACCTCGATCCCGGACGCCTATTACCAGGCCGCAAAAATCGACGGGGCCGGGCCCTGGGCGGTGTTTCGCTATATCCAGTTGCCGAAGATGAAACGGGTGCTGACCATTGCCATCCTGCTGCGATTCATGGACAGCTTCATGATTTATACGGAACCCTTCGTGCTCACCGGCGGCGGCCCCGGCAATGCCACCACCTTCCTGTCCATCGACCTGGTGAAAATCGCCCTCGGCCAGTTTGATCTGGGCCCGGCGGCGGCCATGTCGCTGGTCTACTTCCTGATCGTGCTGCTGGTTTCCTGGCTGTTTTATACGCTGATGATGAAAGACGAGGCCCAGTGATGAGACAAATCACCAAGTTTGTACCTGCCCTCTACATAGTCCTGTTGATGATGCCGATTTACTGGCTGATCAATATGTCGTTTAAAACCACCAATGAAATTCTTGGCACCTTTTCGCTCTGGCCCAATGAAATCACCTTCGATAACTACATCAAGATTTTCACCGATCCGGTCTGGTACACGGGCTATTTCAACTCGTTGAGTTACGTCACCCTGAACATGGTGATCTCGGTTTCCGTGGCCCTGCCGGCGGCCTATGCCTTTTCACGCTACCGGTTTCTCGGCGACAAGCATCTGTTCTTCTGGCTGCTGACCAACCGCATGGCGCCGCCCGCAGTCTTCGCCCTGCCGTTTTTCCAGCTCTATTCGGCGGTCAGTCTTTTTGATACACCGATTGCCGTTGCCCTGGCCCACTGTTTGTTCAATATCCCGCTGGCGGTGTGGATTCTGGAAGGGTTCATGTCGGGCATCCCTAAGGAACTGGATGAAACCGCCTATGTGGACGGCTATTCGTTCCCCCGGTTTTTCGTGCGGATTTTCATCCCGACCATTGCCGCCGGCATTGGCGTTGCCATGTTTTTCTGCTTCATGTTTTCCTGGGTCGAACTGCTGCTGGCGAAAACCCTGACATCAGTGGCCGCCAAACCGATTGCCGCGACCATGACCCGGACCGCCAGTTCATCGGGTTACGAGCTCGGGCTGCTGGCTGCGGCCGGAACCCTGACCATCATCCCCGGCGCCTTCGTCATTTATTTTGTTCGCAATTACATCGCCAAGGGTTTTGCCCTTGGCCGTGTGTAGGGTCTGAGGAGGGTATACAGATGGGTTTATCATGGATGGCCTGGACCGGCCCGACGGCGGCTTTTTTCATCTGCATTGCGCTGGCCATTGCCTATATGGGGGTGCTGGAATGGAAAAACCCCGGGGGGGCGCCGCGCCGCGGCATTTTGACCCTGAACACCACCCGCGGTGACCGTTTATTCATTTCCATCCTCGGCAGCGCCTTCATTCACCTGGCCTGGCTGGGGGTGATGGGAACACCGCTGTGGGGCGGCGTCGTGCTGTCGGTGATTTATACCTGGCTGGTTTTTAAATGGGTGTGAGGCTTGCTGATAAAAAAAGGAGGGCACCGCTCTGGCACCCTCCTTCTCTTTGACCGGGCTATCGACTGCCCTTTAACTTAATGGTCCCTAATGAGTGCAGAAAAGGTTGCTCTTCTGACTACCCTGGGCACCTGGGCAACTCGAATTAGCTCTCAGATCAATAGACATTAGATCACCTCCTTTCCGTTGTTAAATCATCCTCAAGTATACGTCCCAAAGTGTTGATCACACAACAGAAATCATCAGCAACGGTTGGCGACTGCACCCGATCGCCGGCTTTGTTTTAATCCGCCATAACCACTTTCAACAGATCCGAGGCGCTGACAATACCAACCACCAGGCCATCTTTGACGACCGGCATATGACGCATGTTGTTGTCGGTCATTGTCGAGATCACCTTGCTTAACCGGTCATCGGGCGAACAGGTCCACACCCCCCGGGTCATATGGGCTGAAATCTGGCTTTCCAGAGCCGCCGCGCCCTTGTCATAAAAAGCGCCGATGATATCCCTTTCCGACAGCACACCCAGCAGCCCCTTTTCCGCCGTGGAGACGACAATCAGACCGATTTTATGAATGGCCAGAATAGAGATGGCATTGCGCAGCGATGTTGTCGGCGGCAGGCTTTGCACGGCGCTGCCCGACGTATTGACCAGTTCATGAACGAAAAATTTGGGGACTGCCGCCTGTTCCTTGCGCCGGTCCTTGCCCGAACGGCGCCCACCCATGCGCCGCTCTTCCGACCGGCGGTCCTGCTTTTCGGGATCATCGGCCCAGGTATCGATGCCACGCCGTTCGGCAACCCGCCGGTCTTTGCGGACCCGGCGGTCAGCCCGGCGACGCTCGGTCAGCCGGCTGTCTTCCCTGACCCGGGTCTGTTCATCCCAGGTACCGCGGCCCCGCCGGTCAAATACGCGTTTCACCAATATCCGTTCCTTCCGCAAATTTCCTTCGGCACGTTCACCGTTGATCTATGTTATCTGACTGCGCGCGGCTTCGGTAGTCTGTTGTTTTGACCGGCAGGACGCGGCGGGTTAAACTGATTGTGATAGCTGATGACGGGTTTTTTGGCTTAATCTTCTGTGATTGAGTGAAAAGGAGAACCCAATGAGCTGGGGTCTATGGAAAACCTTGCTTCGGCCGGACCACGAGGAGCAGAAAAACCCCGACCGCACCGAGGTCACGCGGGCTGCAAACTATCTGCAGATCGGGGAGTTTCAGTTGTTGCAGCTTGCCTATCACGCCTGGCACGGCGTCGATCTGTCGGAAAAATCCTTCGATAAACTGTTCCACCAGCACATGATCGACGGCGTCGTTCCGTACTGGGCGCGGCATTATGCGCGCAATATCAATCAATTGTCAGAGCAGGGTGGGATCGTTGATCATGACCCGGCCTATCACCGCTATGACCATGATTACCACACCTCGGTGCCCAACGGCGTGCGCAAATTCCTGGTCGCCTGTGGCTGCCTGATTGTGTTTCTGGGCGGCGGACTGATCCTTGCCAATACCTCCATAAAAAAATCAGCGACTATCTTTCCTCCCTATTTTGAAACGGAACATCTGAAATCGGGAAATGGCGTCCCTGAAACGCCGGATAATGGTCGCCCGGACAGCGGTGGCCGGACCGTTGACCTGCCGTCCGGGACACGCCCCTGAGCCGTCCTTTCATACCCGGGCTTGCCTCGCATCGATGCGGTTGCTAGATTTTCCAGATGCTGGATTTTCTTGAAATACCCGCTCAATACGAGCTGCTGGTCAACCTGGTTTTCCTGGCCTGTACCGGTTATATCGCCTGGCACGGAATCCGATACCGCGACGAGGAGGGCAAATCCGACTTTGTTCGCCTGCTGTTTGGCAGTATCGCCGGCTTTTTCTTTTTTGGGGTGCTGGCCCAGGATGTTCTGGGGCTGATAACCTTCTGAGCCCGCATTGCCCGGGCGTCGCTCAGGCGGCGCTGGCTGGCCGGCAAGCGGACAGCGATAAGCCGGTCACCGGGGTTTGTAGCGCCGCTGTTTTTCGTCCATTTCCGGCACCCGCATAAGCCGTTCATTTTCCGGCAGTTTAAGTTGTTTGTACAAATATTCAGCGCGCCCCACCACACTTGACGGTTTATTGTCATAATACAGCAGGTGTTCGATCCATCCGGGTCCATCGGCCAGATCAAAGTCTATCTTTATGGAATCAATGTAATCGGCCAGGGCCTCTTCATAGCGCCCCTGGCGGTCCTTGATGATACCCCGGTTGGCATAGGCCGCCGCCAGGGCGCCCGCCCCGGTCGGGTCATCGGCTTCCAGGGTTGCCAGCAGATGATTAATCAAATAGCCAAACAGCTCTTCTGCCTGCCGGTCCCGGTTCAGGGCCATCAGGGCAACCGCTTTGCCCCCCAGGGCCCCGCGATGATCTGGTTGTTCAGCCAGCGCTTCGTCAAACTTGGCAATGGCAGCCTCAAATTTGTCGTCCACCAGCAGGATATCGCCCTGGCGCACTTCCATGTCACCGGGGACCTCATTCTGGGCCATTTTGACAACCGCCCAGACCGAGAACATGACGAAGGTCAATATCGCCATATACTTGATAAAACGCCGTAAGACGGCGGGGTTGGACCAGGCCGGTGTCATTTGTGAAACAGAAAACTGATATAAAACAGGGAAAACAGGCCGCTCAGCAGCAGTGAGGTGACCGCCGCCCGTTTTTTCAACCGGATCTGTTCGTCCGCAGATACAGTTTCATCACCACTTTTGCGGATATGTCGGCGCACCGTAGTGACCCAGATAAACTGGCGAACCGGAAAAAACAGAGCCAGCGCCATGGCGGCGATCCATAGCCATTTTAAATCTTCGCTGAACAATTCCTGCATAGCCGGATTATCCTGATGTCTCGTCGAAACAGCACATGCGCTAAAAAGTTACAAATCATAGCAAAAAAGAGGGGGAAGACGGAAGCCCTCCCCCTCATCTGTGCAGGAACCGGTAAGTCGCTTAATTCTGACCCACCTTATCGCCGATGTCGTCCATAAGAACTTCGACTTCCTTGTTTGGTATCGTCGACATTTCCATCTTATAGGCCAGGAACCACATCATCCCGACACCAAGAATCCACCAGAGAATTTGCCACGCCCAGATCGAGGGAATGCCAAACGTCCAGTTTTCGATGCCGGCGTTCGGAGCGCCAAAGATATCGTTACCAACAACCGCACCGGGGCCGATACCGAAGATCATCCAGACGATGGTGATGATCCAGGCAATGGGCTTCAGGCCCTGCTTGTCAGCTGGCAGGCTGGCGTGCTCGCGCAGGAAGTTGTGGTACTGCATCCGATGGGCATGATCCGTCTCGTTTTGCGTCATTGCCGAAACACCCACACAAACGATCAGGTTGAAGAAGATTCCCCAACCGGCCGAATGAATGGTCCATGGCCACCGTCCCCAGGGCAACTCGCCGCCGAACAGGCCGGCGATGGAGCCGCCAAGGCTTTCTGTGAAGATAACCGCCAGCAGACCAACGGCCAGTCCCCAGGTCGCACCCTGCCGGGTGATCCAGGGGAACCAGCACACAGCCGCCAGAGACGGCCACATCTGGAAGCCAAAGGCAACCGCCAGCCCTCCCAACAGCACCAGCGCATCCTCCGAGTAGGTGGCAACCAACAAGGCCGATACGACAATGAAGGCAACACCGATCCGTCCGAACATTTTTTGCGTGGCATGATCGGCGGTCGGGTTGAGGTAGCGTTTGTACAGATCGCGGGTTAGCATACCGCCGGCCGTCGACATGTAGGCAGCCCCCGTGGACTGCATGGCAGCCAACGCACAAACCGCAAGCAGACCCACGAACCAGGGTGCGGTATCGCCTAACAGGTTGATATAATGCGGAACCAGACCGCCCTGTTTGTTTGCCGTCAGATCTGGAATGATCTCACTCAGTCCGGCGATCTCACCAACCGCAGGTGTTGCCCCCAGGAAGTGTGCCCCCATACCCTGTGCCGTCGTAAAGAAGAACAGGATAAAGCCGATGCACAATGACGATGCCCACACCTGTTGCGGTGCAAACGGTTTGGGGTTGGCATTGCCAAAGGCCCACATGGTGAAGGCCGGAGCCGACTGAATGCCCATCAAGGCGAACATATAGGTCAGGCACATGACACCTGTCCACAGGCCACCAACCGGGGTTTCCTTGCCCAGACCGGCGGTAAACTGGATAACCCCGGGAATAGCCAGATAGGCATTATAGTCGCCACCGCCATGGCCCTGGGTTGTTCCCCATTTACCGACATTTCCAGCCTGGCCCAGTTTCGACATAGCCTGGTTGAAGGCATCGAAGCCGCCCATTTCGCTATAGGCAATCGAGCCGATCGCGACAATGCCGAAGGCCAGCAACACGCACTGGACCGTGTCCACATAGGCCACAGCCTTGAGTCCGCCGGTTGCCACATAGACCAGCACCACCGCCGAAAGGATCCACATGCCCCAGTCTTTATGGACAAAACCGTCCGTCAGGACATTGAACAGGAACCCGGAAGCCCCCAATTGCACTCCCAGATACGGGATCGAGAACAACAGGGCGACGCAAACCACCAGAATGCGAATGGCATCGCCCTGAAAGTAATCGGATAGCATCTCGCCCGGCGTTACATAGCCATAGCGTTTACCCAGCATCCATTGCCGTTTCAGGAACATCACACCCGTAAACGGGATCGTAATGGTATAAAAGGACGCATAGGCGTACTGGAATCCATCACGATAGATTAAGCCCGGGTGCCCCATAAAGGTCCAACCGGAAAAGGATGTCGCCGTGGCTGCCAGAATAAACACCCACAATGACAATGAACGACCTGCGACAAAATAGTCGGTTGCCGTTTTCGCCTGACGCGCCCCTTTGATCCCCCAGAATATGCAGTAAGACCAGTAAAGCGCCACAAAGACAAATAACCATATTACTTTTGCTGACAAAGTAGTCTCTCCCCTACCCGTTTGGCACCCCAAAAGCGGACAGAACCTGGACCCGTTGGATCCATGTCCGCCAACACAAACATCCCGCTACCTGCGCGGTACCTCCGCAAGTGTCAGGCATTTCAATTGAACGGTGACATTCGATAAACGAATATGCGTTCCCCTTGTTAAACCAAGTCAATTCAAGTCTATTCAAACGAACTGCTTTAACGACGCGTCCTTTTCGGATTTCGGGGCAATCGCCCCTGCTGCGTTCGTTACCCTGCTGGTGCCTTCCGCATACAAGACGGAATTCACCATTTGTTGATTTCACCGATTTTTACGCGCAATAATCAACGCATTTCTAATACCATTTTGTTATTTAATTCTCAACAATTACAGTTAAGTCCTTATAATAAATAGCTAATTACACAACTAACAGGATATTCTATTTTTAAGAACCCGCATCAATGGATTCGAAATACCGAATTCGAGCACCGACAGGATTGACGCTGTGTCACAAAGGACCGCCATTTTCAGCAAACTTGTCAAAGACGGACCCGTTGAGCCGCCCTTGACGGTCACCCCGGGTTCCTGCCTGAAAGCTGTTGTCGAAGCGATGCGGGCGCAAAAAGCCGCCTGCGTCATCGTGGTCAACGCGCGAGGCGGTGCCGAAGGGATCATAACCGAACAGGATATCACCCGCCGCGTGATCTTTCGCATGGACGAAACGTCACCGGTAACCGAGGTCATGAGTTCGCCGGTGATATCGCTGCAGGAAAGCGAGTATCTCTATTATGCCATCGCCCGCATGCGACGGCACGGGTTCCGCCATATGCCGGTCGTCAATGCGGCAGGCAAAGTCACTGGAACCCTGAGCCTGGCCAACACCATCGCCGCCGCATCGGCACAGGTCATGAACGAAATCGATCTGCTGACCCGCGAAGACACAATCCAGGGCCAGGCGGAAATCAAGCAGGCTCAGGTTTCCCTGGCCGCTCAAATGATGAGTGAAAACATCCCGGCGACAGACATCATGGGATTGATAACGCGGATCAACAACGATATTTACCGGCGTATCGTCAACCTGAATTTGACGGCCATGGTAACCGAAGGGTTCGGGCCGCCGCCGGTTGGTTTCAGTGTCATCGTTATGGGGTCGGGCGGACGCAGTGAAAATTATCTTTATCCGGACCAGGACAACGGATTTATCCTTGATGACTACCCGGACGCAAGGCATCAGGAGATAGACCCCTGGTTCATTGAACTGGCTGAACGCATGACCCGCGATCTGGACGCGGTTGGCCTGCCGCTGTGCAAGGGTTTTGTGATGGCGAACAATCCGCTGTGGCGCAAATCCCTGTCGCAGTGGAAGCACCAGCTGGAAATCTGGAACCAGCGCCCGAACACCACCCGGCTCCGGCTATGCGATATCTTTTTTGATTTCCGCACCGTATGGGGGTCTGAACAGGGAGCCGATGAACTGCGCCGCCATGTGACACGGATTGCTGGCAACAACCCGGCGTTTCTCCGCGCCATGTATGAAGATGACCAGGATCATGGCACAGCGCTTGGCTGGTTCGGGCGGTTTATCACCGTCAAAAAAGCCGATGAACCGGCCTACGAAGGGTACCTGAACCTGAAACACAGCGGCTCATTGCCGCTGGTTGAAGCCATGCGGCTGCTGGCCCTGCGTGAAGGCATCACCAAAATAAGCACTCTCGACCGGATGGCGGCGCTGCACGAAAGCGGCGGCCTCAGCGCCGATGAGTATGATTATTTAAGCGCTGCTTTCCGGCATATAGCGCACCTGTTGCTGCGCCAGCAACTGACTGACTTCAAACAGCAAAAGCGGGTCGGCTATTTCATTCACCCCGATCATCTGAGCGCCCGTGAAAAGGACATGCTGGTCAGCTCGCTGCAGGCCATTGACCAATTGCGCAAGCGTATACGCAGCGAGTTCACGGGCGATATTTTCTAGAGCGTCTCCTATTGATATGGAAACGCTCTAGCAGGGTGCTGAAAAACTCCTCGCACTGACGCCTATCTCGTGATTCACTGTTTTTACAGATTGCGGAGGTAGAAATGCGTGGACCTGACCAGATGAGCGGTGCTCTTTTCA
>JABMNT010000122.1 GCA_013203595.1 Rhodospirillales bacterium
CCCCCGAGGCCTTGAAAATCAGTACGAAACCAAGCGCCACCAGCGAATACATGACGCCCGACAGCAACCCGGCAATCACCACCTCGGTGAAGAACAGCGGGCTGCTGGCAATATCCAGAAATGGCAGAATAAATATGCTTTCAAGAAACTCCATATCTACCGGGTCCTATTCATGGGTAACGCCCAGATAGGCGTTGATGACATCCTGATCGGCGCGAACCACGTCCGGTGTGCCATCGGCCAGCAGGCTGCCGTAATCGAGGACGACGACCCGGTCCGATATATCCATGACCACGCTCATGTCATGCTCAATCAGTACAATGGTCGTGCCCAACTGGTCGTTGACGTCCAGGATGTAACGGCACATGTCCTCTTTTTCTTCGTGGTTCATACCGGCCATGGGCTCGTCGAGCAGCAGCAAATCGGGTTCGGCGGCCAGGGCGCGGCCCAGTTCAACCCGCTTTTGCAAACCATAGGGAAGCTTGCCGACCGGGGTTTTCCGGATCTGCTCGATTTCCAGAAAATCAATGACCCGTTCGGCGGCTTCGCGGTTTTCCATTTCCTCGCGCCGGGCCGGGCCCAGATGCAGGGCCTGCCACAGGAAGTTGGTCTTCATTTTCAGATTGCGCCCGGTCATTATATTGTCGAGGGTCGACATGCCCTTGAACAGGGCAATGTTCTGAAAGGTGCGGGCGATGCCCTGTTCGGCGGCCTTGTGCGGCTGCATCTGCTGGCGGGTCTCGCCTTTGAAGGTGATCTGCCCTTCCTGCGGATGGTAAAAGCCGTTGATGCAGTTCAGCATCGAGCTTTTGCCGGCGCCATTGGGGCCGATGATGGCGCGAATTTCACCTTTGCGCACATCGAAGGAAATATTGTTGAGCGCCTTGACGCCGCCAAAGGACAAACTGATGCCGTCGACGGCGAGCAGAATTTCGTCACTGACTTTGCGGATGTTTGTCATGCCTGGATGACCCTATTCTGCTGCCTGCGCCGCAGCGCGGGTGGTTGCGGCATCGCGAATTTCAACATTGGCATTTATGGTATCTGTCCGCCCGTCCTCGTAGGTGACCCGCACTTCGACCGGGCAAATGGTTTTACCTGCATAGAGCGCGGTGATCAGGTCGGCGTAGCGCTCGGCAATGGGTGCGCGCCGCAGTTTGCTGGTGCGTGTCAGTTCGCCATCATCGGCTTCCAGTTGTTTATGCAGCAACAGGAAGCGATGGATCTGTGAACCCGCCAGTTTGGCGTCGGCGGCCAGATCATTGTTGATCTGCTCGACGCAGGCCTGAATCAGATCATAGACAGCCGGCTGCCCGGCCAGGTCGGTATAACCCGAATAGGCGATGTTGCGGCGTTCGGCCCAGTTGCCAACGGATTCGAGATCGATATTGATGAAGGCGGTGACAAAATCCTGGCCGTCACCAAAAGTCACCGCTTCCTTGATATGGGGGAAGAACTTCAGTTTGTTCTCCAGGAATTTCGGCGCGAACAGGGTTCCGTCGCGCAGCTTGCCGACATCCTTGGAGCGGTCAATGATCCGCAGGTGCCCCTGCTCATCAAAGTAGCCGGCGTCTCCGGTATGGACCCAACCATCCTCGGTCTTGGTTTCGCGGGTGGCTTCGTCATCCTTGAAATACGCCTGGAAAACGCCCGGGCTTTTGAACATCACCTCGCCGTCGTCGGCGATCCTGACCTCGACACCGATGGCCGGTGTGCCCGATGATTCAGGATTGACCTCGCCATCAGGCTGGATGGTGATGAAGACGCTGGCCTCGGTCGAGGCGTAGAGCTGTTTCAGGTTAAGACCCATTGAGCGGTAGAAGGCGAAAATGTCCGGGCCGATGGCTTCACCGGCGGTATAGCCTACCCGCATTTTCGACAGGCCAAGCACATTCTTGAGCGGCCCGTATACCAGGATATTGCCAATGCCATAGAGCAGCCGGTCAACCAGGGCGACAGGTTTGCCGTCCAGAATATCCATGCCAACCCGTTTGGCGACGGCCATGAAGTAATGGAACATGGATTGCTTGATTTTGGCAGCATCTTCAATCCGGATCATCACCGTGGTCAAAAGGCTTTCGTAAATCCGGGGTGGTGCAAAGAAATAAGTCGGGCCGATTTCCCGCAGGTCCTGCAAAACCGTATCACTGCTTTCCGGGCAACTGACGCAGTAGCCGGCGCAGTAGGCCTGCGCATGGGAAAAAATATTATCACCGATCCAGGCCATGGGCAGATAGGCCAGGGTCTCTTCATCTTCACTCAGGCCTTCGCGCAGGCAGCCGTTATTGGCGGTAATCAGCAGGTTGTCAAAGCTCAGCATAACGCCCTTGGGGCGGCCGGTGGTGCCCGACGTGTAGAGCATGGCACAGACATCACTGCCGGCACCCTGTTCGACCGACGCCACGAAAAAACCCGGGTTGGCGGCATCGAAGCGGCGACCGCTGTCCTGGACATCAGAATACTTGTACAGGAAATCCTGCTGGTAATGCATCATGCCGCGGGAATCATTGTAGATAATCGATTTGAGAGCGGGAATTTGCGGCCTGATCTCGAGCAGTTTGTCGACCTGTTCCTGGTTCTCGACAATGGCGAATTTGGCTTCCGCATGGGCATAGATAAACTGCATCTCTTCGGCCACCGAGTCCTGATAGACCGGAACCGGAACCGCCCCCAGGGCCTGAACCGCGGTCAGTGCCCAATACAGATGCGGTCGGTTATCGCCACAAATGCAGACCTTATCGCCGCGTTCGACGCCCAGGGTTTGCAGGCCGCAGACGAGGGCCCGGATTTCTCCGGCGATTTCCGCCCAGCTCCAGGCCAGCCAGATGCCGTAGTCTTTTTCCCGGTTCGCCGGTTTATCACCGCGAACACGCACGTTTTCCAGCAAAAGCTTCGGAAAGGTATCCCGAAGACTCGCGGACGGCACAGTGCCTGCCATGCAAACGCTCTCCCTATCGTGTCCTACGTGACGGCAACGCGCCCGTTGGTCAGGCCTGTCACCGGTATATAAAGCCTCTGCCGTTATTACGGCGTGATGCCCGCTTCAGCAGGTCCTTCACTCCCATCTATCATGGGCACAGCCATTGTCCTACTCAAGCAGAAAGACATTGGCAAGGGTTTGTTGACGTTAACGTAAACGTTAATGAGTAGCGTCGCCCGTTTTTCTGAAGGTCCCGGGCGATCCGCCCTAAAGGCAGGCCAGAGCGTCCCGAACGCTTTCTTGGTGATAATTGATTGTGGTGTTATAGTTTTTTTGGACTCGATGTTGAATTTTTGATGGTAGGTCCTGATTCAACGAAAGGTCCACCATCGCATGGTCAGTGAATACCTGAATCACACCCGTTCCATCCTCGAACTTGACCGGCTTTTCGAGAAGGACCGAAAGGCTGCCGGGGCAATTGCCGAGATTGTCTTCAGTCAGGATATTTCCGCCGCAATCCTGACGGTGTCAGACATAACCGAAGTCACCAACTCCCGGATTCTGGCAGATACGCAAGTGGCGTCCGCCAAGATCGCCGCCAGCGCCGAGGTCCATGCAACCGCGTTGCTGGCATCGGCACAAACCATGCGGCTGAAGATCCAAAATCAGGAATGGTCCGACCCGACGCGCCGTGAAATAGACAGTTCCATTGTTACCGAGCTTGCGCGCAGGACAGAGATGGAGATCAAGTCCTCCTCGCGGACAGCCATTGATCAGATCAATGCCGGGGCGCGGGCCGCTATTGTGCAAATTACCGAAAATGCAAAAAAATCAGTCGAAGACATTGAAAGTATTACCGGCGTTATTTCCGATGAGATCAAAGAGAACGCCCGCATCGCTTTGGCCAAACTCCAGGACGCACAACAATCGTCACGTACACCTGAAGCGATCGCAGGTGCTGCGGAGAAAGCTGCCACGGAGATTACGGACCACGCCACGTCCGCCTCGCTGTCGTTAACGGAATTTGTCAAGGAAACGGTTGCCGGAATGACCAAGTCCGCTGATGCGGCCATACTTCTTATTTCCGAAACGGTCAGCCGCGCGAGCGAGAGAATCGTTGCTGCCCGGGACAAGGCCTTGGAGCACGTCAAAGATACACTGGCCACACGGCAATAGGAACCGGATATCGGTGCTGCGTCATGAGGGTTGCCTGGGCTCAACCCCGACGGGCAGCCTCGGGATACCACCAAAAAAGACAGTGACTTTATAAAACAGACAAATCACGCTGATAGAATCAACGCGGTTTGGGTGGCCTGTAAAGGTCAGCCAGCGTGCATCACGCACGCCTATAGGCAACCGTCCGGGCGCCTGCTTTCTTTTGAAAACTGAAAGAACCGCGCCAATTGGATAAATGGAACATTGTTGGTGAACGGAATTGCTGGAATTTACCTGTGAATTGTGGTGAATCAGGCACACCTTATTTTTTTTGTCCTTCGAATGATACACCTAAAGGAGAATGCCCGTGGCCGTTACCGGACAAGACACCCTGAAAACCCGCCGTACCCTTACTGTTAATGGCCGGGAGGTTGATTATTTCAGCTTCAAGGCCGCCGAAGAAGCGGGCCTGGGCGACATCTCCAGACTGCCCCACACCCTGAAAGTGCTGCTGGAAAACCTGCTGCGCTATGAAGACGGGCGCACGGTCAAGGTCGAGGACATCAAGGCGATGGTCGGCTGGCTGAAGGAAAAGAAATCAAGCCACGAAATCGCCTATCGTCCGGCCCGCGTGCTGATGCAGGATTTCACCGGCGTGCCCGCCGTTGTCGATTTGGCGGCGATGCGGGATGCCATGGCGAAAATGGGTGGAGACCCCGATAAGATTAACCCGCTTTCGACCTGCAACCTGGTTATTGATCACTCGGTCATGATCGATGAATCGGGCACCGAAGGGTCGATGGCTGCGAACATTGAAAAAGAGTTCTCGCGCAATGGCGAGCGCTACACCTTTTTGAAATGGGGCCAGTCGGCCTTCGATAATTTCACCGTGGTGCCACCGGGCACCGGTATCTGTCACCAGGTCAATCTGGAGTTTCTCTCGAAAACCGTCTGGACCCAGGAAGAGAACGGCCGCACAATCGCCATGCCCGATACCCTGGTCGGTACCGATTCCCATACCACCATGGTCAACGCCCTGGCCGTTCTGGGATGGGGCGTCGGCGGCATTGAAGCGGAAGCAGCGATGCTCGGACAGCCTGTATCCATGGTCATTCCGGAAGTCGTCGGTTTCAAACTGACCGGCAAACAGAAAGAAGGCACGACCGCAACGGATCTGGTGCTGCGGGTTGTTGAAATGCTCCGCGCCAAGGGTGTGGTTTCCAAATTCGTCGAATTTTACGGACCTGCACTCGACCATTTGTCGCTGGCCGACAAGGCGACCATTGCCAATATGGCACCGGAATACGGTGCCACCTGCGGCTATTTCCCGGTTGACGCGGAAGCCCTGCGCTATCTGGAACTGACCGGTCGGAAACGCGAAGACATTGCCCTGGTCGAAGCCTATACCAAGGAACAGGGCCTGTGGCGCGACTCAACGACAATTGAGCCCGAGTTCACCGATACCCTCGAGTTGGACATCTCGACCATCGTGCCGGCGATCTCCGGGCCTAAACGCCCGCAGGACCGGATTGTCCTGACCGAATCCTCCAATGCCTTTAAAACCGCACTGAAAACCCTGGCCGGTGTCGACAGCCCGCGTGCCGTTGCCGTCGAGGGAGCCGGCTATGATCTGGAAGACGGCCATGTAGTTATCGCGTCGATCACGTCATGTACCAACACCTCCAACCCGGCCGTATTGATCGCTGCCGGATTGCTGGCACGCAATGCGGTTGCCAAGGGCCTGACCGCCAAGCCGTGGGTCAAGACCTCACTGGCGCCGGGCTCGCAGGTGGTTGCTGATTATCTGGAAAAAGCCGGATTGCAGGATGATCTGAACAATCTGGGATTCAATATTGTCGCTTTCGGTTGCACCACCTGCATCGGCAATTCCGGCCCGCTGGCCGAACCCATTGCCGCCGCCATCGAGGAAGGTGACCTGACGGTAACGGCGGTGCTTTCCGGCAACCGCAACTTCGAAGGCCGGATCAGCCCCCATGTCAAAGCCAACTATCTGGCGTCGCCGCCGCTGGTTGTCGCCTATGCCATCGCCGGCTCGATGACCACGGATCTGTACAACGATCCACTGGGCCAGGATCAGCAAGGCAACGATGTGTATCTGAAGGACATCTGGCCGACCAATATCGAAGTGGGTGATACCATGCTGGCCAACCTGACCCGCGACATGTTCGAAAGCCGCTACAGCAATGTCTATCAGGGGCCGAAAGAATGGCAGGCCATTCCTAAATCCGGCGGTACCATTTATGACTGGCCGGAAGGCTCGACCTACGTCAAGAACCCGCCCTATTTTGAAGACATGGGACCGGACGCCAATGACCCGGCCGATTTCACCGGCGCCCGGCCGTTGATGATCCTTGGTGATTCAATCACCACCGACCACATCAGCCCGGCCGGCTCGATCAAGAAAGACAGCCCGGCCGGCGAATATCTGCTCGAGTATCAGGTGCGGCCCGATGACTTCAATTCCTTCGGGGCGCGTCGCGGTAACCACGAAGTGATGATGCGCGGCACCTTCGCCAATATCCGCATTAAGAACGAAATGGTGCCGGATACCGAAGGCGGGTTCTCCAAGCATTATCCGTCCGGCGATGAAGGCTCGGTGTTTGATATTGCCATGCGCTACAAGGCAGAAGGCACGCCGCTGGTTGTCTTCGGTGGCAAGGAATACGGTACCGGATCAAGCCGCGACTGGGCGGCCAAGGGCACCGTCCTGTTGGGCGTGAAGGCGGTTATCACCGAATCCTTCGAGCGTATTCACCGCGCCAACCTGGTGTTCATGGGTGTGCTGCCACTGGTCTTCAAGGACGGTGTGACCCGCAAGTCCCTGAAACTGGACGGCTCGGAAGTCATCGATCTGACCGGGATTGAAGGCGGAATTTCGCCGCGCATGGATGTCGATTGCCGGATTACCCGGACCGACGGATCATCGGAAACGATTCAGCTTGAGTGCCGTATCGACACCCTTGATGAGGTGGATTATTATCTGCATGGCGGCATCCTGCAGTACGTCCTGCGGAAAATGATGAAAGACGTTGCCTAAGCGCAAGCAGTTGCACTTCGGACGGAACAGACCATGGTAAAACGGCCCAAGGGAACTGCGGAGGACCTTTTCCCGAAGGCCGTTGGTTTGTTTCAGGCGGGCAAGCTGGCAGCGGCCGAGAAAATCTGCCGCAAGATCCTGGCCCGCCATCCGGACCACGGCGATACCCTCAATCTGTTTGCCATGGCCCGCGCCCACGGCGGTAACTTTGAAAGTGCCGTCAACTACCTGCAGCGGGCCGTTAAAAGCAACCCGCTGAACCCGGCCTATCACTCAAATCTGGGCGAGATTCTGGGCGCGTCAGGTAATTTCGAGGCGGCCAAGTCGGCCTTCACACAGGCCCTTGCCCTGCAGCCTGATCATGCCGGGCACCTGGCCAATCTGGGCACGGCCAACCTGCATCTGGGGATATGGCCGGAGGCGGTGGCCGCCCTGCAGAGCGCCGCCAGCCTCGATCCGAACAATGCCACGGTCTTTGCCCGGCTCGGCGTGGCGATGCAGGAAAGCAGGCAATTACAGGCCGCTGTTGATGCCTATCAGACAGCCGGCCGGCTTGGCCTGCAGGACCCGCAGACCTGCTATAATCTGGGAACGGTGCTGGCGCGTCTGGATGATCTTGATGCGGCCATCGGCGCCTTTCGCCAGGCCGTGCAGCTGGATACCAGCTATCAGCCGGCTTATCGCAGCCTCGGCAATATATATCTCAAGCGCGCCGACTATGCGGACGCCGTCGAGATGCTTGAGCAAGCCATTGCCCTGCAACCCGGAGATATGGAGGTGCTGCAGGATCTGGGCTCGTCCCTGATCGGCGTTGAAAATTACGAAAAAGCGATTTCTATTTACCAACAACTGGTAAACCTGAAACCCGACTCGGTTTCCCAGCGGGCCGATCTGGCCTTTGCCAATCTATGCGCGGGAAACCCCGAAGCCGCCCTGCAGGCCAGCTCCGGTGGTCTTGACCTGAAAGCCAATGACACCTCCTGTCTGGCCTTCAAGGCGACGGCGCTCAATCATCTGGAAAGGCGGGAGGAAGCCGGCTACCTGCTCGATTTCGAGCGGTTGATTTATCAAAAGCAATTTACAGCACCGGTCGGCTTTGCATCGATCGAGGCGTTCAATGAAGCGCTTTTTGCCCATGTCAAAAACCACACCTCCCTGAAAGATTCCAAACTCAACCGGGGGCTGGTTGCCGGTCAGGGAACCCAGGAGCTTTTTGTCGGGGAAATAACGCCGGTTCTCAAGGCCTTCCAGACCATGATCAATGCCGCCATCGAGGGCTATAAGCAGGCCGTGCCGGTTGATGCCAGCCATCCGTTTCTGCTGAGCCAGCCAAGTGCTGTGCATGTCACCTGCTGGGCAACCCTGTTCCAGTCCAGCGGTTTCATGGACACGCATTTTCATCCCCCCGGATGGCTGAGCGGCGTCTACTATCCACAGCTACCCGATGCCGTCGACAAGCGCTCGGATGCGCATCAAGGCTGGATCGAATTTGGCCGCGCCTATTACCGGATCGCAAGCACCGATACGCCGCCGGTTCATCTGATAAAACCAAGTCCCGGCCTGATGGTTCTGTTCCCTTCCTATTTCGGCCACCGCACGATCCCCTTTGAAAGCAGCCAGGAACGCATGAGTGTGGCCTTCGATATATTGCCGCGCGGGTAGGCACCGCATGAATGTGCAACGATTTTTTTACATCCCGTCAATCTATCACAAAGCGGTGACCCGGGTGACTACACAGGTTCTTCACTGCTATGTGATTCGCCTTGATGGCGGGATTTCGGTATCCCTGACGGCATGAAAAGATTGCTCACAATTGCCTTGGGAGCGGGATTGCTGATCGGCATCTTCGCCCCCGCCTATGGTGCCGAACAACCGTTGACGGTCGTCGAGCTTTATACATCTCAGGGCTGTTCATCCTGTCCGCCAGCCGATGCCTATCTGGGTAAACTGGCGGTGCGGGACGATGTGCTGGCGCTTTCGTTCCATGTCGATTACTGGGACTACATCGGCTGGAAGGACCCCTTTGCCGATCCCCGCTATACGGCGCGCCAGCGCGCCTTTTCCGTGATCTTTTCCCAGCGTTATGTCTATACCCCGCAAATGGTGGTCCATGGCGCCTACCAGGTGGTGGGCTCGCAGCCCAGCGATATCGAGGGCGCGATCACCAGGGCGAAAAAAATGCTGAATTTGCCGGTTGCCCTGAAAGCGGTCGACGGCGGCTTTCAGGTTGATCTGGCGGCGGCGCCTGCGCAGAAGGGGGTGACTGTGATTGCCGTGTTTTTTGATGATATGCACGCGACCGACATTCGCCATGGAGAGAATGCCGGCGAGAAGCTCATCAACTACAACGTGGTCCGGGATTTTCAGGAAATCGGCCTGTGGAACGGGGAGGCGCGCAGTATCAGCTTTAAGAATGTCCGTTCAAAGGGCGAAAATTGCGCCATTTTACTGCAGTCGGCACAGACCGGTCAGATTGTCGGTGCCGCGAAACTGGCCCATATCGTCAATTAGCCGTGCTCGCCTGTTCGCCGTCGGGCAGGCAGTTTCGCAGCGTGTCATAATCGATCTGGGCATCGCGATCGGTCGCCATCAGCGATTTCACATATTTACGTAACGTTGCCAGTTCCTGGCTGTTTCGCCATTGGGTCTTTGTCAGGCCGAGCGAGGGCAGCGCGCTTTCGGGCGGCATCGGGGAGCGGGTTCGTTCGTCAACCGGCACATCCCACATGGAAAGCCGGTAATCCATGCGCGGCGCGCAATGGTCAATATTGTGGGTGACCTGCGATTTGCTGCCATGCAGAAAGTTGGGCGGTACTTCGTTCTGGGTCCGGTGGCAGCGCGCGCAGTAGCGCCCGAAAATATGTTCCGGCGTCTGCGCGTTCAGGCTGTCGACGGTTTCGGCACTGGATATGGCTTCGTCCAGTCTGACCGGGGGGGCCGGATCATCTGCGTTGCAGCACCACCGGGTATGGGCGATGCCGAGGTTTTCAAAAAGTTTGCTCATTAATTTCGGCGCATGAAAGGGCTGGCTGGTAAAGGCGCTATCGGTCAATTGTGACAGGGCGTCGTGAACAATCTGGAAATCGTCGTCAATGGTCAGCACGGCATTTCCCGTGGCCGTCTCGGAAAAGCGGGCCTGGTCCAGTGTTATGTGCAGGTTTGACAGGCGGCGCCCGTTGGGGAGCCGCATGTGAGCGCCGTTCAGGAGGATTTGAAAGGATTTGGAGGATGGATCCGTCGATGGCTGCTCAGCCAGTTTTTCCCGGTCCCTGATTTCGAACCCGGTGACCTGAATGCTGGTGATCTCGCCGGCAACCGGCTTTTTCGCCCAGTCAGTCAGAGCGCCGGTGAACGCAAGCTCAGCCGACTGGCAGGCAACCGCGATGGGGAACGCCAGTCCGCGCTGCAGCTGCCGGGTAAAACGGCAACTGGCCTTGACCAGCTGCTGCGGCGCCGGATTTTGCCGGTGGGCATCGACCAGCCATTGATCGAGTTTTAAAATATCCGCCTGTGGCAGGTCTTCCGCCAGCGCCACGATCATGCGTTCCAGATCGGAGCGTTTGAAGCCGGTCCATATCTCCATGGGTACCCGTGGTGTCAGCGGATCGCGCAAGCCGAAAATGGATGCGTCCTCGGTCGGGTCCCGGTCGGGAATATCGGAGTTGGAAATATAAAGACCATTGGGCCAGAAGGCGCGCCAGCGCGCCGTCAGGCGGTCCGTATAGCGGCTCCGGAACGCCTGCTGATCCCGATCAAAACTGTTTTCATTGGACAGCCGGTATTGCAGCATCGCCGTAAAGGCAGCCGCCCGGCACGGGTTTGCCGCCCGGTCATTCTCCAGGCCACAGCCCTCGCGCCACAGGCGCTGCAGGACAGGGAGCAGGTTGGCCCGGTCGGTGGACACATCGATGGCCGCAGGAATTTCGCCGCTGCGGTCCACCATTACGCCGTGATAACGGCTCATGACCTTGGCAAGTTCATTATTGGTTTCGGTGGATCCGTTGGTTTCCTGCCATTCTTCGCGGGGAAACAGCGGCGCGCCATTTTGGTGACAACTGGTACATAACTGACGATCCGCGTAGAGAATTTCAGGTTTCAGGCCGGGCCCGAAATTTTTGACAACCTGAAATTCAAAGCGGCTGGCGGCTTCGTTGTAGCTGATCACTTCGAGTACTCTGGCGGTTTCCTGATACCCTAAAAACAATCGGTTTTTCAGAAAAATAGGCGGCACGTGCCAGCGAGGGGCCGGTTCCCCGTCAATGGCGGCGACAATGCGCGGGTGGTGGTAATAGTTCGGTTTCGCCGCTTCGCGCTGCAGCGATCGGCCACGCGGGATCAGGACCTGTTTGACGGGTTTCAAACCGCGGCGGTCGTTGGCGACAAACCGGGACAGGTGGGCAATGACCGCTTCGTAGGAATCCGGCAAATCGTAGTCAAACCCCGCTGCGGTCGGTTTGGAAAAGACCCGGTCGAAAACCGACCGCCCGGTTGGCGGATGGTTCGGTCCCGGCTGGGTCGGGTCATGGGTCCAGGTGCCGTAGCCGGTTGTGATATGGGGTGTTGCGTTGTCATCCAGTTTCGGTGGCAGCGGCGAAAAGGCCTTTGACGGATAGGCCTGGGCAAGGGTCACCCGAAGATGGCTGTTGAGGAAGGTTTCAAGGCGGATGATGGCATCCTGGTGCGCCGATATATTGTAGGCGGCTTCAGTCGGGGCCCCGGCTTTTCCAAAGTCGGCGTTCGGATCATCAAAGCCCAGGCGCGCCTGATCATAGGTCCGCACATGGATTTCCGCACCGAAGACATTGGCCATGCTGGCTGCTGTGATACAGCCATTGAGCTCCGCCTGACCGGTTTTGAAAATCAACTGGGGAAACGGCTGGCGCAGTCTGTGAGCATTTGCGCAGCGTGGATAAAAGGCGACGGCGGCGGAGATGTGCTTGCCCATATCACCCAGATCCGCAGGCAGGTGATAGCCCCAGCTGACGACCGCGATCTGATCGATATGAAAATCGGCCAGCTTTTCCATATAAGTCCTGGCCGCGCTCAGCAGGGCTGGTGCCGTGTTGCCGGAGCGGCAGGCCTGCAGGGTGTCGGCGGTGGCGGCCGGATCAATAAGCATGGAGACGTAGCCCTGGCTGGCCAGCCGGTGGGCCCATGTTTTCTGAAAGGGCTTCGGTCCCTGGCAGTCGCCGACCAACAGCACGGCGGGCAGATCACCAAAGTTATTCTCGGGGATCGATATGAGGCCCCGCGCCGTGTCCCTGGCGGAGGCGCCGGCGGGCAGACTGACCCATCTGGATTTAACCGTATCGGTGTCGCTGATGGCCGGGCCCGGCAAAAGCCAGACGGCCGCAAGCAGACAGGTGGCTAGCTTGAACGTTCCAAGGTGCAGTTTCATACATTCAACTCCCGTCGGGGGGCAGTCCGTCGTTTATCGAAGTGATCGGCCGATTATAACCCGAATTATTTATCAAACCGTCACAAAATATTCTGCGCCGTGAAATCTGTGTGTCACACAGTTGGGCTACACCTGGCACCATCAAAAGCTGAACCCCTGACGTGGAGAACACCAATGAACCCCGATATTGAAAGCTGGTGGCAATGCCCCTACCGGTCCGAGCCGACAATCGCCGAAATGCTCAATGACCCGATTGTCCATCTGGTGATGGCGCGCGACAACGTGCGCGGCCAGGAGGTCAGCGACCTTATCCGTGACATGGCGATGCGCCTGGGACTGACGGCAAAACAGGCCGCCTGAAAGCAGCCCGTCCGAACGGCGGGCAAAGGCGTTTTATGTCAACGGCCCTGACCCGGCCTGATTGCGCCCGGCCAGCCATTGGCACATGCGCCTGAAGCTTTCGCGCGATGCTTCGCAATAGGCCATTGCCCGGAGATATCCGTGGATCAATCCGTGCCCGGCATCCAGTTCAACGGCAACGCCGGCCGCCCTCAACTTGTCGGCATAGGCGTGTCCGTCATCGCGCAACGGATCGTTTTCGGCGACCGCGATGAACGCCGGTGGTAATCCTTTGTGGCTTGCGGCCATCAGCGGAGCCGCCAGCGGATTGACCCTGTCCTCTGCGTTCGGACAGTAAGCCGCATGGCCTGCTGACATCCCGGCTACTTTCAGCAGCGGACCGTCGGCATTTTCGCTATAGGAGGGGCGGTCCATGGCAAAATCAACCGGCGGATAAATCAGCAGCTGGGCAATCAGCCGATAGGGGGAACCGATCAGGTCGATGGCTATGGCCGCCGCCAGATTGGCCCCGGCGCTGTCTCCACCGACGGCGATCCGCTGCGCGTCGACGCCCAGTGCGTCAGCATTCTCATGCACCCATGTGACCGTGTCCCGGCACTCATGGACCGCCTGGGGAAACGGATGCTCGGGGGCGAGGGCGTAGTCGATACTGACAACCGTCTGGCGATTGCTGGCAGCGATCCGCATGGTAATGTCAGCGTGGGTCGCCGGGCTGCCTTGTGCCCAGCCGCCCCCGTGCATGTAAATCAGGCAGGGTTGCGCACCGGCGCTCCGGTGCCGGTCGATCCGCACCAGCACATTGCGTTTTTCGGTTGCCACAAAGCGGACTTCAGAACTGACGTCCTGCGGTGCCGGCAGGCGCATCTGGTCAGCAATATGTTCAAACAATAGCCGGCGGTCCACAGGACTGGCATTTTCGGGCAATACCTTCCAGCTCTGGCTCCAGATTTCCAGGAAGGGCTTCAGTTCGGGATCCAGCATTTAAGTCTCTCCGTTTGTCCGTGGTTGCGCATGTCCGTTCTATCCCTTGTAGCCAAGCAGGCGCGGCACGAAGAGTACAAAATCAGGCACCAGGGTGATAATCGTGAGGGCCACGACCAGGGCCAGAATAAACGGCAGCAGGTCGCGAATGATCGCTTTCAATGGTTCTTTGGTGATCCCGGCGACAATAAATAGCAACAAACCGTAGGGCGGTGTAATCAGCCCGAGCATGGCGTTGACAACAACCACCACGCCGAAATGCACCGGGTCGATACCGAGCGCCAGCACGGTCGGGATAAACACAGGGACAACAATAAGCAGAATGGCTCCCGTCTCGATGATGCAGCCCATTATCAGAAAAAGCACATTGATGGCGAGCAGGAAGCCGATCGGCGACAGATCAAATTGCCCCATATAAGCGGCAATTGAATTGGGTACGTTTTCGCGGGTGACCACGTAGTGAAAGGTCAGCGCGCCGGCAATCAGCGTGCCCACCGAAATTGTCGAGCGGGCGCTGTTGAGCAGCGTTGTATAGATTTGTCCGGGCGTCACCGAACGGTACAGAACAGTCGAGATAACCAAGGCATAGAGCGCAGCAATGGCCGCCGCTTCGGTCGGCGTCATGATGCCGCCATAGATGCCGCCCAGCAAGATGACCGGCAGCAGAAGCGCCGGTATGGCGCGGAAGGTGACCCCTGGCAGCGCCGCCAGCGGAACCGCTTCATCGACCGGATAGTTGCGTCGGCGGGAAATCATTGCGTTCATGACCATCAGCACCAGCCCCATCAAAAGACCCGGTGCAATTCCCGCTGCAAACAGATAACCGATTGATGTATCCGAGACGAGGGCATAGAGAACCATGGGAATTGAAGGCGGAATGATCGGCCCGATTGTCGCTGAGGCGGCGGTAATGGCCGCCGCATAACTCTTCGGGTATTTGCCATCCTTTTGCATCAGGTTGATGATAATGCGGCCCATGCCCACCGCGTCGGCGACGGCGGACCCGGACATCCCGGAAAAGATCAGACTGGAAACCACGTTGACGTGGCCAAGGCCGCCCCGGTAGCGACCGACCAGGGCCTGCGAAAACTTGAGCAGGCGGTCCGCTAACGTGCCGATATTCATGATGTCGGCGGCAAGAATAAACAGCGGGATCGCCAGCAGGGTATAGCTGTTGAACAAACCCTGCAGCAGCGTTTCCGCCGCGATGGATGTATCGTACCCCTTAAGCCCGAGATAGGTGATGGAGCCGCATATCATGGCCAGCCCGATGGACAGGCCAAACAGCGCTAACAGGAAAATGATGCAGATTGCAGCAGTAAACGGATCAATCATTGAGATGGGCCTCTGCTGCCAGGATGCTCTGGGGTTTGCCGGTCCGGCCTACAGCGGCTGACCAGACGCTGAACAGGGAGCGGATAATGACCGATACCGCGAAGGGCACATAAATGGAGAACACATAGTCAAACCGGATTTGCATGAAGGCCGTCTTTTCGATGGACATAAATGTGACAAATTCAAAGGCCTTCGGCAGCGACCAGGCAAAGATGCCGGCGCAGATCAGTCCGGTGAAAATGTCCATGGCCCGCTGGACGCCATGCGGCACGCTGTTATAGAGCAGGTCGAGCCGGATGATTTCCGAATCCCGGATAACAAAGGCATAGCCGAACAGAATTCCCCAGGTCCAGGCAATGGACACATATTCCACTGTCCAGCCGAGCGGCAAATTGAGCACATAGCGAAAGACGATCTGGATAACAAACGTCAGAAACATACTCGCCAGCATGAGTGCGACGATATTTTCAGCACGTCGCCGCAACCAGTTGAAAGCAGGCAGGAGAAAAGTCATGGGTGGGTCCAGTTACCGGATGCCCGGCGAGCACAATGCCCGCCGGGCGTTGGTTGAGATGGATTACAGGGCGTTGATTTTTTCGACCAGGCCTTCTGGCCAGTCTTTCGAAAACTTTGAGTTCTGGTAAACGCCAAGAACATGGTTGCGGAAAGCGTCGATATCGGGCTCGTAGACCTTGAGCCCTTCGGCGACGAAAAAGTCGATCAGTTCAGCTTCTTCTTTGAGCATGATGACGTCCAGTTTCTCCTGGAAATTGGTTGCACATGACTGCACCTTGGCCTGTTGATCGGCGTTCAGGCTGTTCCACTTGGCCATGGAAATGGAAAACTGATTGTTGGCAATAAAGTGGCCGGTGAGGATGATCTGATCGGTGACCTCATAAAACTTCATTGACTTGTCAGCAGGCAGGGCATTGTCCTGGCCATCAACGGCGCCCGTCTGCAAGGCCGTATAGACTTCCGTGAATGCCAGCGGGGTCGGGTTGGCACCCAGTGCCTCACCGAGGAATTGCCAGCCTTCACCACCCGGCATTCTCAGTTTTATGCCGGCAAGATCAGCGGGCGTCATGATTTTCTTGTCGCCTTTGATATTGACGTGCCGCTTGCCAATGTAGGGATTGGAGAGAATTTTAATCTTGGCTTTTTCTTCGACGAGCTTCTTCAGGTCATCAAGTACACCCGAATCCCAGACCGCCCGCATGTGCTCATAACTGCGATACAGATAACCGGTGCCAAGGATGCTCATCTCCGGGACCTGGTTGTAGAAATCAAAGACGGCCAGGGTGCCGGTGTCCAGGTTGCCCCGTTGCATGGCGGTCAGTTCAGTGCCCTGCTTGAACAGCGTCGCCCCATGGTAGTCCTTGAAACTGAATTCATCTCCCAGGCACTCGCCGAATTCCTTGCGCAAAGTGATGGAACGGATGTTGTTGTCGGCCACCGTGTCCGAGTGAATCAGTTCGATCTTGTCCTTGGCAAAGACCGCCGAGGTTGAAAGACAGAAAGCGCCGACGGCAATCCCCGCCAGCAGTTTGTTCGAAATACGCAACATAAATACCTCCCTATTTTTACGTTCAGATGCAACACGTGCCGCACCTCTTTCCTTGCAGATGCCGGAACCGCAGTTCCTCGCTCTGTACAGCGGCCGTTACTCCGGCCCTGTCTCCTCGATGGCGTTAAACGCCGTCTCAATGCGTTGGTGGTCGGGGTCCCGGCCGGTAAACAGTTTGAATGCCCGCGCCGCCTGACCAACGGCCATGCCGGAGCCTGCCAGGGTCCGGCAGCCAAGCCCGCGGGCCCGGCGCAGCAGCTCTGTTTCCAGTGGAAAGTAAACGATGTCGGCGATCCACTGACGCGCGTGCATATGCTGTGCCGGGAAGGCGCAACCCGGAAACTTGGCCATGCCGACCGGTGATGCGTTGACGACCCCATCCAGCTGCCCGGCGATATCAGCAATAGATGGCGCAAGCTTCACTCTTTCGGGCGCATATTTTTGGCAGGCACGGATATCCGTGGCCAGGGCTTCGGCCTTTGCCATATCAATATCAAACAGCCACAGGGTTTTGACATCACAGGCCAACAGGGCGTGGGCAACCGCAGCGCCGCCGCCGCCGGTTCCCAGCAGCAGAACATGGTCGCGTTTGGCATCGGCCAGTTCGCGGCGAAAGGCTTCGGCAAAACCCCACAGGTCCGTATTGTGGCCATAGCGCCGGCCATCGCGAAAGACGACGGTGTTCACAGCACCGACCAACTGAGCGGAATCGGAAAGCCCGTCCAGATGCTCTATGACTTTCACCTTGTACGGAAAAGTGATGTTCAGGCCTGACAATCCGCAAATTTCCGCGGACCGGAGAATTTCCTCAAGCGGCGGGGCGGGTTGTGGCATGCGGTCGGTATCGAGCAACAGATAGGTGAGTTTCAGGCCAAGCGCGGCGGCTTCTGTTTCATGCATCACCGGGCTGCGGGATTTCTGGATACCCTGGCCAATCAACCCGACCATTATGGACGGATGAATACGGGGCTGCATCCTGCGGGCAACCTGAGCATCTGGTGCAATCAACGTCTTCAAATTTTCCTCCCACACCGGCTTATCGCACCTTCAGGTGACTTTTTTTGCGCGGCTCGTAATGTACTAATTAGTTAATTTAGGAAAAGCTGTCAATGATATTGTACCAATTAGTTCATTTGCCATGGTGCAAGCGCCTATGGCAGGTTAAAAGATGGCCATGAAAACCGACAACGCAGCGCAGACGGAAAAAACGGATCGGCGGGTGGGCTGGAAGCAGGCCCCCGATGATGTGCGGGCAAACATTCTTGATACCGCGCAGAAGGAATTTGCCGAAAACGGGTTTTCCGGTGCCCGCGTTGATGCCATTGCGGCGCGGACCAAAACCTCAAAACGGATGTTGTATTACTATTTCGGGAACAAGGAGCAACTGTATCTGGAGGTCCTGCGCGCCTCCTATCAGGAAGTGCGGACCGCCGAGCAGTCTTTAAATCTGGAAACCCTGGCCCCTGATGATGCCATGCGACAGATCGTGCGGTTCACCGTCAATCATCATGTCGCTAACCCTGACTTCATCCGGCTGGTGATGATTGAAAACATCCATCATGGCCGGTTTATCCGCCAGCTGAACGAGATTCAGGAATTGAATGCGGGGGCGATACGCAGCCTCGAGAAAATCTACAAGGCGGGATGCGCGGCGGGACTGTTTCGCAAGGATATCAAGCCCATTGATATTCACTGGCTGATCAGTGCCCTGGCTTTCTTTTCAGTCTCCAACCAGGCGACTTTCGGATGGTTGTTCGAAAAATACCTGACCGGCGCGCGGGCTGATCTGGCGGATAGTCTGGGCGAGGATATTGTGCTCCGGTTCCTGGCCAATCACGGCTGACGGTTCGGGCTTGCTGCCGAAATTTTAAGAACGCGCAACGGTTAGGCCACGCAGGGGCTTATAAACGGCAACCGACGGGCAGCCTGTAAACAGACTGCCCGAATGGCCGAAAAATCAGGAACTCAGTCCCCGCTCCATAACCGATGCCATGCGCCGGGCAAAAGCCACCGGATCGGCAATCTTTTCACCTTCGACAATGCGCGCCTGATCGAGCAATAACCAGGCGGCGTCATCGACGCTTTTTTCAATGCCGGTGCTTTTTTTGGCGATCTTGTTAAGGCTTTTGATCAGCTTGTGGTCCGGGTTGATTTCCAGTACCCGCGGTGTCGATTGATCCAGTTGTTTGTGCTGTTTCAGCAAACGTTCCAAATGGATATCCATATCGCCTTCATCGGCAACCAGACAGACCGCACTGTCGGTCAGGCGTTCGGAAACCCGGACATCCTTGACCTTGTCGCCAAGCGCAACTTTGAAGGCGGCAACCAGCGGGTCGATGTTGGTTGTTTTTTTATCATCTTTCTTGTCTTTCTTTTTGTCGTCGGATTCCGGCTTGGCGACCTTGTCCAGATCGGCGCCGCCACGGGTCGCAGATTTGAACAGTTTTTCCTCATATTCACCAACCGAAGTGACCCAAAACTCATCAACCGGATCGGACAGCAGCAGAACTTCAACGCCCTTCGCCCTGAAGCCTTCCAGTTGTGGGCTCTGGGTGATCTGTTCGACGTTTTCGCCGGTAATGTAGAAAATCGCGTTCTGGCCTTCCTTCATCCGGCTGACGTAGTCTTTCAGACTGATCAGGCCTTCGCCATGGGTCGATTTGAAGCGAACAAGCTCGAACAGCTTTGCCCGGTTCTCAAAATCTTCATACAGGCCTTCCTTGAGGACAGGGCCGAACGCCTCCCAGAAGGTGGCATATTCGTCGGGGGCCTTGTCGGCTTTTTTGCCAAGCTCCGTAAAGATTCGTTTAACCACCGCCTTGCGGATTTTGGAAAGGGCCGGATTGTCCTGCAGCATTTCGCGGCTGATGTTGAGCGGCAGATCCTCGGAATCAACAATGCCTTTGACAAACCGCAGATACGCCGGCAGCAGGTCTTCGCAGTCATCGGTTATGAAGACCTTTTTCACGTACAGCTTGACGTTGGCCTTGCGCTCGGGACTGAACAGACCAAATGGCGGGCTGGTCGGAATAAACAACAGATTTGTATAGGCCATGACCCCTTCAACCCGGTTGTGCAGGGTCATCCAGGGATTGTCGAAAGCATGCGCGACGTGATGATAGAATTCTTTGTACTGGTCTTCGGTTATGTCTTTCTTGTCGCGGGTCCACAGCGCCGATGCCGAGTTAAGTGTGCGATCGGCGTCGCCGTCCTTGATCGGTTTCAAAACGATGGGAATGGCGATGTGATCGGAATAGGTTTTGACAATCTTCTCGATCCGTTCAGGCTCGAAAAATTCCTTTTCCTCTTTTTTCAGATGCAGAATCACATCGGTGCCGTCGCTGTCGCGGGTGGTGTCTTCGATGGTAAATTCGCCGCGGCCGTCGGAAACCCATTTGAAGGCCTTGTCGGTTCCGGCTTTGCGGGTGATCACTTCAACGCTATCAGAGACCATGAAGGCCGAATAAAAGCCGACGCCAAACTGACCGATCAAATCGACCCCGGACTTGTCCTTTTTTTCCTTGGCAGCGGTGATCTGGTCCATGAAAGCCTGGGTCCCGGAACGGGCGATGGTCCCCAGGGTTTCGGCCAGATCCTCACGGCTCATGCCAATTCCATTGTCGGAAATGGTCAGGGTTTTGGCTTTTTTGTCCGACGTGACGGAAATCGCAAAATCCGAATTGCCGATGCCCAGGTCCGGGTGGGTGAGCGCTTCGTAGCGCAATTTGTCACAGGCATCCGACGCGTTTGAAATCAATTCGCGCAGAAATATTTCCTTATGGCTGTAGAGCGAATGCGCCACGATATCGAGCAGCTTTCCAACTTCCGCCTGAAAAGTGAATGTTTCTTTGGTCATCAGTTCATATTCCTCAGCTTCATTTGACAAAAATAGGGCGGGTTTCTCCGCGTAGGGGCATGATATGGCGTAACCGCTCGGTTCCCGCAACCCCTTATCGGGCTGCGATTCCGCGGCTCAGGCCGGATCGGGCGATTACGCCTATGGCGCTAACAGAGGTAACGATATCTGTCAGTTCGCAAAGATTTATGATAAGAAATTCCGCTTGTTGCCGGCCTGCCTGGATCTTTGCCGCGACGTATTTACAACGCGCGCATCCCACTACCCACAACGGAACATGTAAATACCACCGGTTATCCAGATATTTTTGTCTTTTCTGAGATCGGTTGTCGAAAAATGCTCGAGCTGAAATCCAAATTTTTCAGCCGCGCCAAACACGTAATCCTTTGTGTGCGCGTAGCGCCCGGTATCCTGCAAAATGAAGCCCTCCCCATTGGTGTGTTCTGTTGAAAACAGCAGCAAGGCATCTTTCTGCGCGTGGCGTTCAATGCTTTCAAATATGGGGCTTAAGTTGCCAACATAGACGAACACATCTGAGGCCAGAAAAAGATCAAATTTTGCACTCAGTGCGTCAAGGCCTTCTACAAGTTCATCGACATAGAGTTCGTCATAGATGTTTTTTTCTTCCGCCTTAACGATCATGTTAGCTGAAAGATCAATGCCGACCAGCACCTCGACGAGAGACTTGAACTGGTCACCCAGCAAGCCTGTGCCGCAACCCAGATCAATGGCGCGTGATAATTTTCCTTCGACCAGACCCGATTCAAGGAAAATATCTTTGAGCAATGAAGGCATACTGTAAGAAAGATCGTTGAGTAATTTATGTTCAAAATGGTCTGCGTAACCATCAAACAGATCTTTAACATAATCTATTGGCGCGCTGTCTGTGGTGGTTCCAAGCATGGAATTGAGAATGTGCTGAGCAGAATGCAAGCCAGGATTGATGGTAATTGCCTTGTGGTAGCTTGCCACAGCTTCATCGCGTTTCCCAAGTTCTTTTAGCGCACTGCCCAGGTTGGAATATGCACCGGCAAAATCAGGATTGATAGCAATTGCCTTGCGGTAGCTTGTCACAGCTTCATCCAGTTTCCCAAGTTCTCTTAGAGCACTGCCCAGGTTCGAATGTGCATCCGCATGATCAGGTTTGATAGCAATTGCCTTATGGTAGCTTGTCACAGCTTGTTCAAGCTTTCCAAGGCCTTTTAGAGCATTGCCCAGGTTGAAATGTGCATCAGCCAGATTGGGCTTGATCGCAAGGGCCTTGTGGTAGCTTGCCACAGCTTCATTCAGCTTCCCAAGGTCTTTTAGTGCATTTCCCAGGTTGGTATGTGCATCAACATAATCAGGTTTTACAGCAAGTACCTTGTTGTAACTGGCCACAGCTTCATCAAGCATCCCCAGTTCTTTTAGGGTATTACCCAGATTGTAATGCGCATCAGCAAGATCAGGATTGATCGCAAGGGCCTTGCGGTAGCTTGCCACAGCTTCATCCAGTTTCCCAAGGCCCTTCAGGGCACTGCCCAGATTGGAATGTGCATCCGCATGATCAGGATTGATGGCAATTGCCTTGTGGTAGCTTGTCAAAGCCTGATCAAGCTTTCCAAGGCCTTTTAGAGCATTGCCCAGGTTGGAATGTGCATCCGCATAATCAGGTTTGATAGCAATGGCCTTGTTGATGAGATCAACGGCAATGTCATTCTTTCCAAATTGACAGGCGATTACGCCAAGAAAATGCAAAGCGTCAGGTTGGTTTGGGTCAGCCTGTAATAGCTGTCGATATAAACTCTCCGCTTCAGACAAGCGACCTGCGCTGTGATGCTGCAAAGCCAGGCTTAGGGTTTGAGGACTGGTTAGAGAGCGCTGAAGAGGAGACCTGCTTGCTGTTTTGTCAGCCAATTTCTGTTGGCGGCGCCTTTCTGCTCTATTCATCTATTTGATTTTCTCCGATAACTAATATGAGCCAACTATAATCGGGTATCTCGACAATTGGAAGTGGGCGTCCTTCGCAACCATTTAGGGACTGAATAGACGTGTTAATGACGTTTACGAAACTTCCGCTTCTGGCAGATACTGTTGAAAAACGCGAAACGCAGTCAGGATTTGGCCATTCACCAGCATTTGATAGATTCCGCCCCGGTGCCTGCCTATGATGATCCCATGAGTCCCTCTGAAATATCAAACACGGATCCATCGGATCTGCTAGCCATGGCGACGGCAGCCCAGGACCGGGGTGATCTGGCTGCTGTCGGGAGCTGTTGCCGGCAAATACTGGACAAGGTGCCGGACGATGCTGCTGCCCTGAACCTGCTGGGGGTTATTGAATGTCAGCTCGGCAATCCGGCGGCCGGGATCGTATGGATTGCCAAAGCAGCTGCTGCAGCTCCCGATAATGCGGGCTATTTAAACAATCTGGGAACCGGATTGTCGGCGCTGGATCGCGACCAGGACGCCCTGTTGACCTATCAGCGCGCCCTGCAACTGGATCCCGCCCACGCCACCGCGCACAACAATATTGCAACCCTTTACCGGAACGCCGGAAATCTCGATCAGGCCAGCCATCATTTTCAACACGCGCTCGGCCTGCGCCCGGACTATGTCGAAGCGATGAGCAATTATGGCAATGTGCTGCTTGATCTGGGGCAGTTGGACAAGGCATCGGAAATATTGGAAAAGGCCGTCGCCCTCAATCCCGCCTACGAGTTTGCCATTAACAATCTGGCCATCGTGCGCCAGCGTCAGGGTCGCTACACGGAGGCCGAAGGGCTGTTGCGCAAGGCCATTGAACTGGCGCCGGCTTTTGCTGATCCGCATACCAACCTGGCCGAAGTTCTGAAAGAGACGGGCCGGGTTGCAGACGCCGTCGACTGTTACCAAACGGCCATATCCCTGGCCCCGGATCAGCCGGGCGTTCAGTCCAATTATGTCTTTGCCCTGAACAATCTGGCTTCGGTGACGCCGCAATATTTGACCCGGGCGCACCGCGACTGGAATACCAACCACGCGCCCCGGCCGGTGCCTGAGCGTCCGCAAAACACGGGCCAAAATCACCGCCGCCGTATCGGTTATGTGTCGGCTGACTTCCGCCAGCATTCCGTCAGTTACTTTCTGGAGCCCATCCTGGCCAACCATGATCGCCAGCAGTTCGAGATTTTCTGTTATTCAAACGGCCCCATGCAGGATCAGGTGAGCGCCCGTCTGCGGGCCAGTTGTGACCACTGGCGGCCGATTTACGGCCTGTCCGACAGTCAGGCTTATGATCTCATTCGCACCGATCAGATTGATATTCTGGTCGATCTGTCCGGCCATACCATGGGCAACCGGCTTGCTCTGTTTGCCCGCCGGCCAGCGCCAATGCAGGTCAGTTATCTGGGCTATCCGGCAACCACCGGTCTGGACGCCATGGATTACCGGCTAACCGATGTCTGGGCCGATCCGGTTGGCCGGACGGAAGACTTCCATACGGAAAAGCTGATCCGTATTGACGGCGGCTTCCTCTGTTATCAGCCACCCGCCGACGCGCCGGAGGTGGCACCCTGTCCACGTCTGGAAAACGGTTACATCACGTTTGGTTCGTGCAACAACCTTGCCAAAACCACGCCCGCTGTCATCGACGTCTGGGCCGCCATACTGGGTGGTGTTCCCGATTCGCGGTTGTTGCTGAAAGGCAAGGCGCTGGCTGATGAGCATGTTCGCGCCCGCTATCTGGAGGCCTTCGCGGTACGGGGAATTGACGGCGCTCGTCTGGATTTGCGTTCCTGGATTTCCGGCACAAGCCATCTGGCCGTCTATAACCATATGGATATAGCCCTTGACCCGTTTCCCTACAATGGCACAACGACGACCTGCGAGACCCTGTGGATGGGCGTGCCGACCATTGCCGTTGCCGGTGACCGCCATTCAGCCCGGGTCGCCTTAAGCCTGGCGTCCATGATCGGCCACCCGGAAATGGTAGCCGCAGATCTGCAGTCCTATAAGGACCAGGCCATCGAACTGGCGGCGTGCCCGCAAAGGCTCGATGCCTATCGGCGGGACCTGCGCCCAGCCATGCGGGCATCGCGCCTATGTGATGGCGCTCATTTTACCCGGGCCCTGGAAAAGACATTTCTGGAAATCGGCCAAGCAGCCGGCACCTTAATTGCTGGTACCCAGATATTGAAGGCCTAGTAAAACTCCGTGTGCGATAAGGCCAAGGATCGCGGTTGCGATTGCCCCAAGGATCGCAGATAAAATTTTTTCGACGGCATGCATATGAGTCCCCAAACTCTATGAAATTGTGACCTGATGGTCAGAATATCGGAAATTGGTTAGACATCGTCATCTGAATAGGTAAATGGATCATAAAGTGAACAAACTGAATTCTATTGCCGATGAACTGCACAAGATCATCGGCTATTGGCAGGAACCCAACCGGGCCATCGAAAACCGCCGGTCCGATGCCCTGCCCGAACGCCTGACCCGACGCTTTGTCGACCGGCGGACAAGGCAGCTGATGCGCCGCATGAAAGAGCAGCAGGAACTGTTGGCTGCTCCATGCAATTGGCACGGGCCTCACAGTGCATTAAAAGGAAATCGCCGATCAGCCGAGCGGGGCTGGATCCGAACAACCTGTTGAGACTCCACTATAAGTAAGCCCCATCCACGAACTGGAAACTGACCGAGATGGCAAAGGCCAAAGCCGTAAAGACAGCAATCGTTAGTTTATCATGGAAGGTCATTGCAGTTCCTGAACTTCAATAAGACTTTGATTAACAGTTTTTTAAGTAATTGCGCGGCGCGCGTCATCTGAATAGATAATCAGAACATAAAGTGATCAAACTCAGTTCAATTGTCTTTTGGCGGACGCCTGCTCTTGATTATTTGCCAATGAAACGCGATCCTTTGTGCATGGAAATTTCAACGTCACAAAGCCGCGTGGTTGCCGTTCTCGGGCCAACCAATACCGGCAAAACCCATCTGGCGATGGATCGGATGCTGGCCCATGCCACGGGTATGATTGGCTTTCCGCTGCGCTTGCTGGCGCGGGAAAATTATCAGCGCGCAGTTGCGGTAAAGGGCTATAACGCAGTCGCTCTGATCACCGGCGAAGAAAAAATTCTGCCCATGAGTGCGCGCTATTTCATCTGCACCACCGAATCAATGCCGGTTGACCGGCGCGTTGACTTTATGGCCATTGATGAAATTCAGATGTGCGCAGACCCGGATCGCGGGCACATTTTTACGGACCGGTTGTTAAATGCCCGGGGCCGCCACGAAACCATGTTTCTGGGTGCCGAAACATTGCGGCCGCTGATCCGACGGCTGGTCCCCGACGCCGAATTTCAAACCCGGCCGCGGTTCTCGACGCTGACCTATGTTGGCGCAAAAAAGATTACGCGGCTGCCAAAGCGCAGCGCAATTGTCGCTTTTTCAGCCTCTGATGTTTATGCCTATGCGGAGCTCATTCGCCGTCAGAAAGGCGGCGCTGCGGTTGTTATGGGAGCGCTGAGCCCGCGTACCCGCAATGCCCAGGTGGCGCTCTATCAGTCGGGTGAAGTCGACTATATCGTCGCCACCGATGCCATTGGTATGGGACTGAATATGGACGTTGATCACGTTGCCTTTGCAGCAACCCGCAAGTTCGACGGGCATCGGCGACGGCCGCTGGAGCCTGCTGAGCTGGCGCAGATAGCCGGTCGCGCCGGTCGCCACATGAACGATGGCACCTTCGGGACAACCGGGGATGCGGAACTGGTTGATCCGGAAGTTATTGGGCGTATTGAAAATCACGAGTTTGAGGCGGTCCGGCAAATTTACTGGCGCAACCCCCGGCCCCGGTTTGCCTCGCTCGATGCGCTTGTGAAAAGCCTGTCCGTTCCGCCTGAGTTGCAGGGCCTGGCCCGTGTCCGTCAGGCCGATGATGAACTGGTTCTGCGGCGCCTGGTCCAGGATCCGGAAATCATTGATCTGGCGACGACCCACGATGCGGTCCGCCTGCTCTGGGACGTTTGCCAGGTCCCTGATTTCGGAAATATCAAAAGCGATGGCCATGCCCGTACCCTGGCCCGGATCTACCGGCATTTAATGAAATTCAGAAACGCCCGCCTGCCCGAGGACTGGATCGCCGAACAGATCAAACGCATGGACCGGACCGATGGCGACATTGAGCACCTGACCACGCGTATCGCCGGTATTCGCACCTGGATCTATATTGCCTATCGGGCCGACTGGCTGGAGAATATCGGCTATTGGCAGGAACGCACCCGGGCCATCGAAGATCGCCTGTCCGATGCTCTGCACGAACGCCTGACCCAACGCTTTGTCGATCGGCGGACAACGGAGTTGATGCGCCGCATGAAAGAACAGCCGGAACTGCTGGCGGCGGTCAAACGCGACGGTGAGGTGGTGGTTGAAGGCCATTATATCGGGCGACTGGATGGCTTCAGGTTCGTTGCCGACCAGGCGTCTTATGGTATTGGCGAAGCGCTGGCGGTAAAGGCTGTGGAACTGGCTGCGGTAAAAGCCCTGCGCGGGGAAATCGAGCGGCGGACGGTGCAGCTTGTCGCCGCCGATGATACGGAATTCCGGTTTGCCGGTGATCCGGCCAACCCGGAAGCCGAGATTTTGTGGCAGGATACGCCTGTCTGCCGGCTGATGAAGGGCCCCGATCTGCTGCGCCCGCACATCGCTGTGCTTCCCAGCGACCTGCTTGAGCCGCAGCAGCGTGACCGCATCGCCACCCGGTTGACGGACTGGCTGAAGGGGCATCTCGAAAGCCGGTTGCGGCCGCTGTTTCGCCTCAGCAATGCCCAGCTGTCAGGGCCTGCCCGCGGTCTGGCGTTTCAGATGTGCGAGCAACTGGGCTCGCTGCCGCGTCGCCGGGGCAGAACCGAAATTGATGCCCTGAGCAAGGATGCGCGCCGGGATCTGCGTGCCGTCGGAGTCCGCATCGGCCGCGAATCGGTATATGTGAGCGAACTGCTAAAGCCCCATGCCATTGCCATACGCGCCCTCCTGTGGGCGATTTACATGGGGCGGATTGAAAGCGCGCGGGCGTTGCCCATACCGCTGCCGGGGCGGGTCTCGATCAAGCCCCATCCGGCCTTTCCCGCGTCCTATTACGAGGCCATCGGCTTTCGGGTGATGGGGACACTGGCGGTACGCATTGATATGATCGAACGGATTGCCGAACTGGCCTGGCAACTGAACCGCAAAAAGTCCTTCCCCATGTCGCCGGATCTGCTGGCGCTGGGCGGATGTGGCGTCGATGAAATGACAGCGTTGCTCAAGTTGCTGGGGTACCGAAGCACGGAAAAGGATGGGGTTCTGCATTTTCGGCTGCGCCCGCCCCGCAATGGCGGCGAACCGGACAGCAAAACATCGGGCAAACCAAAGCCGGATCAAAAGCCCGCTGGCAAGGCGTCTGCCTATGATAGTGATTCGCCGTTCGCCGTTTTAAGTGATTTCAAGATCGTGCGATGACTGATCCGACACTTCGACTGGATAAATGGCTCTGGTATGCGCGTCTGTTCAAAAGCCGGACCCTGGCTGCCAAACTCTGCCAATCAGGGCGAATGCGGGTCAACGGCACCCTCATTGGAAAATCGAAACAGGTGGTCAATCAGGGCGATGTGCTGACCTTTCCGAAAGGCGAGCATATCCGCATTATCAAGGTTCTGCTGCTGGGCAACCGCCGCGGGCCCGCCGCCGAAGCGCAGACTTTGTATGAGGATCTGGAGCCACCGAAGGCGAAGAAGGCGGTCCTGGAAATGGAAAGCGCCGATGTGCGAACGGCTCCCGTCGCCAAGCGCGGGCGTGGTACCGGGCGACCGACGAAAACGGAACGACGGGCCCTTGATAAATTGCGAGGGGATCCGGAGGATGACGCCGGATAGGGCGCGCTGTAGGCAGGGCGGCCGTGCAAAAGCGGCATTTTCGCAGGCCAAACAGGAAACCGGTAAACCCGTACCCGTTCACAATTTTGTAATGCTTTGTCGCTAATGTCGGTGCTATGGACATACAGAATTTACCAACGCGCTACGGCGTTGCCTTCGATTCCGAGGCCCGGCACTGGCAGGTCAGGGATCACTATCTGGCAAACCAGATTATTGGTGTACATGGAACGGAACAGGCGGCCTATGTGCAGGCAGACACGGAAGAGCGGTATTGGAACCTTTATCGCTCGCCAGCCGAGGAAGTTGCGCAAATAATGGCCTGAAATCGGTTATTCGTATCAATATGACAATCTGATTCTTGCGTCAGTGCAAAAATAGCGTCACTTTGGCGCTGTCGCGCAAGGAGTTGCCAATTGTCAGACGAACCGCTTATCCGAAATGAAGACCGTGATGCGCTGCATATTCTGCCGCTCGGAATTCTTGATTTTGAAACTAAGTCTGTCCGTCATGCGCGTCTCATAAAAAACTCGCGTCTCGACAGTGTGGTTGAACTGTTTTCCGGCGCCGGCATCGGCAGTGGCCAAATGGAAATCGATCATCTGCAGGCCCAGTTCGGCTGGCAGAACAATCCGCCGCACAAGGATTTGCGCCTGATCCGCAAATTGGGCAAAATGCCGAGCTTTGATGTCTACAGCCTGCGCATCCTGTTCCGCGAGCAGGGCATCGAAGTCAAGGATATGGCTGCGCTTCAATTGTCGGACGAGAAACGCGCCGAATTAACCGAGTATATGAAAGTGTTTACGAAACCGTTGATCCAGCAGATCTACGGCGGTGACGACGTCAGTGTCACATCCTTCAACGACATGGTCGGTCTGTTCAAGGATCCGGATATCAGGAAAGTCCGCGATAATCTGCAGTTGATGTCGAACAGACTGAACGTCGAAATACAGGATGTTCCGCTGTTTCTGGAAGATTACGGGGATGTTTTCCTGTCGCTTTCCTATTACCGTCAGTGCATGGAAAAGCTGGAACCGCAGATTGATGATTTTTTAGAGTCCATCGCCGAGATTCGCGGCAATTTTCAGCTCAGACAGAATTTAAACCTGATGGAAACCTGTAAAACCGTTGAATATACCATGAACTCGATGATGGCGGCGGTGACCGGTCGCTTCGAGACCTTTGAGCGATATACCAGCAGCATGTGGAAAAACGTTGATGCGACGCGGTTTCGTCAGGTTAAAAGTTTCATTGAGGATTACCATACCACGATTGGTGCAACCCTGTGTGCTGTCACCGTTAAAATGGCGGCCTGGACGCGGTCATTTCCCAATAAGGATACCGGTGGTCCTGCCCGCAGGTCTGAATTTATTGTCGGCGAAATGAAGCAGGGCATCGATGTGTTGAAGGAAATCGAGGCCAACGCGCCAAACATTGAAAAGATCGACTGGGCCGAATAACGTCCCGCCGAGAGCCTATCGGCTTGCTCCGGTTTGTCTCTAACCGATGATCTGACGAACGGTGTCGGCAACGGCCAGGCCGAGGGGGGTCAGCTGGTCCTCGTCAAAATGGACGCCGTCGACATCGCTTGTTGTGATATGGGCCCCGGCATCGAGAAAATGACAACCCCGCAAGGACGAAATTTTTTCATAGTTTTCTGCAAAAGCCATGGACTTTTCAGGCCCCCCCTCAAAGTTTGCCGCCAGCAGCTCGAGCTTACCCAGTGGTGGCGGTGAAATCAGCAGCCGCTCCGGTTGCCCGCCAACCAGTGGTTTTGCGGGGTTGGCAAGGATATCGAGCAGGCTGCCGGCACCACAGGCAATGTCCCAGCTGGATTTGCCGAACCGTGACTTCAGATCGTTGGTGCCCAGCATGATGATCACCAGATCAAGTGGCATATGGGATTCGATGCAGGCAAAAAAATGACGCTGGCCATTTTTGTGCCGACCCTCAATCTCGTCGTCGAACGCCGTCGTCCGGTTATTCAGTCCCTCGGCCACCACATGATAGGCTGGTCCCAGCTGCTGTTGCAGGACCGTTGTCCACCGCAGCTGCAGTGGGTAGCGGTGGATTTCGCCAAACACCGTCAGCGGCCGGGCTCCCCAGGTGTTGGAATCGCCATAACAGAGAATGTTCTTCATTGCCGATCAGCCCTCCTCGTCAGCGTCGCCGCCATGCACGGGAATAGGCACCCCGGGACGGTGCTTGGCGGAACGAAAGGACAGGGCGGACTTGACGTGATTGACGTTATCCGCCGGGGTCAGCTTTGTGGTCAGAAATTCTTCATAGGATTCCCAGTCCTTGGCGACAATCTTCAGCAAGAAATCCGTTTCTCCGGCCAGCATGTGGCATTCGCGGACTTCCGGCAACTGGGTTACTTCCGACTCGAAGGCCTCCAGATCCGCCTCCGCCTGTGAATTCAGGCCAACCTGGGCAAAAACGGTAATGTGGTAGCCCATCATTTTCGGATCGATATCCGCATGATAGCCGCGGATATAGCCGGCTTCCTCCAGGGCCCGGACCCGGCGCAGGCAGGGGGGGGCTGAGATGCCGGCGCGGCTGGCCAGTTCAACATTGGTGATTCGTCCCCTGTTCTGCAAATCCCTGAGAATTTGCCGATCAATGCGGTCCAGTTTGACCCTTTGCATTTTGTATCCTTATGATTGGGTGAATAGTGTGTCGGGAAATATTGTTACGAAATAATATTACATTTATTAGCGCATAAATGAAAGTTGTCGATACGGTTTTTTACGTTTTTTCCACGCCCGCCCGGCTTGCGACATTCGCCAAGCGGACCTATGTTAGGGCGTTGTTGCTTTTGGCGGCAGCCCGGATAAAAAGTTGTTTCAGGGAAATATAGTCTTATGTCGGAAAGCCACCATACAAAAGTACTGATCATCGGATCCGGTGCCGCCGGATATACCGCAGCCGTCTATGCAGCGCGGGCAAACCTGCAGCCGATTCTGGTGCGCGGATTGCAGCCGGGCGGGCAGTTGACCATCACCACGGATGTTGAAAACTATCCGGGCTTCGCTGATCCGGTGCAAGGCCCCTGGTTGATGGAGCAGATGTATGCGCAGGCGAAAAACGTCGGCACCGCCATGTTTGATGACACCATTGTCTCGGTCGACCTCTCGAAGCGGCCTTTTGTCGCCGTCGGCGACGGCGGTGTCACCTATACGGGCGATACCCTGGTCATTGCCACCGGCGCTTCGGCCCGCTGGCTGGGACTGGCGGGCGAGCAGAAGTTCATGGGTTTCGGGGTTTCCGCCTGTGCCACCTGCGACGGGTTCTTTTATCGTGAAAAACCGATTGCTGTCATCGGCGGTGGCAATACCGCCGTCGAAGAAGCCCTTTTTCTGACCAATTTTGCCTCAAAGGTGACGCTTATCCATCGCCGTGACGCGTTGCGGGCAGAAAAAATCATGCAGGACCGTTTGTTCAAGCATCCGAAAATCGATGTGATGTGGGATTCTGTGCTGGACGATGTGATCGGCACCGAACAGCCGCTCGGCGTAACCGCTGCGCGGGTCCGCAATATCAAATCCGGTGAAATTACGGATCTGCCCGTCGACGGGATTTTTGTCGCCATTGGCCACGATCCCAACACCAAATTGTTCAGCGGCCAAATCGATCTCGATGCGGAAGGCTATATCCTGACCAAGGCCGGGACCACACAAACCAATATCGCGGGCGTGTTTGCCGCCGGCGACGTTCAGGACAAAATCTATCGCCAAGCGGTGACGGCAGCAGGTACCGGCTGCATGAGTGCGCTCGAGGCGGAGCATTTTCTTGCCAATTTGGAAGCCCGCCAGGAGGCGGCCGCATAGCTTCATCTGTTATCGGGTGACCCGTTCACCAAAAATGATCTGCCTATAGGGAGCCTACCACATGGATTGGGACAAACTCCGCGTTTTTCATGCCGTCGCGCAAGCCGGCAGTTTTACCCATGCGGGGGAGCGCCTGAACCTGAGCCAGTCGGCGGTCAGCCGCCAGATCAGCGGCCTCGAGAACAGCCTGCGGGTGCCGTTGTTTCACCGCCATGCCCGGGGCCTCAATCTGACGGAGCAGGGCGAGTTCCTCTACCATACGGCCCACGATGTGTTCGCCAAACTGGCTATGGTCGAAACCCAGATCTCGGAAAGCAAGGATCACCCCATGGGTCCCTTGAAGATCACCACGACGGTGGCCTTTGGCTCCGTGTGGCTGACTTCGCGGATCAAGAAGTTCATGAACCTGTATCCAGAAATCGATGTTTCTCTGGTGCTCGCCGATAATGAGCTGGATCTGTCCATGCGCGAGGCCGATGCCGCCATTCGCCTGGAGCCACCCAGTCAGCCGGGTCTGATTCAGAAACATCTGTTGAAGATGCAGTATCATGTTTATGCCGCACCGGCCTATCTGGCTGAGCGCGGTACCCCAACGACGCCGGCGCAACTGGATAATCACAGTCTGATTGTCTACGGCGAAGATGCCAGCCCACCCATTGCCAATTTGAACTGGCTGCTCGAGGCGGGGACCAAAAACGGCACCAAACGCCGGCCGACCCTGCAGGTCAACAGTATTTATGGAATCTTCCGGGCCGTGCAAAGCGGCCTTGGCATTGGCGCCCTGCCTGATTATATGAGCCGCGAGGTCGGCAATCTGGTCGAGATTCTGCCGGAAATCCGTGGCCCCACCATCGACACTTATTTTGTCTACCCCGAAGAGCTTCGCAAAACCAAGAGAATCGTTGTTCTCAGGGATTTTCTGGTGGATGAAATGCGCAAGATGTTAAGCCAGTAGGGTTTGCATGGTCTCCACCCCTTCGCTATGTATTGCTGATGCAATCGGTAATTTAGGTATGCATATGTCGCATGGGTGCACTGCAAAAAAGTTGGTGGTATACCAGACAGGTTTCTCCTATATTTTGTTGGTAGGGTGTTGCACCGCAACATTCTATCCTCCCTTCGGGCTTATGCCCGAAATATAAGGATCGCCTGCATGGCGACTCCTTGCGTCTCCCAGACGTGAAGCCTCCCTGTTTAAACTCGCCCTGGCCAATATTTGGCCAGGGTTTTTTTTTGGATTCAAAGGGCTGCGCGGTTAACACTTAAACGCAAACAACCGTATAACGGAGCGGATCGTGGGGGAAGAGTTGTTTCGCCAGGGGCAGAAATGCATTTATCTCTGACCTTTCCTCGAAATCAACCCCGCGCCGTGCTATCAAGGTTGGAAAATTGTAATCCTGACAGGAGTGAGCGGTGGCCAGACGCAGTGTGATTGGCAAATCGAAACCCTACGAGCGGAAAAACCGGCGGGTAGAGGTGCCGGCGATCAATCTCGAGTTGCTGGGGGGGCGTTACCAGACCCTGGACTGGGGACTGGGCGGCTTTCGCATTGATGACTTCAAGGCCCCCATAAAAAAGGATCAGGAGTTCCTGGTCGAAGGCATCGGGCCGGCCGACGAAGATGACCTGCTGGCGGTGCGTATTCCGTGCCGGGCTGTGCGCCGTAACAAGTACGAACTGTCCTGCGCCTTCATTGTGCTTGGCACAAGTGCCTACGATATTCTGGAAGCCCTGATGCTGCGCAGGCAAAAGGTTCTGGACAAGCTGATGAAGGGCAAAAACCCGTAACGGTCGGCGGTCAGGGGTTTTCTTCGCCTTTGACCATCAAGGCCAACTGGCCGAACTGCTCAGCTTCCCGTTTGGCCCAGGATTTCATGTGCACCAGATCCTCGCCATGAAAACCGAAGGCAACGATGATTTCGCTGAGTACGACGGATTCATCCACATGCAGATGTTTGTCTGCGTAAGCGACCACAAAGACGCCGAGCAGGGTCAGGATCCGCGACGCCCGGCTATCGAAAGGGGCCGTATTGACCGGGCCATTGACCTCGTCAACGGGAAACTCCAGATCATGGCCAAAGGCCTCGCCCAGTTCTCGGAGCAGCGGGATTTCCCGGGGTGAGATATGGCCGTCGGCCAGCGCCATTCTGGCGGCCAGAGCCAGAAAAGAGCGCCGCTGGCTATCGTTCAGGGCATTTAGAAACATGGCTTCAATAACCGCCTTCCAGGGGCCTACAAACGGTAGACCCGGGTCGCCGTGTCGTGATAGAGCTTCGCCTTTTCCTCCGCCGAATAGCCTGCGGTCAGGCGTTTGAAGGAATTCCATAACACGTTGTAACTGCAGCTGACCTGATCGACGGGGAAGTTTGATTCGAACATGCAGCGGTCGACGCCAAACTGGGCGATGGTAAACTCGTAATAGCGGCGGGTGGCTTCCATCAGTTCCTGGCTGGAAGGCGGCTTCGGCTTTTCATGCCAGCCAAAACCGTTCTCGATCATATTGATGCCGCCCAGCTTGGCGTTGACGTTCTGGCATTTGGCCAGCTCCGTGATGTCCTGACACCAGGTGGCATAGACCTCGTCGGCTTTTCCGGCATAGGGGCCGACACCCAGTGGTCCGCCAAAGTGGTCAAGAATAATGGTTGTGTCGGGAAAGGCGCGGGCCAGATCAATGGCGTCCGGCAACTGGTGGTGATAGCACCAGATTTCGAAGCTCATATTGCGCTTTGCCAGTTCGGCAAAGCCCTGGCGAAAGGTTTCGTCGCGCATCAGATGCTGGGGCGGCAGGGTGCGCGCCTTGGGCACCACATCACTGGCATCCCAGGGCAGGCCATAGCGGATTCCGCGTACCCGGCCGCCACCGGCCGCCAGTTGCGCATCAAGCACGGCCCCGACCGGTGCCCCCAGGGTCAGGTCAGCCGTGCAGATGATGCCGGCGGCGACTTTACACGGACCATACATGCCCGAAGCACTCATGGCGGCGATGCCGTTGACAAACTCGGTCTCGCCGATCACCCGCATGGGTGGCGGACCGTCGGCTTTCCACATGGCCCCGCATTCCATGAAAACCGTCGATACAATATTGTGCCCAACATTGATGTCTTCGAGGATATCGTTCAGCAGATAGCGGTTGGCCGAGCGCTCGTAGCGAAATTCCCACAGATGATGGTGCGGATCACAGATCGGAAGATCGGGCTCCAGGGTTTCTTCGGTGGTTAACGTTAGCCAGTCAGCGTTGGACGGAGAAGACATGCAGGACCTCAATGGGTGATGAATAGACGATGGTTTGCCGCCTACGGTATCTATTTTGGGAACAGAAGGAAACAGCTATTGTCGGCGCATGCGGTGCGCCGTCAGGTGCCCGTCATCGGTGTTGGGTTGCCGGTATCGCGCGCCCTTTCAGGCGCGCAGAACGGGCACTCTCCGCCGCAGCCGGGTCGGCCCATGCAGGGCATTTCCCGGCTTTATTGCTGGTGTCAGGTTAAATAGGTGCTGATCTGGTCTTTCAGGGCCAGTCGCTGGCGGCGCAGTTGTTTCTCGTAGCCTTCATCGGCGGGTGTGACATTGGTTTCAATCCGGTGAATCTCGCGGTTCAGCTTGTGATAATCTTCGGTCAGACGGGCAAAATGATTATCGCTCTGATTTAAGCTGTGAATTTTATCCACAGCCTGCGGGAATTCTTCGGCGAGTTCATGGGGTACGTGTGACATTGTCGTCCTTTCGTCAGATAGCGGGAGTGTTAACTGTAGGGACAGCACGAGGCGCTGGCGTTGATATGCATCAAATGCCCGCCATCATTTCAGAATTTTATTAACAGCTTAACCCTGGGCGGCCTTGCGGTCGGCAATGACCCGGTCGGCTTCCTTGCCGGAAAACTCCTGCAACCGCTCGAACTGCCATTCGAAGGTGCCCACACCCATGGTCATGGAGCGCAATTCGATAATCAAATCATGCATTTCTGACTGCGGAAGCTGGACATTGATTTCGTCCCAACCGTCCCAGCCGGGCTTGGCATCAAATCCCAGAATTTGCCCGCGCCGGCCGCTGACCAGCCGCTGCAGCCCCGAGGTAAACGGATTGGGCAGGGAGATGCTGACCTGAAACAGGGGTTCCAGCAAAATCGGGTCGCAGTTCGGCGTGCCTTCGCGCATGGCCTGGGCCGCGGCTTTTTTGAACGCCATGTCGGAACTGTCAACGGCATGGTGCTGGCCATCGGTCAGGGTGACGCCAATATCGACAACTTGGAAACCCAGCGGCCCCCGGCTCATGAACTCCTTGACCCCGTGTTCGACCGATGGAATGTAGTTCTTGGGCACCACGCCGCCACTGATCACGTCGGAAAATGCGAACCCGCTGCCGCGCGGCAGGGGTTTGATTTCCAGATGGACGTCGCCAAATTCACCGTGCCCGCCCGACTGCTTTTTATGACGGGCATGCTGACTGACCGATTTGCGAATGGTTTCCTTGTAGGGGACCTGAGGCCGCGACGACGTGACTTCCAGATTGTATCTGGATTTCAGTTTTTCGATGGCGATAAGCAAATGAATTTCACCCTGGCCCCACAGCAGTAACTCGTTGGTATCGGCATCGTGGCCCCAGGTGAGAGACGGGTCTTCCTCTGTCAGTTTGTTCAGGGCACCGGACAGTTTGACTTCGTCACCGCGCTGGCCGGCCAGAATGGCATGGGCGAACAGCGGCTTCAGCGGTTCCGGCCAGTCAACGGCAAGGGTCTCGTTTTCACTGAGTATGGTGCCGGTACTGATGTCTTCGAGCCGTCCGATGGCAACCACTTCGCCGGCGTTGGCAGAGGACACCTTGTCGAGCTTTTGTCCGACCAGGCTGTGCAGCCCGGACAGGCGGGCCCCGTTCAGCGTCATGCCGTCCTTGATCGGTCCCGCCAGGACGCGGGTGATTGACAGTTTGCCCACATGGCCGGCATGCAGTGTCTTGAACACCAGCGCCGTTGCGCCCTGCAGTTCCCCGAGCTCGAGCCGGGCCACGGTTGCCGGAACTTCCGGCGTTTCATGGCGCAGCGATTTAAGCAGTCGGCGCACTCCGTTGTCGTTTTCAGCGGATCCGAAAAACACCGGTACAATCAGGCTGTCGGCCAGGTCGCGGCGCAGGTTCGCATAGATTTCATCGGACGACGGGATAATGTCCTCGAGCAGGTTCTCAAGCAGGCCATCGTCGAAATCGGCAAGGGATTCCAGCATTTCCGTGCGTGCCTCCTGCTCGCGGTCGGATTCGGAATCGGGAATTTCGATCAACTTGCTTTCACCTCCCGACCGCCATTCGAAGGCCCGCTCGCTCGCCAGGTCAATATGGCCGGTGACGTTATCGCCCTTGCGGATGGGAATTTCCCTGAGCACCAGCGGATGCGCGGATACCGCCTGCAGGGACTCCATGGTGGCGCGCACGCTGTAGCCCGGCACATCCATCTTGTTGATGAAAATCAGGTGCGGGATTGCATATTGGTCGAGAAACTTGAGGATCGGAGAAATCGTCAGGGCGCGGTCCGGGTCCGCTTCACAGACAACAATGGCGGTGTCGGCAATCATCAAAGCGTTGCGCGCATCCTGGCCCAGTTCAATGGAACCCGGACAATCAACGAAGCTCCAGGGCTCACCCAGATAGGAGCAACTGGCAATATTCAGCTCGGTCGACATCTGCCGGGCTCTGGCCTCCGGTGTGCCGTCACCGACCATGTTGCCATCCTTGACATTGCCTTTGCGGCTGATGGTTTCGGTAACCGACAGGATGCTTTCGAGAAGAGATGTCTTGCCGCTGAGATAGGGGCCGACCAGGGCAGCAACGCGCGGGCCAGACGGTGATTTGTTAGTCATCGAATTCTCCCTGTTATGCGAATTTTTTATGCCGTGTAAAAAGGTTAAAACGGCGCGCTAAAGATTCATAGGAAAATCGAATGTGGAAAAGGGATTCCCCCAGGACCTACCAGATCAGGTAGGTTGCTGCCGCGATCCGTACATAAAGCAAAGGCGACCGCGCCTGAGGGCAGCGCTCAGGATGTGCTCTTGCATCCGCCTTTTTTGAGCGATTGCTTTTCTGTAGAGCCCGATCCGGAAGCCGGTCGTTGTCCGTATGCCACTGCTCGGCAGTTCTATTCGCGCAACTGTGCACAGGCCCGCTGAATACGCTGGCAGGCATCCTCGAGCAAGGGCGTCGCCGATGCATAGCTGATCCGGAAATGTGGGCTCAGGCCGAATGCCGCGCCCTGGACAGTGGCAACCCCTTCCGATTCGAGCAGATAGCTGACAAAATCCTCGTCCGTTTCGATGACTTTTCCGTCTGGCGTCTTTCTGCCGATCAGTCCGTGAATTGACGGATAGACATAAAATGCGCCCTCCGGCAGCGGGCAGTGGATACCGGTCGCCTGGTTGAGCATGCTGACAACCAGATCACGCCGCTCTCTGAACACGGCGTTGTTGGCGGCGATAAAATCATGGGGGCCATTGAGGGCGGCAACAGCGGCCGCCTGGCTGACAGCGGCGGTATGGGTGATCGATTGCGACTGAACCTTGGTCATGGCCTTGATCAGGGGCGCTGGCCCGCCGGCAAAACCAACCCGCCAGCCGGTCATGCAATAGGCCTTGGACATGCCGTTGAGGGTGAGGGTACGGTCTTTCAGGCGCGGTTCCACCTGGGCGATGGTGGAAAATTCAAAACCGTCATACACCAGATGTTCATAGATATCGTCGGTAAAAATCCATACATGTTTATGCTTTAACAAGACATCGGCCAGGGCCTGGATTTCGCCCCGGCTGTAGGCGGAACCGGTCGGGTTGGCCGGTGAATTGAGGATCAGCCACTTGGTCTTTTTGGTTATGGCCGCATCCAGCTGCTCCGGCTGTAATTTGAAATTAGCTTCCAGCGGGCAGTCAATGATGACCGGCTTGCCGCCGAACAACAGGGCAATATCCGGGTAGCTGACCCAATAGGGGGCGGGTACGATGACCTCATCGCCCGGGTTCAGGGTCGCCATCATGGCGTTGAAGATGACCGGTTTGCCACCGCAGCTCACATGAATTTCGTCGCGGCTGAAAGTCAGTTCGTTGTCGCGTTTGAACTTGCCGATAATCGCATCCTGCAACTCCGGAATGCCGTTGATCCCGGTATAGCGGGTCATGCCGTCGTCAAGCGCCTGTTTGGCCGCATCGATGATATGTTTGGGTGTATCGAAATCCGGCTCGCCGGCTCCCAGTCCGATAATGTTGCGCCCGGCCGCTTTCAAATCCATGGCTTTCTGGACAACGGCCATGGTTGGGGATGGTTTGACGGCACTCAGGCGGTCGGCAATGAAAGACATGGGGGGGCTCCGGTTGGCAGGCAATGAGAACGTATTACAGAGCGCAGATTAAGCGGCTACCTGCGTTCGCGCAACACCGCAGGCCCGCCCCCTGTCAGGCGCAGCCCTGTTTGCCCAGGCCATAAACAGACCGGTCCGGAGAGAGCTGGCGCTGTTGAAAAATTAACTGTGCTGAGGACTCGATTAGCAGCGGCGGAGCGGCTATAAATGAAGTCTTATGCCCATGGAATTACAACACGATCCCGCCCTGTTTGTACCGGCCAAGCGGCCGCTTGTGGAAGACGGGCGCCGCCTGAAGCTGGTTTCGCCGTTCGAGCCGGCCGGTGATCAGCCGGAAGCCATTGCCGAACTGACCCGCGAATTGCGGGCCGGCGAGCAGGATCAGGTGCTGCTCGGGGTAACCGGCTCGGGCAAAACCTTCACCATGGCCCATGTCATCCAGAATTTGCAGCGCCCGGCTCTGGTTCTGGCCCCCAACAAAACCCTGGCGGCTCAGTTGTACGGGGAAATGAAGGAATTTTTTCCAGACAACGCGGTTGAGTATTTTGTTTCCTATTATGACTACTACCAGCCGGAAGCCTATGTGCCGCGCACCGACACCTATATTGAAAAGGATGCCTCGGTCAACGAGCAGATCGATCGCATGCGCCATTCGGCGACCCGCTCTCTGCTGGAACGCTCCGATGTGGTCATTGTTGCCTCGGTATCGTGCATCTACGGTATTGGTGCGGTCGAGACCTATGCGGAAATGACCTTCAAACTGACCACCGCCATGGAGATGGACCGCAATTCCATCCTCAAGCGCCTGGTCGAGCTGCAGTACAAGCGCAACGATGCGGCGTTCTTCCGCGGTGCCTTTCGGGTCCGTGGTGATGTGATCGAGATTTTTCCGTCGCATTTCGAGGACCGGGCCTGGCGGATTTCGCTGTTTGGCGACGAGATCGAGAAAATCTGGGAGATTGACCCGCTGACCGGCGAAAAAGTCGGCACCCTCGATGAAATCACCATCTATCCGAACTCCCACTATGTGACCCCGCGCCCGACCCTGATGCAGGCGATCCCGCAAATTCGCGCCGAGCTGAAACAGCGCCTGCGCGAGCTTGATGCGGAAGGCAAGCTGCTGGAAGCCCAACGCTTGCGCGAACGCACAACTTTTGATCTGGAGATGCTCGAAACCACCGGCCATTGTGGCGGGATCGAGAACTATTCGCGCTATCTGTCGGGCCGCAATGCCGGTGATCCGCCGCCGACCCTGTTCGAATACCTGCCGGCAAACGCCGTGCTGATGGTCGATGAAAGCCATGTCACCGTGCCCCAGGTGGGCGGCATGTACAAAGGGGACTTCAATCGCAAATCAACCCTCGCCGATTTCGGCTTTCGCCTGCCCAGCTGCATTGATAACCGGCCTCTGAAATTTGAGGAATGGGACCGCATGCGCCCGCAGTCGGTGTTTGTCTCGGCAACGCCGGGCCCCTGGGAACTGGAGCGAACCGGCGGCGTGTTTGTCGAACAACTGGTCCGCCCGACCGGTCTGATTGATCCGGTGGTCGAAATCCGCCCGATCGAATCCCAGGTCGATAACCTGCTGGGCGAGGTCAAGGCGGTAGCCCTCAAGGGGATGCGCTCGCTGGTCACCACGCTGACCAAACGCATGGCCGAAGACCTGACCGAATATCTGCACGAACACGGGGTGCGGGTCCGTTACATGCATTCCGATATCGAAACCCTGGAACGCATCGAGATCATCCGCGACCTCAGGCTCGGCGCTTTCGACGTGCTGATCGGCATCAATCTGTTGCGCGAGGGCTTGGATATTCCCGAATGCGGCCTGGTGGCGATCCTCGACGCCGACAAGGAAGGCTTCCTGCGATCGCGTACATCGTTGGTTCAAACCATCGGCCG
>JABMNT010000123.1 GCA_013203595.1 Rhodospirillales bacterium
AACCGTAAGTGCCTGATGTGCCACAACGATTTCTTGTCGAGTCATATTGGCGAGCGCGTCTGTCCGTCCTGCAAGGAAACCACTGTTTGGCGTTCCGGCGGGATCGCTGCATAGTATGGCGCGTTGCCCGGTTCGGGCGACCAGAGACGCTAATCATTTAATGGGGAGCTATGCTCCCTATTAACATTTTTAATGCGGAGACGACGAACTTGGATATTAATTTAGAATCGCCATCGAGCATCCAAAATGTTTCAGTTGATGAAGCGCTCCCCCGTGTGAACGCAAAAGCCAAATATCCTATTGGCAACCAGGTGAAGCATCGAATATTCGGCTTCCGGGGTGTGATTTTTGATGTTGATCCGGTATTTGCAAACTCTGACGAATGGTACGAAAGTATCCCCGAGAGTGCGCGGCCCCGAAAAGATCAGCCGTTCTATCACCTGTTCGCGGAGGCCCCGGACAAGGCGCCTTACGTGGCCTATGTGTCGGAACAGAATCTTGTTGAAGACGACGAACTGGACGAACCCATCAGCCATCCGGAATTGGATGATATATTTATGGATATGGTCGATGGGCGGTTTATTCCGCGCTCCAAGTCCAATTAGGACGGGTAACTGGCGGGCCGCATCAGGGTCGCCGAAATGACGGCACAATGCCATAACGGGATGTGCTGGTTGGTTGGTTTGGGGATAAAAAGAATGGCGCGAATTCTGGTAATTGAAGACGATGAACCGATCCAGCAGTTGTTGGTGGCTGTATTTGAAAATGATGGCCATCAGGTAACCTGCGCCGCCGATGGTGAAGCGGGTCTGGAATTTGCCAGCAAGGAATTGCCTGGTTTGATTGTCACAGACATGAGCCTGCCTTTGAAAACCGGCTGGGAAGTCATTGCTGCCTTAAAAGCCAACGCGGCGACCCGTACGATCCCCGTTATTGCCCTGTCTGCCCATGATTCGCAGGGTGACAGGGATGCCGGCCACGAGGCCGGCTGTGATGCCTATATTGGCAAGCCCATCGATATCACTGTTCTCATGAAAAACGTCAATAGCATCCTCGGTAAGGCTTAGCCGAACCGACCGATCCGGCGGCTCAGGGTAAGTTCTCGCTGACAAAGATCTGGATCGGTATCGGCTCATGGGGAATCACGAACCCGGAAATCTGATGAAAATTATACAGGATGTTTATCGTCCGCTCAGCTTCGCGGCTGGGCGACTGGTCGATAACCGCATCCATGGTGCCATTGATAAGGTACTGCCTGGAATAAGTTGTCAGTTCGTGACCGATGAAAACAATCCTGTCGGCAAACCCGGTTTCCTCCAGCGCCGCACCGACGCCGCGATTGCCTGCGCTGATGTTGTAAATGCCGGTAATATCCGGATCGCGTTCCAGGATTGATTTTATCTGGCGGTAGGTCTCCTGGTAGTCATCATGACTTTCCAGGCGCTCAATGATCTGGAGAGCGGGGAATTGTTCCTTAAGGACCCGCTGAAACCCCATTTCCCGCTCTTCATGGTCGCGATAATTCAGGCCCAGGCTGCCGGCAAGCAGGATGACTTTGCCGGCACCGGGAGGCATCAGGCGACCCATCAGATGACCGGCTGTTCGGCCGGCCGCCCGGTTGTCGAGCCCGACGTAGCTCAGCCGCCGCGACGATGACAGATCGGAAACCAGGGTGACCACGGGAATACCGGCACTCGCGATTTCATTAATGGCTTCGCGAACCATCGGGTTTTCAACGGCAACTACTGCGATGCCATCTGTTTCGGGGGCAATCCTGCGCACATAATCGGTAAGCACCTGGGGGTCGAAGCGGTCGATGCGATGCAGGTTCAGGGTGACGCCTGCGTTCGGGATGGCGTCGCTGGCCAGGCGCAGTTCGTCAGCCAGCATATCCATAAATGAATTTGGACCTACCGGCAGGATAACATCGAACTTGAGCTTGCGTTGGGGTGTGCGGAGATGGCTGGCAGGTGTTCCGTAAGCCAGCCGATCCATGGTCGACTGAATTAAATCGGTGGTCTGTTTCTTGACCCCCGGCCGTCCATGCAGCACCCGATCAACAGTGGCAACGCTGACGCCCGCCGCGCGGGCAATATCAGAAATACGTGGACGCTTGGAAATACCGGAAGGTGTCGCGGATTTACTCATGATTTCCCTAGTTTCCGTCACAGATGACGAATTTTCTCAAGATTTGCAAGTACTTGTTTGAAAAATGACATAAATTATGAGGGTAGTATGATGTAAAATGATGTATTAAGTCAATTCTGGATTCTGCCTCCCAATACCTTCTCGCTATCCTGTAAGTAAGCGGTAAAGCCGGTGATTTAAGGGGCAATACAGGAGAAATATAACATTATTTGTGATAAAACTATTGTGAATGGGTGATGGGTTTGAATAGAATGCATGGCTTATCAGGCGCTGCGTGGCGCAGATGAAACGTAATTAATAAAAATAATATAGTGTGTTTACGTCAAAATGAGGTAAGACCTCAGGCATATAAGTTTGCAGGTAAAATTTTACAGGCAACGACATCGGACAGACATCGGGAGGGTGTTTCCATGAAAACCATGAAGGGGCCGGCAATATTTCTGGCGCAGTTTGCAAGTGATGAGGCACCGTTCAACACGTTGCCGTCGATTGCCCGGTGGATGGCGGATGCCGGTTATGTGGGCATCCAGTTGCCGAGTTGGGACGGGCGGCTGTTCGATTTGGCAAAGGCGGCTGAAAGCAAGGATTACTGCGATGAGGTCAAGGGTGTCCTTGGCGCGGAGGGGATTGAGCTGACCGAGCTCTCGACCCATCTGCAGGGTCAGCTTGTCGCTGTTCACCCGGCCTATGATGAAGCCTTCGACGGCTTTGCCGCGCCGGAGGTCCGGGGCAATCCGTCAGCCCGCACCGAATGGGCGATTGACCAAATGATGAAGGCGGCGAAGGCGTCGCAAAATCTGGGCCTGACCGATCATGCCTCATTTTCAGGGGCGCTGGCCTGGCCCTATATCTATCCCTGGCCGCAACGACCGGCTGGTCTGGTCGAGACCGCCTTTGACGAACTGGCAAGGCGGTGGACGCCGATTTTGAATGCCTTTGATGAAGCCGGTGTCAACGTTTGCTACGAAATTCATCCCGGTGAGGATCTGCATGATGGCATCACTTTCGAGATGTTTCTGGAGCGCGTGAATAACCATCCGCGCGCCAATATTCTGTATGACCCCAGTCATTTTGAATTGCAGCAACTCGATTATCTGGGTTTCATCGAGCATTATCACGAGCGGATCAAAATGTTCCACGTCAAGGACGCGGAATTTGTGCGCTCGCCAAAACAGGGCGTCTACGGCGGTTATCAGGGCTGGGTCGACAGAGCCGGTCGTTTCCGCTCGCTCGGTGACGGGACCATCGATTTCAGCGGTATTTTTTCACAACTGACGGCCCACGACTATGCCGGTTGGGCGGTTGTTGAATGGGAATGCTGTCTGAAGCATCCGGAAGACGGGGCCCGGGAAGGTGCCCAGTTTGTCCGTGACCATATTATCCGCGTCACCGAAAAAGCCTTTGACGACTTTGCCGACGGCGGTACTGACGAGGCTGCCAATCGACGGATGCTGGGTATCCGTTAAATCTGAACCGACGCGGGGACACAGGATTTCGGGAATTGGGGGGGCACATGACTATTGAAGAATCGACAATAGCCAAAACCGGGCGCCGATTGCGGTTGGGAATGGTCGGTGGCGGGCAGGGGGCCTTCATTGGTGCTGTCCATCGGCTGGCGGCACGTATGGATGACAAATACGAACTGGTTGCCGGTGCCCTGTCGTCGGACCGGCAACGGGCAATGGCCTCGGCGGTGGAGTTGCGGATTGCGGCGGACCGCGCCTACGGCTCTTTTGCCGAGATGGCGGTGGCGGAAGCAGCGCGCGAAGATGGTATTGATGTGGTCTCGATCGTGACCCCCAATCATGTTCATTTTGATGTGGCGAAAGCCTTTCTTGCGGCAGGTATCCACGTGATCTGCGACAAGCCGCTGACGACAACCTCGGCACAGGCCCATGAACTGGTCCGGCTGGTCTCAGACTCCGGGCTGGTGTTCGCCCTGACCCATAATTACACCGGATACCCGATGGTGCGCCAGGCGCGCGAAATGGTGAGATCCGGTGAACTGGGCCGGATTCGGGTCGTTCAGGTCGAATATGCCCAGGACTGGTTGTCGACCAAGCTCGAGGACAGCGGTCAGAAGCAGGCGGAATGGCGCACCGACCCGGCCCGCTCGGGGGCCGGGGGCTGTATCGGCGACATTGGCACCCATGCCTATAATCTGGCCGGTTTCATAACCGGTCTGGAGCTTGATTCTCTGTCTGCCGATCTGTCGACCTTCGTTGAGGGCCGCCCGCTTGATGACAATGTTCATATCATGATGCGTTACGCCGGTGGTGCGCGGGGCATGTTGTGGTCAAGCCAGGTCGCGCCCGGCAATGAGAACGGCCTTCGTATCCGCGTGTACGGCGAAAAGGCAGGCCTTAGCTGGGCCCAGGAAGACCCCAACTATCTGCATTTCACAAAACTGGGCGAACCGCCGCAGCTGATTACCCGGGGTGGCAGCGGTTCGGGTCCGGTTGCCGGCCAGGCGACGCGGGTGCCGCCGGGGCATCCGGAAGGCTATCTGGAAGGCTTCGCGAATATCTACAGTGATGTGGCCGAAGTTATTTCGGCGCGCCTGGAAAACCGCTCCCCCGACCCCCTGGCAACGACCTATCCCAGCGTCGAGGACGGCGCCCGCGGCGTGGTGTTTATCGAGGCCGCTGTCCGCTCGAGCGGCGCAGATGGCCAGTGGGTGGATCTGAAAGCCGGCTTATGAGCATCCTCAAGATCACCGGTCTGCAAAAAAGTTTTGGCGCTATCACCGCCATTGACGGCCTTGATCTGACGGTTGAGGAAGGCGAGTTCTTTGCCCTGTTGGGGCCAAGTGCCAGTGGTAAAACCACTTCGCTGCGCTGTATTGCCGGAATCGAAAAGCCGGACGCGGGACAGATTGAATTTGAAGGCAGCGACGTGGTGCCGACCCCGATTCAGGGCCGCGGCATGGCCATGGTGTTTCAGGCCTTTGCCCTTTATCCGCACCTGACCACCGAACAGAACCTGGCCTATCCTCTGCGCGAACGCGGCATTGAACAGACGGAGGTCGTGCGCCGGGTGGCTGAAATCGCCGAGCAGCTGCGTCTCGGCCATACACTGGCCCGCAAACCCGATACTCTGAGTGGTGGCGAACAGCAGCGGGTTGCCATTGGCCGGGCACTGATCGGACGCCCGAAATTGTTGCTGCTCGATGAGCCACTGACCAACCTGGATGCCAAATTGCGCCATGATACCCGGGCCGAGTTCAAACGGCTGCACCGTGAACTTGGCATGACCATTCTGTACGCGACGCCGGACGAGCTGGAAGCTCTCAGCATGGGCCAGCGGATCGCCATCCTGGAGCAGGGACGGATCCGCCAGGTGGGGACGCCGGACCAGCTGTATGACGCGCCGGAAAGCGATCTGGTGGCCCGCCGTGTGGGCTCGCCGGTGATCAATCTGATCCGCGGCACGGCAAAGGCCAATGCAACCATAAACCTGCCCTTTGCCGATATCAGTGGCGGTAACTGGGCCAGAACGATTGCCGGATTCGACGTTAATACGGAAGTTCTTCTGGGGCTGCGCCCGAGCCAGCTGAAACTGGTTGAAGGGACGCCGGGCGGTCCGAATTTCAAGGCGACGGTTGAACTGCTGGAGCCCCTCGGGGATGTGACAATTCTGGATATCAATGCCGCTGGCGTGGAAATGCAGATGGTCCTGCCGGAGGCAAAGGCTGTTGGTTTTAAAGTCGGGGACAGCCTTGAGATAGAGTTTGACCCGACAACAAGTCTGTTATTCGCCGCAGATACGGGAACGGCGATCTCATAGATCAACCGGGAGGAATTAGTTGGTCAAATCTCAACCCGTAAAGGAAACGGGGATAACTGGAGGAAGAAAATGAGTTTTATATCTAAGACTATGTCCGCAGTGGCTGCTGGCGGTATCGCGCTGTCTGCACTCACCGGGATGTCGATGTCTTCTGCGCTGGCAAAAGATATTGTTATCAAGATGGCTGCACCGGATTGGGGACCGACACGCCTCATGCAGGATATGGCAACCAAACAGTACAAGGCGAAAAGCGGCAACAATGTAACCCTGGAAATTGACTTCATTCCCTGGCCCAGTTTCTACGAACGGGTTGCCGCATCGCTGTCATCCGGTGAAAAGAAATACCAGATGGTTGTCAGTGATTCGCAGTGGCTGGGCGCTTTCATCGAAGGCGGGCACTTTGCAAAGCTGAATACATATATTGATGCTGACCCCGAGTTGCAGGCTTTGATGAAAGATCTGCACCCGGCCCTGATCAAGGCCTATTCAACCTACCCGACGGGCGCCGATGCCTATTACGGATTCCCGCAGATGCCGGACAGCTATCCGACCTGGTATCGTAAGGATCTGTTCTGTAACGCCAAGGAGCAGGCCGCCTATAAAGCGAAATACAGCCGCACCCTGCCGTGCACCTACGACGACTGGAAGGATGTCGACTGGAAAGACTGGAAAAACATTGGCAGCTTCTTTGTTCGTGCCAAGGGCGAAGCCTTAGGTGACGGGGTTGCCGAAAATGATTTCTACGGCACCGCCTATCAGGCCGGCAAAGGCTATGATTTCTCGTCCTGCCAGATCAACAGTTTCATCTGGCAATGGGGCGGCGATATCTGGGATGAAAAGAACGAGCCCACGGGACAGGCCGAGGGCGTCGTCAATTCGCCCTCCAACGTTGAAGCCTTCCAAGCCTATCTGGATATTCTGCCGAATTCGCCACCGATCTGGAAGACCGGTCAGATGGACATTTTTGCGGTTCAGGACCAGTTCATGCAGGGCAACGTGGCGGCTGTCATCGACTGGGCCGGGCTGGCCGATCCGGTGCTTGATGCTAGCAAATCGAAAGTCCATGACAAGGTCGCCTTTGCTCTCAACCCCGGCAAGCGGCGGGCTGACGGCAGCATTAATCGGGTTGCCCAGATCGGCGGTCAGCCGTTCGTTTTGACGACCTGGAATGATGACGAAGTGATGAAAGAAGCCCTAGATATCGTTAAATGGTTCCTCTCCACACCGGTTCAGAAGCAGTTTGTTGAAGGCGGCTTTTTGAGCGGACTGCAAAGCGTAATGGCCTGGGACGGTCACGATGCCGCGCGTCCGTGGAACCGGGCGCATCGCGAAGTGATTGGTGAGCTCAAGGATTTCTGGCGTATTCCTGAATTCTTCGAGCTGTTAACCCAACAGCAGCAGGAATTTGACAAGGCGATCACCGGTCAGATTTCGGCGAAAGAGGCTCTCGATAATATTGCTGAATTCCAGCAATCATTGTTGGAAGACGCTGGCCGCATCAAGTAGTCGCCAGTTCCTTTAAAAGAGACACCAAGGGCGTCGGCCGGACCTTCCGACGGTCGGCGCCCGCTCTCTTTCCCTTCATGCCGTTAATAAATAAATCGAATTGCAGTGCCCCTTATGACCACATTAAATTCGAACGCGACCGAACAACAGAGCCCGACATTCGGCTTCTGGGTCTGGTTAATGGCGCCGGAACGGCGCGGTGCGCTGCTGATCACGCCGGCCATTGTACTGCTGTTCGCCATGAACATTTTGCCCTTGATGTGGTCCTTTGGCCTGAGCTTTTTCCGCTACCGGGCGAACCGCTTAAATCCGCCTGAGTTTTTGGGCTGGGACAATATGTTCCGCAATTACGAAAAGGTGACCAGTTCATCGGCAATCTGGGACAGTTTTCAGACCACGGCGATTATTGTTGCCGGCAGTGTGACCTTGCAGGTCATTATCGGTTTTCTGCTGGCCTTGATGTTTGCCCGCGAGTTTCCGTTCCGCAAAATATTGCTGTCCATGGTGCTGACGCCGATGATGCTGTCGTTCGTTGCCGTTGGCGTTTTTTTCAAGTTCTTCTACGAGCCGAGCTTTGGCTTGCTCAGTCAGGCAATCCGCGTATTTACCGGCGAGCCCTATATTCTGTTGGGTACAAAATGGGGGTCCATTTGGGGGATTATTATTGCCGATGCCTGGATGTGGTCGCCGTTTGTAATGCTGCTGGTGCTGGCCGGGCTGGTCAGTGTCCCCAAATATTTGTACGAAGCGGCGGACATTGACCGGGCCTCCTGGTTCCGCCGGTTTCGCACCATTACCTTTCCCTATATCAAAAGCCTTTTGCTGCTGGCGGTGCTGTTTCGCACAATCGAGACCTTCAAGCTTTTTGATCTGGTCTACATCATCACCGAAGGCGGCCCCGGTTCGGCAACGGAAACCCTGTCGGTTTACGTCTACCGGCAGGGCTTTCAGTATTTCAGAACCAGTGATGCGTCGGCCCTGGGCTACATCCTGCTGTTCGTCGTTATCGTTTTGACGAACCTGTATCTGTATGTGGTAAACCGCCGGTCCGAGGAGCTATAGAAATGCGCTTTTTCAGGAAAAAACAAGGGATCGGTAAAGCCGGCGCGGGCTGGAGTCTGTTTGCCGGTGTTGTCAGTCTGATTTATTTCTTTCCCGTGCTGTGGATCATTCTGACCGCCTTCAAGACACGGACAGACACCCTGTCGATCCCGCCAAAATTTATCTTCACCCCGACCTTTGATAATTTTATCGCCGTGTTCTACCGGTCCGCCGCCTCGAGCCAGGACGCGGCCAGCACCGGCTTCGAGCTTTATTTCTTCAATTCCATCTTTATCGCCGGGACCAGCGTAATTCTGGCCTTGATTATCGGCACCCTGGCGTCCTACGGGTTTTCCCGCCATCCCCTGCGCGGCAACGACACCTACCTGTTTGTCATCCTGACGACGCGGATGCTGCCGCCGATCATTGCCATTATTCCCATCTTCCTGATGTTCCGCCTGAGCGGTTTGAGCGGAACCTATATCGGCATTATTTTACTCTATACAGCCTTTAACCTGCCGTTTTCCATCTGGATGATCAAAAGCTTCTTTGATGAAATATCGACAGATGTGGAAGATGCGGCGCGTATGGATGGCAGCAGGGACCGGGGTGTTTTCTTCAAGATTTGCCTGCCGCAGGTCAAGGCGGGTCTGGCGGCGACGGCGGTATTTGCCCTGATTCTGACCTGGAACGAGTTTCTGTTTGCCCTGCTGCTGACCGGCACCGATACCCGCACGGTGCCGGTGCAGATGGCCCGCACCCTGGGTGGGGAAATCGGCGTCGACTGGGGCCTGCTGGCGGCCATTGTCACCATCTTCCTGATCCCGGTGTTTGCCGTGACCTACATGCTGCAAAATCATCTGCTGCGGGGCGTTACCTTCGGCACAGTCAAGAAATAACGGGGAGACGGCATGGCATCGGGAATTCAAATTCGGCAAATGACCAAACGGTTCGGCGACCTGGTCGCCGTCAACGCGGTTGATCTCGATATCGATGATGGCGAGGTGCTTTGCCTGCTTGGCCCGAGCGGTTGTGGCAAGACAACGACGCTGCGCATGGTCGCCGGTCTGGAAGACGTCAGTGAAGGGGAAATCTGTATTGATGGCAACCGGGTCAATGACATATCGACACCTGAGCGCAACGTTGCCATGGCCTTTCAGTTCTATGCCCTGTACCCGAGCATCACGGTGGCCGAAAACTTGTCCTACCCCCTGCACGCTGAACAGATAAGCAGGGCCGAAATCAAGGCGCGCATTGCCAGCGTCGCTGACAAGCTGGATCTGACGGAGGTGCTGAACCGTTATCCCAGTCAATTGGCCGAAGGGGAAAAGCAGCGGGTTGCCGTCGGCCGCGCGATCATCCGCAAGCCAAGCTGCTTTCTGTTCGACGAGCCGCTGAGCCGTCTGGATATCGAACTGCGTCAGCAAATGCGGACCAAGGTCAAGGAAGTGCTGGCCGGTCTTTCCAAGCCGACGGTCATTGTCACCCACGATCAAATCGAGGCGCTGACCATGGCTGATCGCATCGCCGTCATGCGCGACGGTAAAATCGAGCAGGTGGCAACACCACACGATATATTTGCTGCCCCAAGCAATACCTTCGTTGCCGGTTTTATCGGTACGCCGGGAATGAATTTGATTCCGTCGGTCATTGAAGGGGTTTCTGAGCGCGGTGAGCTGAAGTTGAACATCGATGGCCAGCACGTTGTCGTTGATGTCAATGCGGGCGCCATGAATTTGCCCGTCGGCGCCAAGGTCACCCTGGGGGTTCGGCCCCGGTTCTTTGAAACCGTGGCCGAAAGCTCGGAAACGACCCTGAGCGGCAAGGTCGATATCATTGAGCCCATGGGGGCTGAAACGCTGTTCCACGTATTGGACGGGACACGGGAGTTGCGGGTTGTCATGGATCGAACGGTACGGTTCAAGGAAGGCGAAACAATTCATCTGGAGTTTCAGCCGAAGCTGACGCACGTGTTTGATGCGCAAGGGAGCCTGGTACAGTAATGACGGAGCAATCGATACCGCTTGGCAAAGCCGGTAAAACGCCCGGAATGGGTCGCACCCTGGCGCGCAGGCTGGAATACGGACTTGTAATTCTATGTCTGCTGGCGCTGGCCGCCATCTTCCAGCCGTTTAGCAAACTGGTCTATGGGATCGGCTCCGGCCTGATTATTTTCGCCGGGCTGGCCTTTAACCTGATGCCCTTTTGTGACCCGGCGAAACCGATCACGGCCGTTTACCGGACGGCGATCATCGTCGCTGTGGTGTTTATTGTTGTATCACTTTTGGCAATTGGTTCGGCGGAGCTTTATGGTGTCTATTTGCGCCATTCGCGATGAGCCGTCGCCGCCACATATATAGAGAATAACGGATACTCGTCGCCATGTATTTAGGTCTTGATATCGGAACATCCGGCGTAAAAGCAGTGCTTGTTGATGCGCAGCAGGTGATTGTCGGCCAGGCGACAGCGCCGCTGGCGGTGTCGCGGCCGCAGGTTCTGTGGTCGGAACAGGACCCGGACGACTGGTGGCGGGCGGTCGAGGCGGCGGTCAGCCAGTTAAAGGCCCGCAACCCCAAAGACCTGTCGGCTGTTGACGGGATCGGCCTGTCGGGTCAGATGCACGGCGCAACATTGCTCGACGATACCGGCAAACCGCTGCGCCCGGCCATTCTCTGGAACGACGGGCGGGCGATGGCGGCCTGTGCGGAGATCGAACGGCGCGAACCGGCGTCACGCCAGATCACCGGCAATCTGGCCATGCCCGGGTTTACCGCGCCGAAACTTGTCTGGGTGGCTGAAAATGAACCGGAGATATTTTCCAGAACCGCAAAAGTCCTGTTGCCGAAGGACTATGTGCGATACCACCTGACCGGCGATTTTGTTTCGGAAATGTCCGATGCGGCCGGCACCTTGTGGCTGGATGTGGAAAAGCGTGACTGGTCGGATGCCATGCTGCGGGCCAGTGGCCTGACCCGCGCCCAGATGCCCCGGCTGGTTGAAGGCAGCGAAAGTTCCGGCCAGCTTCGCCGGTCGCTCGCCGCCCAGTGGGGGATGGGCCCGCATGTCCGTGTTGCCGGTGGCGCCGGCGATAATGCGGCCGGTGCTGTGGGTGTCGGAACGGTTGTGCCCGGCCGGGCGTTTATATCGCTGGGCACCTCCGGGGTTTATTTTGTCGCGAACGCCGCCTATTCCCCAAATCCGGCCGGGGCTGTGCACGCCTTTTGCCATTGCCTGCCGAACCTCTGGCACCAAATGAGCGTGATCCTGAGTGCCGCCAGTTGCCTGACCTGGGTCAGTCACTTGACCGGCGCCGCCTCGGAGGCGGCTTTGCTTGATGAAATCGAAGCGGCCGGTGGCGGTTTGTCGACGCCCCAGTTTCTGCCCTATTTATCGGGCGAGCGGACCCCCCATAACGATCCGCAGGCGAAAGGCGTATTCTTCGGCCTGACTCACGACCATGGCCGGGCGGCGCTCGGCCGTGCGGTCCTCGAGGGTGTTGCCTTTGCTTTCGCCGATGGTCAGCAGGTGCTGCTGGATGCCGGTGCAAACATCGATTCGGTATCGGTTATCGGCGGTGGTGCACGCAGTCTGGTGTGGGGCAAGATTCTGGCCAGCGTCCTTGAGCGAGAACTGGTGTACCACAAAGACGCCGACGTCGGCCCCGCCTATGGGGCGGCCCGCCTGGCCAGACTGGCGGTAACAGGAGAAGCGCCAGCCGATATCTGCAGCCAGCCGGATGTGGCACATGTGGTCGCGCCGGACCCCGGCCTGCAGCAGCAATATCACGCCAAATTAATTGAATACCGACAGCTTTACAGGGCGTTGCGGCCTCTTTTTGCGGCGTCGGACCGTACCCATTGAATTGAAAAGGACAGGGACATGACTTATTTTACAGGCGTCGAAAAAATCAAATTTGAAGGCAGGGAAAGCGAAAATCCGTTGGCTTACAAGTGGTATGACAAAGACCGGCTGGTTATGGGCAAATCCATGCAGGAGCATCTGCGCTTTGCCGTTTGCTACTGGCACACCTTCTGCTGGCCGGGAACCGACCCGTTTGGTGGTGCCACGCTCCTGCGGCCATGGATGAGCGATGGGGATTCCATGGCCATGGCCGAAATGAAGTTAGAAGTAGCCTTCGAGTTTTTCGAGAAGCTGGGAGTTCCCTATTACTGTTTTCACGACCGGGATGTGGCGCCCGAAGGGGCGAGCCTGGCCGAAAGCAATGCAAACCTCGACCATATTGTCGATTTGATGGAGCAGCATATCGCGCGGACTGGTGTAAAACTGTTATGGGGGACGGCGAACCTGTTCTCGCACCGGCGCTTTATGGCCGGTTCAGGCACCAATCCGGACCCCGAGGTCTTTGCCTATGCGGCAGCCCAGGTCAAACAGGCCATGGATTCAACCCATCGCCTGGGTGGTGCCAATTATGTACTTTGGGGCGGGCGTGAAGGTTACGATACGCTGCTGAATACGGACCTCAAACAGGAAGCCGATCAGTTGGGCCGATTCATGAACCTTGTGGTTGAACACAAGCATAAAATCGGCTTTACCGGGACCATCCTGATCGAGCCAAAACCCCAGGAACCGACCAAACACCAATATGACTATGACAGTGCGACCGTGCACGGATTTCTGCAGAAATACGGCCTTGAGGGCGAGATATTCCTGAATATCGAGGCCAACCATGCAACCCTGGCAGGGCACAGTTTCGAGCATGAACTTTCCTATGCGACAGCCAATGGAATCATGGGCAGCATCGATATGAACCGGGGAGATCCGCAAAACATGTGGGATACCGACCAGTTTCCAAATTCGGTTCCGGAAGTGGCAATGGCGTTGTACATCATTATGAACGCCGGCGGATTTAAGACCGGTGGCGTCAATTTTGATGCCAAGCTGCGCCGTCAGTCGATCGATCCGGAAGACCTGTTCCATGCCCATATCGGGGCCATGGATGTCTGTGCGCGCGGTCTGCTGATTGCTGCCGCCATGATCGAGGACGGCCGTCTGGAATCCAGTCGTGCGCATCGATATGCTGGCTGGCAAAGTGAATTTGGTCAGGATATGCTGGCTGGAAAATTGACCATGGAAGATATTTCCGCGCGCGTGATTTCTGAAAACCTGGATCCGCAACCGGTCTCCGGTGGTCAGGAGAAACTGGAAAACCTGGTGAACAGGTTCTTATAGGATCGGATCTGGCACGCAATGGTTACGGCAATACCTGATATCGTCGCCGACGTCGGCGGTACCAACGCGCGATTTGCCCTGGTACATCCGGGGACGACGGACGTCTTTAACACCGATACCTTGCAGGTCAGGGATTTCGGCACGATTACGGACGCCTTCCGCCTCTACATGAAAAAGCAGGGGCTGAGCGAGGCCGTTCGGGCCTGTGTTGCCCTGGCCGGACCTGTCGAGGGCGACCAGTTGCAGCTGACCAACGGTAACTGGGCATTTTCCAAGGAGACGACCCGTGCCGAATTGCGGTTTGAGCGTCTGCTTTTCATAAATGATTTCAAGGCACAGGCCGCTGCCATTCCCTACCTCAAGGACGATCAACTGGTGATGCTGGGCGGCCGGGCCGCCATTGACGGGCGCTCCCGGGTGATCATTGGGCCGGGAACGGGACTGGGAGTTGCCGGTGCCGTGGCAACCGGTGACGGCTATGTAATCGTGGAGGGTGAAGGTGGTCATATCGGGCTTTCTCCGACATCGGACCGGGAGATCGCGGTTCATGAAAAACTGCTCCAACGATATGGGCGGGTTTCTGCCGAACGCATCATCTGTGGCCCGGGTCTGCGCAATTTATACCGGATTTTGCAGGAACTGGACGGGGTTGCAGCGGTCGAGCGGACCGAGGCGCAGGTTGTGGCTGAGGCGGTCAATGGTGAAAGTGAAATTTGCCGGGAGGCACTGGATATTTTCCTCGCCTATCTGGGGGCTGTCGCCGGCGATCTGGCCCTGACCTTTGGTGCCTTCGGTGGCGTCTATATTGCCGGCGGGATCGTGCCCCGGGTAAGGGATCACGTCAAAGGGTCCCAGTTTCGATCGCGCTTTGAGGCCAAGGGCCGGATGGCCCATCTGGTCCGGGATATTCCCACCTATCTGGTGATGTCGCAGGATGCCGGATTGATCGGCGCCGCCGCCTGTTTGAAAGAAGTCCGGGCCTGAAAAAAGCCCATAGATATGTGGAAAAACGCCCGGAAATTGGGGTAAAATCGGCTTAGTGTTACGCGTCGCCTACAGGTAAGGAAATGCAACAGGAGGAAGACAAATGGCCAATACAATTATAACCAACGCACGGATATTGGATTGTACCGGTGCAGATCCCTTTGCCGGGGAAATCGAAATCCAGGGTAATCGCATAAAGACCGTTGCCCGCGACGGAAATGCCATCACGCGTACCGACCACGAGGTCGTCGACGCCGGCGGGGCGACCTTGATGCCGGGGATGGTGGAAGCCCATGCCCATCCCAGCTTCCATAACATTACCTCCTTTGAAGATATCGGGGACACGCCGCCGGAGGAGCATACCCTGTGGACCGCCCATTACGCGAAAGTGCTGTTCGAACAGGGCTTCACCAGTTTGTTTGGTGCCGCCTCGGCCCGGCCACGGGTCGAAGTGGCGGTTCGCGATTTTATCAACAACGGGATCATTGCCGGCCCCAGGATGCTGGTTGCCAGCCCGGAACTGACGCCAACCGGCAATCTGGGAGATTGCGGCCGGCGACACCAGCACCGGTCAACCTTCGGTCTGGTCTGCGATGGCTATGACGAATACCTGAAAGCGGCGCGCGAATGTGCGCGTGACGGGGTCGACACCCTGAAGATCAATCCGTCCGGTGACCAGCTCATGCCCCTCGGCAAAGCCACGGATACGGTTATGACAGAACAGGAAGTGGCTGCCGTTGCGCACGTGGCCCATAGTTACGGGCGGCGGTTTGCGGCCCATGCGCGCAGCGCCGGCTCCGTAAAATTGTGCGTGAAATACGGCGTCGACGTGATTTATCACGCCACTATGATCGATGAGGAAGCCATGGATCTGCTGGAGGCTCATAAGGATGAGGTGTTTGTCGCACCGACTCTGGGTGTCACCTATGCGGCGACCTATGAAGCGGCGGAATACGGGCTGACGCCCGAGGTCGTTGAAGCCGCAGGCGTAAAGAACGAACTGGAAATCGGCGCCCGCAACATGGCTGAGCTGCATAAACGCGGTGTCCGTATCCTGCCCGGTGGCGACTACGGCCTGATCTGGAACCCCAACGGAACCGATGCCCGCGATATTGAACATTTTGTGAAGCTGATCGGCATGTCGTCGATGGACGCCATCCTCTCGGCAACCAAGCTGGGTGGCCAGATTATGGGCATGGGTGGTGAATTGGGTCAGGTCAAGGAAGGCTTTCTCGCTGACTTGCTGCTGGTCGATGGAGATCCCCTTAAAGACGTTGCGATCCTGCAGGATAAGAATAAGCTGCTGATGATCATGAAAGACGGTGTCATGTTCAAGGATCCCGGTGCGACACCACACCGGCAGTCCCAAGCCGCCTGATCGGACCAGCCCCTGGTGGCGGCGCGAGAGCCGGGCGCTGCCATTTAGCTGCATAAAGGAAAACCGGAATGCGCGCATTATGCATCGGCTCGGCAGTTGTCGACACCATTGTTCTGGTTGCGGACCGGAATGTTGAACGCATGACCATGCACAATGCAACATCGTCGTTTTTGTTGCTGGAACAGGGCGTGAAAATCGATACGGAAAGCATCACCAGCCATATTGGCGGTGGCGCCGTCAACGCCGGCGTTTCCATGGCGCGGTTGGGCATTGATGTAACAGCGCTGATAAAAATCGGCAATGACCATAGCGGCGAAAAAGTGCTGGCCTGCCTGACCCGGGAAAACGTCAGGCAAACCCATGTCTTGAAAACTGATGAACTGTCGACCGGCACCTCGGTGATGGTGTCATCCCATGACCGCAACGCGACGATTTTTACCCAGCGCGGAACCAATACGTTGCTCTTGGCGGAAGACGTCGCGCAGAATAAATTCAGCGGCTTCGACCTGGTCTATGTAACTAACCTCAGTAACAGGTCGGCGGATTGTTTTCCGCTGATTGTTGATGCAGGCCACGCGCAAGGGGCCTTTATTGCGGTCAATCCCGGAATTCGACAACTGACATCGCGGGCATCTCCTTTTTTGAACAGTCTGGCGAAAATCAATTTGCTGGCGGTTAACCGGGTTGAAGCCGAATCCCTGGTGCCGGCCCTGATTGCCCGTGCTCAGAGTGACGCCGTCGGATCGTTGCATCATTCCGTCAGCGGTGACGAGCCGCGTCTGATGCGGCTGGGTCTGTCCTTCGGTGGCTTCGATATGGAACTGATGGACTTTTTCAGGGAAATCCGGAAGACCGGGGTTGGCCGGGTTCTGGTAACCGATGGCATCGAAGGCTCCTATCTGGCAGATGAACAGGGCGTGCATCATTGCCCGGCGCTGCGGATTGAACCCAAGGGCACCGCCGGTGCCGGCGACGCGTTTATCTCGACCCTGAGCGGGTTTATCGCCATGGAAGAGGCGGCCAGCCTGGCTTTGCGCGCAGCCGCCGTGAATGCAGCCGGGGTGGTCAGCGAGATTGATACGCAAAGCGGGCTGATGCGGCGCGACGATCTGGATGCGGCGATTTCAGGTAATCTCGCGGCCTTGCCAATTACCACCTGGGCGTGGTGAAATTTTGATCCGCCCTGTGCACAGTGATCTATGGACACAAGACGCTGCGCCAGATATATCAGGCCCATGATATCCATCCTTGCCCTGGGCCTTTTGATCGGCATGCAGCACGCGCTTGAAGCCGATCATGTTGCGGCGGTTTCGGCCATCGCGGCGCGTCAGACATCGGCCCGCAAGATAATCTCCCATGGCGCGGTCTGGGGGGTTGGCCATACCATTACGCTGATGATTGTCGCCGGCTTCGGATTGTTTTTGGGGCTGGAGATTTCCGGTGAGATGAGCGGCTGGCTCGAATCCGCCGTTGGCCTTGTTCTGATTTTGCTGGGTGGTCACCTGCTGTTCAAGCTGATTCGCGACCGGATCCATTTCCACCGGCATCGGCACGGTAACAACCACGAGCATTTCCATGCCCATTCCCATGCCGGTGAAAAGCAGGCCCATGAAAAACTGGCGCACGACCATCAGCACCGCAACAAGCTGCCGGTGCGGACGTTGCTGGTGGGCATGATGCATGGTTTGGCCGGATCTGCCGCGCTGATGGTTCTGACCGCACAAACCGTACAGTCGCCGGTCATTGGTTTTGGATATATTGTTCTGTTTGGGATCGGCTCCGTACTCGGCATGGCCGCTCTTTCCGCCGTTATTGCCGTGCCCCTGAGCTATTCGGCGCGGGCGCTGACCTGGGCAAATAGGGGAATCCAGTCTGCCGTCGCGGTCTGGACACTATTTTTGGGCCTCTACGTGGTTTACCAGTCACTGCCCCTGTTAGCCTAAAAGGCCCTGCTTGAGGGCGGCAATGGCACTCGCCGGGCTGGTTAAAACCGGCCTTTCATAAAATCTGGAAATGTCGGTCTTGGCTTGCGCCATGGAAAATTGTGCGAGCATCAGGGCGTCGCAGTGAACAAGCGTTCTGGCGGCGTCTGCGATCATCTGATTGTGACGTTCCGCGTGGCCGTCAGCCAATGCCTCCATGGCCCCCGCTGCGAGCACGGACTCCAGTTTCACATCAATGCCGGCCTGTTCTGCCATGTGGTGGAACTCGCGCTCCATAGGCGGCAGGCTGGCCGCGAAGGTGGCGATCATGCCGACGTGTTTGTAGGTTTTGAGGGCATCGCGGAACATCGCTTCGTTGGGTTTGAGGGTCAACAAAGGGGCAACGGATTTGGCCGCACTTTCGATAGCCGGACCAAAGGCGGAGCAGGTAAACAGAATTCCATTGGCGCCGCAGTCCCTGGCGTAGCCGGCGAGACGCTCGAAACGCGTGATCATAGCGGGCATCAACTGGCCGGCTCTGGCCAGGTCAGGGGCCAGAGAATCTTCAAGCAGGTTGCAGACCGTGGCTTCCGGCCAATCGGCAGCAAACGCCTCATTGACCGGCTGCACCGCAAGCGGGGTTGCATGAATGAGCGCAATGCGTAAATTTTTTGTCACCAAAAGATCCAGTCTTCCGCCGTTTTCGGGAACCATGGGTATGGGTATAACAATTATGGGGCAGCGATGAAAGAGCTCGACGCCGGGTCTGCTGAGCCAGATGCTGGCGCGGTGCAGGCAGGATTCCACACGATGAAACAGTCATTGGAAGGGTGCAAATGGGCAGGGTGCAATTTACACCAAATGCGGCGTGCAGCGTTTGATTCTGCAAAACCACAACGCAAACCGGGACAGCAGGGATGTGGGTAAGTCTATAATTTCGCCACATCGCGTAAAATTTTTAGGGATAGGGACCGTGCTGATCAAATTGAAATTTTAACGTTTTATTTCAATGGTTTGCATTAAATATAAGAATGCTTGTGTGGTATGATTTGGTGCATTGGCAGGCATAAATTGGCTGATTTTAATTTTAAGCCTATTGTGCGGGTAAAAAACTTGTGGCTATAATTTCGTGGTATACCAAATGCCACGACGCATGACGTTCGGTTTTTTGAAGTTTAAAAAGGCTTTAAAGAGGGAGATCGAACGTTCCTCGGTAATCGCAATCAATAGCGACGGGGTCGGTAGGTACTAGACACTCACTAGGGAGACGATCATGAAAAAGTTAGGCGTATCATTATTAAGCCTCGGCGTTGCAGCTGGCGTTGGGCTTGGAAGTTTTGTGACGACCGGTTCGGCCCAGGCCGCCTGGGAGCCAAAAAAACCAATCGAATTTGTGATTATGGCAGGAAAAGGCGGCGGTGCTGACAAGCTGGCCCGTTTTATCCAGAGCCTGATCGAAAAGAACAAGCTATCTCCAAAACCCTTCATTCCCGTCAACAAGGGTGGTGGTTCCGGTGCAGAAGCGCTGACCTATTTGAAAAGCAAATCCGGTGATCCGCATGTGGTGATGGCGACATTGAACAGCCTCTATACCACACCGCTTCGTCAGCCCGGCCTTGGCGTCGATATCGCGACATTCACCCCCATTACCCGTATGGCGGAAGATACCTTCCAGTTGTGGGTCAATTCGGAAACCAGTATCAAGACGGTCGATGATTATGTGGCCGCCGTCAAAAAAGCCGGGCCTGCCGCCTGGAAAATGGGTGGAACCGGAAAAGGTGCCGAAGATTCGCTGGTGACGGCGATGCTGGAGAAGAAGTTTGGCATCAAGATGACCTACATCCCCTACAAGGGCGGCGGCACCGTTGCCAAGGAACTTGTTGGAAACCAGATCAACTCGACCGTCAACAACCCGTCCGAACAGGTCGGTTTCTGGGATGCCGGCAGATCGCGTCCGCTGGCCAGCTTCACGCCAAAAGGCAAGATTACCGGTAAATTCGGAGCTATCCCGACCTTTGCCGAGCTCGGTTACGGCGACGATATGGTCTACTACATGCAGCGTTCTGTCATTGCCCCCAGTGACATCGATGATGAGGTCCGGGACTTCTATGTCGGCGTCTTTGAAAAAGTCTACAAATCCGACGAGTGGCAGAATTACATGAAGTCGAAGGGTTTGATCCCAGGCTGGCTGACCGGAAAGGCTCTGACCGATTACTTTGTCGAAGAGCAGGCAAAGCATAAAGAGCTTTTGATGGCAACCGGCGACATCAAGTAAACCTGGCATTCAAAAGACTGAGATAAAATCATGATGGGCGGAGGAAACGGTTATGCGTAGGGCTGAACTGGTAATGGCTTTATGCCTGGCGGCTTTCTCCGTCTATTTGATGATTAAAAGCATGGAACTTCCCGTCGGTTGGGTGCGTGGGGAAGGCCCGGGCGGCGGAGCATTTCCGTTCTGGCTGGGCGCGGGCATGCTGATCTGCTGTATTGCGATCATTGTCCGTTGGGCCAAGCGCACCAGTGTGCAGTCCCAATCCACGGAGCCCTTCATGGATAAAGATACCTTGCGTATGTTTATCACGATTGGCGGTTCGCTGACGGTAATGATTGGGGCTATTCATGTCATTGGCGTCTATTTTGCCCTGCCCTTGTTCCTGATGTTTTACCTGCGGTTTTTAGGTCGCCATACTTGGCGTCTGACTGCAGCGGTCGCGGTCGCGGTGCCTGTATTCACCTTCTTTTTCTTTGAAATCGCCTTGTTGAAGACCCTGCCGAAAGGGTTCACCGAACCGTTGTTCTACCCGCTCTATGACATGTTCCTGTAAACCATAAATTTCGGCACAAAATCAAACTTCGTGCGAAACAAAACGCAATACGGATTGAGACGTAAATGGATATTCTAAATCTCCTGATGGGTGGCTTTGCGATAACGTTTGAGCCTCTGAATTTGGGTCTGGTTATTTTTGGTTGTACCGTGGGCCTGTTCATCGGCGCGATGCCGGGACTGGGGTCGGTTAACGGTGTTGCCATTTTGTTGCCGATGACCTTTCTGGTGCCACCCACGTCGGCGGTTATCTTTCTGGCCGCGATTTATTACGGCGCCATGTATGGTGGCGCGATCAGCTCCATTATGCTGGGAATTCCCGGCGCCTCAACGGCGGTCGCGACAACCTTCGATGGGCGACCTATGGCGCTCAAGGGGCAGGCCGACAAGGCATTGATTGCCGCTGCCGTCGCCTCGTTTGTTGGCGGTTCAATTTCCGTCGTACTGTTTACCGGATTTGCGCCCCTTCTGGCGGAGGTGGCCTTGAAGTTTGGCCCACCTGAACAATTCGCTCTCATGCTGATGGCCTTTGCCACGTTTATTGGTCTCGGCGGTGATGACATTCCAAAAACGTTTTTCTCAATTATGATCGGACTGGCCCTCAGTGCCGTCGGTCTTGATATTATCAGTGGCGAGCCGCGCTTGATCTTTTTTGACCTGCCCGGCTTTTTCCACGGCATTAACTTTCTGGTGCTGGCGATCGGTATTTACGGTATTGGCGAGATGCTGTGGACGGTCGAAGTTTCCAAAGGCAATGTCGAGATGTCAAAGGCAACGGTTACCATCGCCCGCACCCTCGCTGCCCTTAAGGATATCGCGAAAACCTGGAAAACAATGCTCATGGGATCGGTTCTCGGCTATTTTGTCGGTATTTTACCGGCTGCCGGAGCGACACCGGGTGCGCTGATGGCCTACGGGATTGCCAAATCGACGGCGAAGGATCCCGACAGCTTTGGCAAAGGCAACGTTGCCGGTGTGGTCGCGCCGGAATCCGCCAACAACGCCGCATCAACAGGGTCCATGCTGCCGATGCTGACGCTCGGCATTCCGGGCTCACCAACAACTGCAATTTTGTTGGGTGGAATGGTCATCTGGGGCCTCGAGCCGGGGCCCTTGCTGTTCGTCCAGCATGAGGAGTTTGTCTGGGGTCTGATCGCCAGTCTTTATGCGGCCAACTTTTTTGCCCTGATCATCAACATCGCCTTTATTCCGGCCTTCATCATGGTTCTCAAGATGCCGTTTACCATTCTGGCGCCGATCATTTTCTGTTTGTGTGTTGTCGGCGGCTATGTGCCGACCCAGGACATGCACGATGTCTGGTTGATGCTGATCTTCGGGATTGTCGGCTATTTGATGCGTAAACTGGATTACCCACTGGCCCCGGCAGTTCTGGCCATTGTGCTTGGCCCGATCGCCGAGCCGACCATGCGCCAGTCGTTGATCGGGTCACATGGGGATATCACGATTTTCTTCACCCGTCCGATTTCCGGAGCCATCATGGTGGTCGCAATTCTGTTGCTGCTGATGCCGCTTATCAAGATCTATAAGAACCGAAACAAGGCCAATGGCGGGCCGGAAAAAACGGTCTGACCAGCGGTGAAACAAGGTGTATCCGGGCGGCGCAAGTAGTTGACGGCTATAGTGGTATACAGTATACCACAGAAGTATAATAACATTAAAACGCGTCCTGGCGATTCGGGTAAAGGTAGATAAATGTCTGTAAAGGAACAAGCAGTGTCATCGGTTTTGGCTGTCGGGCCAATCGACACGGGCTTTAGCCTGAAAGACAAAATATACGATTCCCTCAAGGCCGCGATCACGTCTATGAATATCTACGCCGACGATGCCGAGTTGCGTCTGGATGAACGCAAGTTGTCGGAACAGTTGTCGATCAGCCGGACGCCGGTTCGCGAAGCCCTGGCACGCCTCGAGCAGGAGGGGCTGGTCGCGATTGTACCCAGGCGCGGCGTTTATATTGTGCGTAAAACCAAGGCCCAGGTTCTGGAGATGCTGACGGTCTGGGCGGCGCTCGAAAGCATGGCCGCACGGCTGATTACGTTAAATGCCACCGACCAACAGATTGCATCGTTGCGGACCTTGCTGACCGGCTATTCAAAAGGCCAGATCAAGGATCACATCGACGAATATTCAGAGAATAACATCAATTTCCATCAGGCCATCCTGAGGATGAGCAAAAATCAGCTGATCTATGATACGGCGGAAAATCTGTTCATCCATATGCGGTCGATCCGTGCCCGGACCATCGGTGAAGATGACCGCGCTCAGCGCTCAATCGTAGACCACATGCATATTGTCGAAGCCCTGGAAGCCAGAAACACCAGTCTGGCAGAGCAGCTGGTCCGCGAACATACAATGAATTTAGCAAAACACGTCGACACCCATGTCGACTATCTGGACTAATCGAAGGAACCATAACCATGGCAGATACAGCCGCAGAAAATTTAACCGATGGCTTTCACCTCATCATCGACGCCCTCAAGCTTAATGATCTGACCACCATTTATGGTGTTCCAGGTATCCCGATAACGGATTTCGGCCGGATTGCCCAAGCCGAAGGCATGCGCGTTCTGTCGTTTCGCCATGAACAGCATGCAGGTTATGCGGCTGCGATCGCCGGTTATCTGACCAAAAAACCGGGCATCTGTCTGACGGTGTCAGCGCCCGGATTTCTGAACGGCCTGACGGCCCTGGCCCACGCCACCACCAACTGCTTCCCGATGATTCTGATCAGCGGTTCCTCGGAACGCGAGGTCGTTGATCTGCAGCAGGGTGATTATGAGGAAATGGATCAACTGGCCATCGCCAAGCCGTTGTGCAAGGCGGCCTTTCGTGTCCTGCATGCGCAAGATATTGGCATCGGCATCGCCCGCGCCATCCGCGCTGCCGTCTCCGGACGGCCGGGCGGTGTTTATCTGGATCTTCCGGCAAAACTATTCGGCCAGGTTATGGATGCGGATGCAGGGGCCAGGTCACTGGTCAAGGTAATCGATCCGGCACCCAGACAAATTCCCGCTCCCGATTCCATTGCCCGGGCTATTGATCTGTTAAAAGGCGCCAAACGGCCGCTGATCATTTTTGGCAAGGGCGCGGCTTACGCTCAGGCGGATGATGATATTCGTACCCTGGTCGAAAAATCCGGGATTCCCTATCTGCCCATGAGTATGGCCAAGGGCCTGTTGCCTGACACCCATCCGCAATCGGCCGGTCCGGCCCGTTCGCTAGTGCTGAAAGAGGCCGATGTGGTTGTCATGATCGGCGCCCGGCTCAATTGGCTGTTGTCCCATGGCAAGGGCAAGACCTGGGGCGACAAGCCAAAGTCGTTTATTCAGATTGATATCGAGCCCAAGGAAATGGACAGCAATGTGGAGATCGCAGCCCCGGTGGTCGGCGATATCGGTTCCTGCGTTACGGCGCTTCTTGACGCTATGGGAGACAACTGGAAAGCACCGCCTGCGGAGTGGACGGATGCGATTACAGCCAAGGTTGAAAGCAATGTGGCGAAAATGGCACCGCGTCTGCAGAATAATAACGTGCCCATGGACTACCATGGCGCCCTGGGTTCGCTGAAAACCATAATCAGGGAGCGCCCGGACGTCATTCTTGTTAACGAAGGGGCCAACACCCTCGATTTTGCCCGCAGCATTATTGACATGTATCAGCCGCGCAAGCGTCTTGATGTGGGCACCTGGGGAGTCATGGGCATTGGCATGGGCCAGGCCATCGGTGCCGCTGTGGAAACCGGCAAACCGGTTCTGGCGATCGAAGGCGACAGCGCCTTTGGCTTTTCCGGCATGGAAATCGAAACCATCTGTCGCTACAACCTGCCCATCTGCGTGGTCGTATTTAACAACAATGGCATTTACCGCGGCACCGATGTCAATCCGACAGGTGGATCCGACGTGGCCCCCACGGTTTTCGTCAAGGATGCCCGTTATGACAAAATGATGGAAGCCTTTGGCGGGGTCGGCGTTTACGCGACATCGCCGGACGATCTGTCACGCGCTGTCAACGAGGCTTTGAACTCGGGCAAGCCAACCCTTATCAACGCAGTGATTGATGAAAATGCCGGCACCGAGAGCGGGCGTATCGGCAATCTCAACCCGCAAAGCGTTGTTTCCAAAAAATAACCGACAGCGGCATTCACCAATCGCATAACCGAATAAGAGGACAAAATGGGAAAAGCACTTGAAGGCGTCAAAATTCTGGATATGACCCACGTCCAATCGGGCCCGACCTGCACACAGTTGCTGGCCTGGTTTGGAGCTGACGTCATCAAGGTCGAAAGACCGGGCGTTGGCGACGCGACCCGCGGCCAATTGCGGGACATTCCCGATGTGGACAGTCTTTATTTCACCATGCTCAATCACAACAAGCGCAGCGTTACCCTCAATACCAAAGAGGAAAAAGGCAAAGAGATTTTTGTCCGCCTGATCAAAGAATGTGATGTCATGGTCGAGAACTTCGCACCCGGCGCACTCGATCGCATGGGCTTTGGCTGGGAACGGATCCAGGAGCTCAATCCGCGCATGATTTTTGCGTCGGTCAAGGGCTTCGGTCCCGGTCCCTACGCCGAGTGCAAGGTCTATGAAAATGTTGCACAATGTGCGGGCGGTTCCGCTTCGACAACCGGTCACCTGGGTGGTGTTCCCCTGGTAACCGGCGCCCAAATCGGCGATTCCGGAACCGGTCTGCATCTGGCCCTGGGGATTGTCACGGCCCTGTTCCATCGCACCGTGTCCGGTAAGGGCCAGCGCGTTGAATGTGCCATGCAGGACAGCGTGCTCAATCTTTGCCGGGTCAAGCTGCGCGACCAGCAGCGGCTGCAGCATGGGCCACTGGAAGAATACTCCCAGTTTGGCGAAGGGGTCCCGTTCGGCGATGCGACACCGCGCGCCGGCAATGATTCCGGTGGTGGCCAGCCGGGACGGATTTTGAAGTGCAAGGGCTGGGAGACCGACCCGGACGCATATACCTATTTTATTACCCAGGCGGCTGTCTGGAAGAATATCTGCGATGTCATCGGCAAGCCGGAATGGAAAGAGGACCCGGATTTTGCCAAGCCGGCGGACCGTCTGCCGCGCCTTAATCAGGTATTCGGTGCGATTGAAGACTGGACCATGACCAAAACAAAGTTTGAGGTTATGGCGATCTGCAATCCGCTTAATATACCGGTTGGGCCGATTTTGAGCATGAAGGAAATTGCCGAGGATGAATCCCTGCGCACCACCGGCACGGTGGTCGATGTGGCCCATCCGGAACGGGGCAATTACCTGACGGTTGGCAACCCCATCAAATTATCGGATTCGCCGTCTGATGTGGTTCGTTCCCCATTGCTGGGCGAGCATACGGACGAAATTTTAAAAGGTGTTCTGGGCATGACCGACGAGGAAGTTGCCCAGGCGAAAGAAGTCGGCGCCGTATAAAAACGGTGCCCATAACAAGGGAGTTTAGACGATGCGGTTAATCGTCATGGGCCAGCAGGCCTTTGGAAAATCAGCACTGGAAGCGATTCTGGACAAGGGTGAAGATGAAGTTGTTGCGGTTTATTGCGCGCCGGACAAGGAAGGTAAACCTGTTGATCCGGTAAAGGAATTCGCCCTGGAAAAAGGCCTGCCTGTTTATCAGCCGGCCAATTTCAAGGACGCCGATGCCCTTGACCAGATGCGGGCGTTAAATGCGGACCTCTGCGTCATGGCTTATGTGATTATCTTCGTGCCTGAAGAGGCGCGCAGTATCCCGACCCATGGCTCGATCTGTTTCCATCCGTCCGTGTTGCCGAAACACCGGGGGCCGAGTTCGATCAACTGGCCGATCATCGGTGGCGCGACCAAATCCGGGCTCACCTTCTTCTGGCCCGATGATGGCTTGGACGAGGGCGAAATCCTTTTGCAAAAACACATCGATATCGGTCCCGACGATACCCTGGGAACGGTCTATTTCGAGAAGATTTTCCCGCTCGGCATCGCAGCCACCCTGGAGGCGATTGCCCTGGTTAAAGCAGGCAACCCACCGCGGATTGTCCAGGATGAAAAGCTGGCCACCTATGAAAGCTGGTGCCGCAAGGCGGATGCGGAAATCGACTGGTCGAAACCCGTTGACGTCGTCTACAACCTGATCCGTGGTACCAACCCGCAGCCGGGCGCCTGGACCACCCATGACGGCAACGAGCTGAAAATATTTGACTGCGCGAAAGTCGATGCATCCGGTGCCCCCGGCGAAGTTACGGCGGTATCGGCGGAAGGTATTACCGTGGCTACCGCCGGTGGTGGCATTCTGGTCAAGCGCGTCAAGCCTCATGACGACAAGAAAATCAGTGCAGCCGACTTTATTGCCAGTTCCGGCCTGGTCGCCGGCGCTGTTTTTGGGAAATGAGCTGACTCACCAGGACCGGACATCCCCGGCCGCCATACCATATTTCTGGACCTATCAAGGTCCAGCCATGAAAACATACGATCCATATAAGGGAGTTTATTATGCCTATGAGTGATATCGAGATTGCCCGCAAAGCCAAAATGAGACCAATCGGGGAGATCGCGGCAAAGCTGGACATTCCAGCCGACGCGCTCATCCAGTATGGATCCGACAAGGCCAAGCTGACCTATGATTTTATCAAGAAATTAAACCGCAAACCGGACGGAAGGCTGATCCTGGTCACCGCGATTACGCCGACACCTGCCGGTGAAGGAAAGACCACGACCACCGTTGGTTTGGGTGACGGGTTGAACAAGATCGGTAAAAAGGCGGCGATCTGTATTCGCGAGCCCTCACTGGGTCCGTGTTTCGGAATGAAGGGGGGAGCAGCCGGCGGCGGATATGCGCAGGTGGTGCCCATGGAAGATATCAATCTGCACTTTACCGGTGACTTCCACGCCATCGGAATTGCCCACAACCTGTTATCAGCGCTGATCGACAACCATATTTACTGGGGCAACAAACTGGATATTGATTCGCGACGGATCACCTGGAAACGGGTCGTTGACATGAACGACCGGGCGCTGCGCCAGATCAACGCCAATCTGGGTGGCATCGCCAACGGTTTCCCGCGTGAAGACGGATTTGATATTACGGTTGCCTCCGAAATTATGGCGATTTTCTGTCTGGCCACAGATTTGAAGGACCTGACCAAACGGGTCGGCAATATTGTTATCGGCTATACCCGTGAGCGCCAACCGATCCGCGCCAAACAGCTGAAGGCCGATGGTCCGATTTCAGTTCTGCTGAAAGACGCACTGATGCCGAATCTGGTGCAGACCCTGGAAAATAACCCGGCATTCATCCACGGCGGTCCGTTTGCCAATATTGCACATGGTTGCAATTCGGTGATGGCGACCAAGACCGCATTGAAGCTGGCTGATTACGTGGTTACCGAAGCCGGTTTTGGTGCTGATCTCGGGGCTGAGAAGTTCTTTGACATCAAATGCCGCAAAGCTGGCTTGACGCCCGCTGCAACGGTTATTGTGGCCACGGTCCGCGCCCTGAAAATGCATGGCGGGGTGGCCAAGGAAGATCTTGGCAAGGAAAATGTCAAAGCGGTTAAGGATGGCTGTTCGAACCTGGCCCGCCATATCAAGAACGTCAAATCCTTTGGTGTCCCGGTTGTGGTGGCGATCAACCAGTTCAGTGCCGATACGGCCAAAGAGCTTAAAATGGTCCGCGATACGGCTAAAAAATTAGGTGCAGAAGCCATTGTTGCCTCCCATTGGGCTGATGGTTCAGCCGGCACCGAAGAACTTGCCAAGCACGTCGTCGGCTTGTGCGCCAAGAAATCAACCTTCAAGACCCTGTATCCTGACAACATGCCGTTGATCGGAAAAATCGAAACCATCGCGAAAAAGCTATATGGTGCCAAGGAAGTAACGGTTGAAGCCAAGGCGATGACCATGCTCAAGGACTTCGAGAAAAACGGCTTTGGGAAATTCCCGGTCTGTATGGCGAAAACCCAGTACAGCTTTTCGACCGATCCAAACGCCAAGGGGGCTCCGAGCGGGCATACGATTAATGTGCGCGAAGTACGTCTGTCTGCCGGCGCTGAATTTGTCGTGGTTGTGACCGGTGAGATTATGACCATGCCGGGTCTGCCGCGCGTACCTTCGGCTGATTCAATTATGCTGAACAAGGATGGCCAGGTCGAAGGTCTGTTCTAGGTTAATAGCGATAGGGCGTGGTTGTTGACGGTGACGGCCACGCCACCAGGGGGTTAAAATGGCGATCAAGACAATTCTGGTGCCGGTCCGCGGTGATGGTAAAGGCGAGGGGGTGCTGGATCATGCGCTTGCCCTGGCGGAGCGATTTGGTGCCCATATCGAGGCCGTGCACGCACGTGCCAAACCGGAAGACTATCTGCCCTATGGCACGTTGATTTCTCGTGCCATGAAAGACTCAATACTCGAGTCGGCGCGGGCCAATGCCGAAGGGGAAGAAGCCCGGTTTCGCCTGTTGTTCAATGAGTACTGTGCTGCAAAAGGACTGACAGTCCTGCAAAAACCACCGTCTCCGGGCAACCGGGTAACCGCATCTTGGCGTGAAGAAACCGGCAAACAGGCCGCCGTCATCGCCTTGCGCGGGCGGTTGACGGATCTGATCGCGGTGCCCAAGCCGGACGGAGAAACGCGGCTGGGGTCCAATACCCTGGAATCGGCTCTGACGGAAACCGGCAAGCTGGTGCTGATGGCCCCGCCACTACCGGTTTCTGCGCTGGGGGCACATTTGGCTGTTGCCTGGAATGGCAGTGCCGAATCTGCACGGGCGGTGTCAGCGGCTATGGATGTGTTGAACGGTGCCGACAAGGTGACGATCCTGGTTGCCGACACGGGCAGTTCCATTCCCTTAAGTGCCGATGATCTGGTTGATTTTCTGCGCTGGCACAATATTGAACCGGCCGTTCAGACGTTCGAAACAGCAGACAATAATATTGGCGGGCCATTGCTTGAGCAGGCAAAGGCCGTGGGTGCGGATACATTGCTGATGGGGGCCTTCGGGCATAACCGCCAGCGTGAATTTATTCTCGGTGGCGTCACTCAGCACGTCATCGCCAAGGCGACCCTGCCGGTTATCTTTGCCCATTAAGCCCGGGGGCAGGACGCCAGACGAAACCGCAATCGGCGTTTAATAGCCGATGGCGCTGCCGTCTTTGCGGGGGTCCGAGCCACCGGCCAGGGTGCCGTTCTCCCAGTCAATCATAATCGCCTGTGAGCCACCAATGGGTTTGGCCGGCGCAATCAGGTTATGTCCCAATGCCTCAAGCCCGGCCCGGGTTTCGGCGTCAAAGCCGCTTTCGAATTCCACGTCATTAGAGCCAGGCACAGGGAACAGGCGGGGCCGGTCCTGGGCTTCCTGAATATTGTCACCATAGTCGAGCAGGCGGCTCAGAAAGTGCATATGGCCATGCGACTGATAATGCCCGCCCATCACACCAAAGGGCATCACCGCCCGGCCGTCCTTGGAAACCATGCCGGGAATAATGGTATGCAACGGGCGTTTGCCCGGGGCAATGCAATTGGGATGACCGGGCTCAACAACAAACCCCTGGCCCCGGTTGGTCAGCATGACACCTGACTGGGGAGCCAATTGGCCACTGCCGAAATTACTGAACAGGGTATTGATGAAACTGCAACAATTACGATCCTTGTCGACAACACTGATATAGACCGTATCTTCGTGCCGGGGCAGGGATACCGGTGCCAGCCTGGGGGTACGTTGTGTCGGGTCGATTTGTGCCCGCAACCTGTCGGCATGGGCCGCCGATAACAAAGCCTCGACCGGAACCGCTGATTGCGCCGGATCAGCCAGCACCGCATCGCGGTCCTGGTAGGCCAGACGGCTGGCTTCAATCTCCAGATGCAGGCGGGCCACCGAATCGGCAGCGGTATCTGCCGGATCATAGCCGGCCATGATATTGAGCATCAGCAGGGCAATCACGCCCTGTCCATTGGGCGGGCATTCATAAACGTCGTAGCCGCGGAAATTGGTCTTAATGGGGACCACGTATTCGCCTTTTGCGGTGGCAAAATCGTCCATGGTGTGAAGACCGCCCAGGCTTTGCAGGTAGCCGACCATATCTTCAGCAACGTCCCCTTTATAAAAGGCATCGCGGCCCTGACGGGCAATCTTTTCAAGGGTATTTGCCAGTTCCGGCTGGTGGTGAACGTCGCCGGGGTTGAGCGCGCGGCCATCGGGCAGGAAGCGCTTGCGGGCATTGGCATCGTTGTTCAGCAAATCAAACTGCGAATGCCAGTCAATGCTGACCCGTTCGGTAATCGCATAACCGTTGCGGGCCAGGTCTATGGCCGGTGCCAGCAGTTCAGCCAGTTCCATGGTGCCGTAATCCCGCGACAACTGATCCCAGGCATCGATCACGCCGGGGATGATCACGGCATGGGGGGACTGGCGGGCAATCTCTGAAATACCCTGTTCCTGATACCAGGCCGCGGTCGCCGCAGCCGGTGCCCGACCAGAGCCATTGAAGGCAACCGGGGTTGCCGCGCCATTGGCTGCATAGAGGCAAAAATTATCGCCGCCAATTCCGGTTGATTCAGGCTCTACCACACATTGCACGGCGCAGGCGGCAATCGCCGCATCCATGGCATTGCCGCCCTTTTTCAGAATTTCAACAGCCGTCATCGATGAGACAACGTGCGAAGTGGCGGCCATTCCGTTTCGTGAACGAACGACGGAACGCCCTGGCAGATCTAGATTACGCAAAGAAATAAAACTCCTGAAAACAACCAGTTCATTTTGAAATTAGAAAAAACAGGCATGGATTTATTAAATGATTGGGATATGGTATACCACGAGATCAATGCATGACAAGAAGCGGATGTTTCTGCCATGATGTTTTTGTATGTGTTGAGCGCGCACTAATGCCTGCGGTGATACAGTCACCACAGGCTTAACAAACCGGGAGATTATCAATGAAAAAAACTCTATTCGCATGTCTGTTCACAGGCGTCGCAGCTGTTGGCCTGTCAACAGCTCCAACACCGGCGCAAGCCGTTGACCTACCCTGTGATACAGCCAAACTGATTGTGCCCTGGGCCGCCGGTGGTGGAACCCATATTCTGTTCACGTTGTTTGAAAAAACCATCCAGGAACTGGACGTAAAAACCAAACTGAAAGTGGTTACGATCTCCGGTCAGGGCGGAAACAAGGGCGCCAAGGAAGCCCATGATTCAAAGCCGGACGGTTGCACGCTGTTTGCCATTCACCAAAGTGCTTTCACAAGCTACCTGAATGGCCGCATGGATTATCATTATAATGGCTTCACGCCGATCGCCATGGTCACCTCGACGCCTGACATCGTTGGGGCGTCAACGCAGATGCCGTGGAACAATTTCGAGGAAATGAAAAAAGCCGTACTGGCCGAGCCTGAGACATACACGGTCGGTGCCACCTTCGGGTCTACCAGCCAGTTCTATTGGCAGGTGCTGGAAGCCAGAACCGGCATGAAGTTCAAGTATGTTCCCTATGACGGCACGGCGCAGCGCACCAAGGCGTTGCTGTCGGGCGCTATCAACCTGGGCGGCATCAATGTCGCGGCAAACCGTAAACTCATTGAAGGCGGTTCGGTCAAGGCCTTCGCCATCGCTGCTGACAAACGCTCCTCCTTTTTCCCGGAGATTCCGACCCTAAAAGAGCTTGGCGTCGACATGGTTTACGCCCTTGATCGCGGCATTGTCGGTCCTTTGGGAATGTCACAGGAAGTCATTGATTACTGGGCCGACGTTCTTGAAAAAGCGACCCAGAACCCGGAACTGCAAAAGGTGATTGCCGCCAAAGGCACGGACCTGGTCTTCGTCGGGCCAAAGCCCTACGCGGCTTGGGCCGAAAAGGTCTATGCCGAGCATGAAGAGATTGCGATTGCAACCGGCGCCTGGACAAAGAAATAATACCTTTGTTCCTGAATGACTGATCCCTGTCCGGGCGATACCCTCGTCCGGACAGGGACGGTTTTCATTTTTTTCGATGCGAGGTCCTGATATGAGTCGTCTGAATAAAGACGCTGTTATCGCTATCTTTCTTCTGGTGGCGAGCGGTATCCTGTTCTGGTCAACGTTCAGTATTCGAACCCCTGATTACGGGGTTCTGAGTCCGGCTGCATGGCCACGGGTTATCATTATTGCCCTCACCCTGTTGAGCTTTATCTATTTATTTCAGTCTTTAAAAGCCGGTCCGTCGACAGCCGCCGCTGATGCGGATCGCCAACCGGGCATCAGGGGCTGGTTCATTTACTGGCAGAACCCGATCTATTGTTTTGCCCTGTTTCTGGCCTACCTGCTCACCTTGCCGATCCTGGGCAGCCTGATCGGTGGCCTCGCCTTTGTCTTTACCTTGATGTGTGTTCTGGGCGGAATTTCCGGTAACAAATTGATCCTGCATGCGGCCCTGTCCCTGGTCACCGTCGGCGGTATGTGGGTCATCTTTACTTACGGTCTTGGCGTTATCCTGCCCCCCGGCATCATTTTTTCCGCATTCTGATTTGACGGGATTTATAAATTGGTTATTGAAAACGTAATTGCAGCGTTTAATGAACTGGCGACGGTTCATACCGTCCTGTTAATGCTCATCGGTGTCGCCGGCGGTTTGATCGCCGGCGCGATTCCCGGCTTCACCATTGCCATGGCCATTGTCCTGACTCTTCCGTTTACCTTCAGCATGCCTGCTGTACAGGGTATTGCGACCATGGTCAGCGTTCTGGTTGGTGGTCTGTCTGGCGGACTTATGGCAGGGATTCTGACCGGTATCCCCGGCACACCATCGTCTGTCGCGACAACCTTTGACGGCTACCCCATGGCCCAGAAGGGAAAGGCGGGCCTGGCGCTCGGGATTGGTGTCTGGTCATCGTTCTTTGGCGGTATTATCAGTGCCATCCTGCTCATGACACTGGCCCCCCAACTGGCCAATATCGGCCTGGAATTCCAGCCCTGGGATTATTTCATGCTGGTCATGTTCGCCCTGACCATCACCGCGTCGCTGGCCGGTAAAAACCTGGTCAAGGGATTGATTGCCGGCGTGGCCGGTTTGCTGGTTCGCGCTGTTGGTGAAGACGAAGCGGTCGGAATGGCGCGCCTTGATTTTGGCAGTGATGCCCTGTTGCAGGGTTTTGATTTTATTGCGGTGCTGATCGGCCTGTTTGCCTTTTCCCGGTTGCTGCATGATGTGCGCGATCCGGCCTCTGCACGCAAACGCCTGTCCAGCAATACCAGCGGCGAGAATCTGAGCGTTAAAATTGAGCATCTTGCGGCTCTCGTGGTTATTTTGAAGCACTGGACACTGCTGATCCGCTCGGCGCTGATTGGGGTTTTCACCGGGGTCCTGCCGGGCGCCGGTGGCTCAATCGCCAATATTCTGGCCTACGACCAGGCCAAAAAAACCTCGAAGAACCCGGAAAAATTTGGAACCGGAACGCCGGAAGGCATTATTGCCCCGGAAAGCTCCAATAATGCCGTTGAAGGCGGCGCGCTGATGACGCTCATGGCGTTGGGCATTCCCGGTGATGTGACAGCGGCCGTGATGCTGGGTGCATTGCTGGTGCACGATATCGTTCCCAGTCCGACCTTTATCGCCGAAGAGCCGGTTCTCGCCTATTCCATCTTTCTATCGTTTTTTGCAGCGACCTTCATGATGCTGGGGCTGCAGTCAGGCATGCTCCGGGTGTTCGTGCTGGTAACCCGTGTGCGCATGTACATGCTGGCGGCAATTATCCTGGGGCTTTGCGGCATCGGTGTGTTTGCCATCAATAATGTGGAATTTGATCTGTGGACGTTGCTCTGGTTCGGCATTCTTGGTGTGTTCATGCGCCAGTTCGGATTTCCCTTTGCACCGATGATCCTGGGTGTTGTGCTGGGTAACATTGCAGAGCTTAATCTGGCGCGGGCTGTGGCGATTTCGACGGATCTGACCCTGTTCGTGACCCGCCCCTGGGCCCTGTTCTTCCTGATCGTGGCTCTGTTTTCTGCGGTTTTCCCGGTCTATCAGGCCTATCGAGGAACCCAGAAGTGGACGCTTTTCTATTTGCCGGTCGCCTGTTTTGCCGTTGCCGGCCCGCTGTTCATGATGGGCGGTGTGCCGCGCACAGTGCTGGCGGGTGTTGTCGTGATGTTTGGTGCGTACACGCTGTGGAAGCGCGCACAGGCCGGTTGGGCCTTTGAGCGCGATGATGCGCCAGAATTACCAGTTTCGGAAGGATAAGAGATGGAGTGGTGGCAGGGTATATATCAGGCACTGAAGGACGCTGAGGTCCGCCAGGTGGCTTACGTTCCCGACGCCGGGCATGCCAAACTGATCGAGGCGTGCCATGCGGACAAGGAGATAACGGCGATTTCACTGACCACCGAGGAAGAGGGTGTCGGGGTGTTGGCCGGGGCCTGGCTGGGTGGTGACCGTGGGGTCTTGCTGATGCAGTCGTCCGGTGTCGGCAATTGCATAAATATGTTTTCTCTGGCAAAAACCTGCCAGTTTCCCCTTGCCGTGTTCGTTACCATGCGCGGCCAGTGGAAAGAGTTTAATCCCTGGCAACTGCCCATGGGTTCAACTGTTGATCCGGCCATGACGACAGCCGGCTTTTCCGTCAACACGGTGGATGATCCGGCCGACGTTGCCGATTATGCCCAGGCCACCCTGCACCATGCCTTTGTTGGCGGCGAAATGGCTGGCCTGCTGCTCCATCAAAAACTCACTCCCGTCAAAACCTTTGGTAAATAAGGAGACGCCGATGCCGTCAACCGCATCTGAATTCTTGCTGCGCCGGCGCGAAGTTGTCGGGAAACTGCTGCACGACCGTGGTGACCGCCTGGTCATCGGCGGCCTGGGCTCGACTGCCTGGGATATTACAGCGGCCGGCGATCACGATCTGTCGTTTCCCCTGTGGGGCGCGATGGGCGGTACCGTGGCGATCGGCATCGGCCTGGCAACCGCACAGCCGGATCGCCGGGTTCTGGTGGTCACCGGTGACGGCGATATGCTGATGGGGATGGGCAGCCTGGCCACGGCGGCGCGGCAGAATCTGAAAAACCTCACGGTCTGTGTGTTCGACAACGAACATTATGGCGAAACCGGCATGCAGACGACCCATACGGCGTCGGGCACCAACCTGGCCGCGATCGCGGCGGGCTGTGGCTTTGCCAATAGCCGCCAGGTCGAAACAGAGGATCAGTTGACGGAGGCTCTGCCGCTGCTGCGCGATGGTCCGGGCCTGCAATTCGTCTGCATCAAAGTGCGGGCCGAAAAGCTGGCGTTCGTGCTGCCGCCAAAAGACGGGGTGTTCCTGAAAACCCGTTTCCGCCGGGCCCTGCTGGGGGCGGATGTGGTCTGAGGGGCTGGTCAGCGGTCGGTTTTCCAATTGACAGAAACCGGACCCGGATTGAGCACATAAAACGCGGGTTAAACGCCAGTCTATACATCGGCGTTATGGATAATCGGGGGGCTTGCGACTTTTCGGTGTTGAGAAAGTCATCCATGAAGAATCCATGAAAAATCTCCGAATCAGTTCGCCTCATTGATTCAGGCTTTTACCGGTTTGCGAATTCCTTTAATGAGCCTCGTTCAGTGCTCGCTTGTATTGTATGTCAAAGAACAACAGACTCGGCTATATTACACCCGTCACCCTTGGTCAGAATTCTGGCCGATTTATGCGGAACTGCGGTCATAAACTGAGGTTCAGCTTATATTAAGATGGTTTCATTTGGGGTGGTGTAGATGCGTGCTGGAACAAATTGCGTAATCGAGGCTGGGGGAAACCTTTGATATCCGATCACCGTAAAACCCTGATCATCGCCGCAATTGCTTCTGTGCTTGTACTTGGAATTGGCGTTTCCATCTGGCAAGCCGAGCGCCTGGAGAGGGCCGCCAGCCGCGACTGGCTGGACAAGGGCCGGGCCGATGCCGCGCGAATGACCGATACGGTGATCTTTTGGACCTCCAAACTCGAGATAAGCCTGCGTGCGGTTGCCGGGCAGTTACGTGCCCAGGGGTCACTCGACCAAGCCCGTTTCGAGGACCTTGTTGATGACGTAAAAAATTGGGATACGGGTATCCGTTTCGACAACTTCGCCTACGCCCGGCGAATTGCCAAAACCAACCGCGCCGCCTTTGAGCGTGCTCAGGGTGCAATGATATCGAGCGTCGGTGATTTTAGAACACCAGCCCCGGATGACGAAGAGCAGTACGCTGTGCTGTTGCGGTCGCGTGATGATGGTCTGATCCGAATCAACGCCAGCCTGACCACGCATAAGGCCATGAGATCTGCAATTCTCGCTGCCCAACGCCTTCCCGGCGACACCATCCTGGGCCCGGCTTACGAAGGGGTGGACGGCGACTGGTATGTGCCGATCGCAATCTCGACGGATCTGGTTGGCAGTTCTGGGGTGTTGGTCGCAACCATCGATTTGGAAGTTTTTTTCGACGCGTTGATGGCCAATCGTCTGCCGTCTGGCATGCAGTTCCGGTTTGTTGAGCGTGATAATGAAGCCCGTTCCGAGGCCAGGTTAATCCCCGTCTTCGGAGCGATAGAGCCGCCGCCGAATGCGGTTGCGAGCGAAATCACCCGAATTGCTTTCGGTAAGGCCGGGTGGAACCTGAACTGGGATATCCTGCCCGAATATCGGGGAGGGCCGGACTTGACCTCGTCACATCTGGTGGGGTTTGGCGGGTCCTTTTTGACGATCCTGATGGTTGCGATTTTCGGCGTTCTGTCGTTCCAGAATATGCGATTTCATCGTCTGGTTCAGCAACGGACGGCGGAACTGTCGCAGCATGCCATGGTTATTCAACTGACGATGGATACCATCGACCAGGGGTTTGTCGTGTGGAATTCAGATTACAGGCTGGTGGTCTGGAGCAGGTCTTGTGTGGAATTCTGGTACAAGCCGATGGGGATACTTCGGATAGGTATGCATATGAAGGAACTTCTGGTGCATATTGCGGAGAATGGCGGCCTGGGCGATGGCGATCCGGTTGTCCTGGCTGAACAGGAATTCCAACGTGTCGCTGCCGCTGGCGCAAGATCGGGCGAAAGCTTTGCCATGATGGATAAACGCTCAATTCATGTCCGGCGCTTTCCCCTGGAAAAAGGGGGCTTCGTCAGTGTTTATACCGATATTACCAAGCAAAAAGCCGCAGAAGAAAGTTCCAGAGCCTTCAACGAAAAACTGGAGCGACAGGTTGAGGAACGAACCCGCGACCTGCGCCATGCGATCGATGAGGCGGTTTTCGCCAACCGCGTCAAATCCGAGTTTCTCGCTAACATGAGCCACGAGCTGCGCACACCGCTAAACTCGATCATCGGTTTCTCGCAAATGCTCAAGGATAAGGTTTTCGGCGGTATCGGCGGCAAGAAGAACGAAGATTATATTGAAAATATTAACCAGGCCGGAAATCTGCTGCTGTCAATCATCAGCGACATTCTGGATCTTTCAAAAATTGAAGTCGGCGAGGAAAACTTATCAGAAAGCGTGTTCGATGTTGCGGTCGTGATCAGAGAGTGTATCACCATGGTAAAACCGCGTGCGGACAGTAAATCTCAGTCCCTGACGCTGAGCTCTGAGGAAGAGGCCCTCCAGTTGCAAGCGGATCAGGTCAAGGTGAAACAGGTATTACTCAACCTGCTAACCAATGCCATCAAATTTACTGCCGATGGCGGTCTGGTCGAGGTCCGCCTTGCGCGTAATGGTGCCGGGGCAATCGAGATCGAAGTCGCAGATAACGGCATTGGCATCAGTGCCGAAGATATTCCCCGCGTGACCAACCCGTTCGAGCAGCTTGGCGACGCCATGGCCCAGCATAAGGAAGGCTCAGGCCTCGGTCTGGCCCTGTCCAAACGGCTGATGGGCCTTCATAGCGGTGATTTGAAGATCGAAAGCCAATTCGGTAGCGGCACCACAGTGACGATCACGTTCCCGCCCGAACGTACGGTCCGTAAAAAGCAACCAAAGGCGGCTCAGTGAGCGGCCCCTGTTGTGAGCCAATCCGGCCCTTATTGATCAGGCAATTCGCACTGTAGATCAAACACCCATACGTCGGCTTCGTGGAAAATCTGAGTGGATGAGACGTTTCGGCGCTGGCAAAGCCATCCGTGAAGAAGCCAGGCCGCAGGCCGCCGACAAAAAGTGGCGGGGGCGGTAAATAGTGTGAAGCTCCAAACGGCTCCAAACCACACTCATTTGCCTGTCTTAAGCATTATCGCCCCGGCCAGGGTAAAAAAGATCGATACCACACGCGCCAGATTGAGCCGTTCCTTTAAGAAGAAAACGCCAAAAAGTACAGCGAAGACCATACTTGTTTCACGGACTGCGGACACCATAGCCATGGGTGCTTGTGTCATTGCCCAAAGAACAATCCAATAGGCAAGCAGAGAAACGACACCTGAGATCACGCCGAGCTTCCAGGAAGCCCGGACTTGTAGCAAAATCTGATCTCTTCTCAAATAAAGCGCTATGATGGTTATGGGGATGCCATCGAAAATGTTGAGCCAGAAAATGTAGCTGTGGGCACTGTCTGCAAGCCGGGCACCGAGCCCGTCGACAACCGTATATCCCGCGATGAACACGCCGGTTCCCAAAGCAAAGAATATGGCTTTCGGTTCTCTGAACCCACTAACTCCGCGCGTCAGGGTGAGGCTCATAATGCCAAGTGCTATGAGAACAATCGACGCCATTGCCTGGCGGCTCAGTACGTCACCGATATAAACAACAGATACGACTGCGACAAGGAGAGGCGCAAACCCTCTGGAAATCGGATAGACATGGCTCAAATCGCCATAGCGATAGGCCTTCGTCAGAAACAGAAAATAGGCGGTATGCAGGGCCGTCGATGCCCAAATATACGGCCACGCTGCTGGCGTCGGAAAGGCCACAAACGGAAGCGCCAGACAGCCAATTATGGCCTGGCTCACCATCATGATCGCAACCATGATCAGCCGGTCCGTATTTACCTTAACCAGTGCATTCCATGCCGCGTGGAGGAGAGCCGCAGCGACGATCATCGCAAATACCGGGGTCGTCATATTAACCTCCTGAGCCGACAGGGTTTATACCTGTAGTGACGTCGATTCCATTATATCCCTGTCTTGGGTGTATAAAGATTCCAGTTAGCTTTTACCCCCCCCCCCCCCA
>JABMNT010000124.1 GCA_013203595.1 Rhodospirillales bacterium
GGTTTTTGTTTTGCTGGGCTTGGCGTTTTTCTCAATAAACTCAATGATCTTGCCCGCGACATCGATTTCTGTGGCTTCCTCGATGCCCTGCAAGCCGGGGGAAGAGTTGACCTCCATCACGACAGGACCATGATTAGAACGCAGAAGATCAACACCACAGACATTAAGTCCCATTATCTTGGCCGAACGAACTGCTGTTGAGCGTTCCTCCGGAGTAATCTTGATTATATGAGCCGAGCCACCACGATGCAGGTTTGAGCGAAAATCACCACCTACACCTTTACGCCGTATGGAGGCTACAACTTTGTCATCAATAACAAAGCACCGGATATCCTCGCCTCCCGCCTCCTTGATAAACTCCTGTACCAGAATATTAACCTTGACCCCGCCAAAGGCCTCTATCACAGACTTGGCCGAATTGTGTGTCTCTCCAAGTACCACACCAATTCCTTGTGTGCCAGATAGTAGCTTGATCACTACAGGTGCCCCTCCGGCAATTTTGATCACGTCGTCAGCAAACTTTGCAGAGTTGGCGAACCCAGTCACGGGTAGCCCGATTCCCCTGCGCGCCAAAAGCTGCAACGATCGCAATTTATCACGTGAACGGCCAATAGCAACCGATTCATTGACCGGATAGACACCCATCATCTCGAACTGGCGCAGCACGGCGGTCCCGAAGAAGGTGACAGAAGCGCCAATACGCGGAATCACCGCATCATATTTGGGCAGGATTTCTCCCTCATAATGGATTTGCGGACGATGCGAGGTGATGTTTACATAACAGCGCAGGTGATTGATGACATCGATGTCATGGCCGCGTTCAACCGCAGCCTCAACAATTCGCTTATGTGAGTAGAGATCTGGATTGCGGCACATAAGGGCGAGTTTCATGGTTTTGTCCTTCCGGTTCTAGCGGCCAAGCATAAAAGATTTGCCGGGATCGACGATGCAACGGCCGCGAATGGCAGCGCGTCCAGCCAGTACCCGAAATCCCATCTGGTCCCTGTTTGATAAAGTGAGTTCAACCGGCCACGTTTCGTTGCCCAGCCGCATTGGAGTTAAAATGACATAGCGGGTTTCCGTTTCCCCATTCGAGCTTTTAATAATGCGTTCGTCGACGACCCTGGCAAGACAATGGATTTCCGGATTGCGCTTGCCCTGAACCGGATGCAGGTAGAACTCGACCCAGGACCCATCGTCATTTTCAATTTTTCGAACGCGAAAGGCATGAATCGCCGATGTTCTGGCGCCTGTGTCAATTTTTGCCTTGATCCGTTCAATGCTGAGCTCGGGGAAACTGACCCACTCCCGCCAGCCAATCTGTTTTTTTTCGGCTTTGATTCGTTTCATCCTGTGCGTGTTCCCTGCGCGAGCAGCGCGTCAGAGACGCGGCGATAATTGGCAAAGGCCCGTGTGTTGGTCATCACGTAGTAAGTGCCCAAATCAACAAACACATAATCCAGTTCAAATAACTCTTCGGCCAGTTGCTGTACGAACTCGTCGGACAGGCGTCGACGGCCGGACAGCCGGCGCAGGTTTTTCGGAGAAATGCGGAAACGCCCGCTTGCTTTCCCGCCAAACGGCAGACTATAGAGACCGATAAGCTTGGAAGCGACGTCAGCGGGCGAGAGGCGATCAGTATCCATTGCCCCTATATATTGTAAAATTTATCTATAACAATATTTTTTTTACTTATTTTAGAATAAAAATCATATTTCTGTGCGTGGGCGATTCACTTCGGTGCGACGGGGCCGCTCTGGGGCAAGCGATGCGGGATAGACCCCGCCGTTATCTGGCGACGGCTGCAAGCCACCATAGGAGAAAACATATCCCGCGCACCGGCCCGGCGCCCTTCCGGGCACCGCAGATAGAGGGGAACTGGGGCAAAACCAAATCCGAAAAAAGCCGCCTTATATATGGCTTTCGCGAGCAGGAAACTTTGGCAAAGTTTGCGAGAGGTGCTATGAATATTCACTAGCGGATTGAGGCTGGACTTGTCCGTTGAATTTCCTTTTGCCCTGGAACCATTTAACATGAGTATTCACGCTGCCCTACGCCATCGGACGCGTTACATTTATGACCGCAAGGTCGAGATGGGCCCGCAGATCATTCGTCTGCGCCCCGCCCCCCATGCCCGCACACCCGTGCTCAGCTTTGCGCTCAACATCAAGCCCGAGGGCTATTTCATCAACTGGCAGCAGGACCCGCATGGCAATTACCAGGCCCGTGTGGTGTTTCCCGATCCGGTCGACCAGTTTGAAGTGGAGATCGATCTGGTTGCCGACATGTCGGTGCAAAACCCCTTCGATTTCTTTCTCGAACCGGAAGCCGAGGAACTGCCCTTCGCCTATGACGAAGATCTGAAACAGGAACTTGAAAGCTACCTGCAGCCGGAACCGGCGGGGCCGCTGTTTACGGACTGGCTGGCTTCCCTGGCGCCACGTGAAGGCAGGACGGTTGAATATCTTGTCGCCCTGAATCAGCGGTTGCAGGGTGACATCGAATACCTGATTCGCATGGAGCCCGGCGTCCAAACCTGTGAAGAAACACTGCACAGCGGTAAGGGGTCGTGTCGGGATACCGGCTGGTTTCTGGTCGAGGCCCTGCGCCATCTGGGATTTGCCGCGCGGTTTGTGTCGGGTTATCTTATCCAGTTGAAAGCGGACATGAAATCTCTGGATGGTCCCTCGGGGGCTGAACAGGACTTCACCGATTTGCATGCCTGGGCCGAAGTCTATCTGCCTGGCGCCGGCTGGGTGGGGCTCGACCCAACATCCGGATTGCTGGCTGGTGAAGGGCATATCCCGCTTGCCGCAACGCCACGGCCGCGCAGTGCGGCACCGATTACCGGTGCCGTTGAAGAATGTGAAGTCACCTTTGATTTCGAGATGGAGATCACGCGGATCAGTGAAAGCCCGCGGGTCACCAAACCCTATAGTGAAGAGCAGTGGCAAACCATCGACAGACTGGGCGAGGAAATCGATAAACAGCTTGCCGCCCAGGATGTACGGCTGACGCTCGGGGGGGAACCGACCTTCATTTCCATCGATCACGTGGACGAAGATGAATGGAATACGGCGGCCGTCGGCAAGACCAAACGACCGCTGGCCGACGATTTGATCCGCAGGCTGCGCGACAAATACGCACCGGGCGGGTTGCTGCACTATGGCCAGGGCAAATGGTACCCGGGCGAGCCGTTGCCGCGCTGGGCCTTTGCGCTTTACTGGCGCGCCGATGGCAAACCCATATGGCGCGACCAGAATGCCTTTGCCCGGGAAGTGGAGGATCACAAGCCGGACATCGGTACCGCCGAAGTCTTCACCCGCAGCATCGCCGAGCGACTGGGCGTATCACCGGACGCGGCTCTTGCCGCCTATGAAGATCCGTGGCATTTCATGGAACAGGAGCGGCGTCTGCCGGCCAATGTCACCCTGGAAGACTCCAAGCTCGACGACCCGCTGGAACGCGAGCGCCTGGGAAAGGTCTTCTCGCGCGGCCTCAGCAAGCCCACCGGATTTGTCCTTCCGGTGCAGCGCTGGAATGCCCGCGACAAGTCACGGCGCTGGTTCAGCGAGCCCTGGTCGATGCGCACCAGTCGGCTGGTTCTTGTTCCCGGCGATTCTCCGGTCGGCTATCGTCTCCCGCTGGCCTCGCTGGATCATATTTCACCCGTCGATTATCCCTACGTGATCCCTGCCGACCCGTTCGCGGAAAGAAGTGAACTGGCGGACCCGGAAGCCCAGCGCCAGCCCTATCTGCAGGGCAGTGAGCACCCGGGCGCCGGACGCCAGAACATTACCCAGCAGTCGGCCAGCGGAGCCAAGGGCCGGGTGCGGGCGGCCATGACCATCGAGCCCCGGGACGGGCGGCTCTGTGTTTTCATGCCGCCAACGGAAACCCTGGAAGACTATCTTGATTTGATCGCCGCCATTGAAGATGCGGTCGCCGAATCGGGACTGCCGGTTCATATCGAGGGCTATGAGCCACCCAAGGATCCGCGTCTGAATGTCATCAAAGTGACCCCGGACCCGGGCGTTCTCGAGGTTAATATCCATCCGGCTGCCAACTGGCGTGAGATGGTGGACAATACGGAAACCCTGTACGAAGAGGCCCGGTTAAGCCGTCTCGGTACCGAGAAGTTCATGCTGGACGGGCGTCACACGGGAACCGGCGGCGGCAATCACGTCGTCTGCGGTGGTCCAACGGCAAAGGACAGTCCGTTTTTGCGGCGACCGGACCTGCTGAAAAGCCTGATCACCTATTGGCAGCATCACCCCAGTCTCAGTTATTTGTTTTCCGGCATGTTCGTGGGCCCGACCAGCCAGGCACCGCGGATTGATGAAGCGCGGCACGACGGGCTTTACGAGCTTGAAATTGCGCTCAGTCAGATTCCGCCAATGGGCACCGAATGTCCGCCCTGGTTTATCGACCGGACGCTGCGCAATCTGCTGATTGATGTGTCGGGAAATACCCACAGAACAGAGATCTGTATCGACAAACTCTATTCGCCGGATGGGCCCACTGGTCGCCTCGGTCTGGTTGAGTTTAGGGCCTTTGAAATGCCACCGCACGAGCGCATGAGCCTGACCCAGCAATTGCTGCTGCGCGGCCTGATCGCACGTTTCTGGGAAACCCCCTATGAAGGTCCTCTGGTGCGTTGGGGAACCCGGTTGCATGACCGGTTCATGTTGCCCCGGTCCGTCTGGGCAGACTTCGAAGACGTCATTGAAGATATGAAAATGCATGGCTATGCCTTCGAGTCGGACTGGTTTGCGCCGCATTTTGAGTTTCGCTTCCCGCGCTATGGGGCCGTCAAATACCAGCAAATCGAGATCGAACTTCGCCAGGCCCTGGAACCATGGCATGTCATGGGCGAGGAAGGGGCCACGGGCGGCACCGTGCGCTACGTCGATTCGTCGGTGGAACGCCTGCAGGTCCTGGCAACCGGGTTTACGGATGAACGCTATCAGCTTGCCTGTAACGGCTACCGGGTGCCGCTCACCGCGAGTGGCCGAAATGGTGAGTGTTTTGCGGGGGTCCGGTTTCGGGCCTGGAAACCGGCCTCTGCCCTGCATCCAGGCGTCGGTGTCGATGCGCCGTTGACCTTCGATCTCTATGACAACTGGACCGGCCGGGCCGTGGCCGGATGCACCTACCACGTGGCCCATCCGGGCGGGCGCAACTTCGAGCATTTTCCGGTCAATTCCTACGAAGCCGAAAGCCGGCGTCTGGCCCGGTTTTTCGATACCGGGCATACACCCGGCGCCTCTGCACCACCGGTCAGGTTGGAAAACAACGAGTTTCCCATGACCCTTGACCTGCGCCGGACAAAATCTTTTAAAACCAGCTAGCGGGCATTTCATTAAACCAGTAGGATCCGGCAGGCGTTGGCCACAGAGAAGGGCAATCACGTGGGCGAGTTGAACACAAACAGTAATGGCGGTGCATCAGCAATGCCGTTAACAGCGGGTTATTCGACCGTTGACGGGGTCTTTGACGAGATGATGGATGCCAACACCGGTATCCGCTCCCATTGGAACAATTTCCTGGGCGAGCTCGGGCGGTTTTCGTCGCCCGCTCTCCGCCGTTTCTGGGAAACGGCGGAACGCCTGGTGCAGGAAAACGGTACGACCTACAACGTTTATGACGAGACCGGCAATTCCGCCAGGCCCTGGCGCATGGACCCCATCCCGTTTCTTGTCGATGCGGCGGAATGGCAACACATCGAATCCGGGTTGATTCAAAGAGCCCGCTTACTGAACGCCATCGTTTCCGACATATACGGCGAGCGTAAACTTTTGAGTGGTGGTTTGCTGCCGGCTCCGCTGGTCCTCGGGAGTCCGAATTTTCTGCGCCCGCTGCACGGTATCCAGCCGCCGGGTGGCGTTCATCTCAATTTTATGGCGTTTGACATTGCCCGTGCCGCCGACAAAAGATGGTGGGTTCTCAGCGATCGCACCCAGGCGCCGTCGGGTGCCGGATACGCGCTTGAGAACCGGATCGTTCTGGCGCGGACGCTGCCCGACATTTTTCGCGATGCCCAGGTGCATCGGCTTGCCGGGTTCTTTCAGGCATTGAGCGACAACCTGATTGCCCAGACCGGCAAGGAAGAACCGCTCATTGTTCTGCTGACGCCGGGTCCTCACAACGAGACATTTTTCGAACACGCCTATCTCGCCCGCTATCTGGGGTTTCCTCTGGTTGAAGGTGCTGACCTGACAGTCAGGGACAGCAAGGTCTATCTGAAAACCCTGAATGGCCTGAAACTGGTCGATCTGATCTTCCGTCGCGTCGATGGTGACTTTTGCGACCCGCTTGAGCTGCGCACGGATTCTGTGCTCGGTGTCGCCGGGCTGGTGGCTGCCGTTCGTGCGCGGAATGTTATCGTCGCCAACAGCCTGGGAAGCGGGGTGGTGGAGAGCCAGGCTCTGATGAGTTTCTTCCCGGGTCTGTGCAAGGAGCTGATGGGCGAGGACTTGCAGTTGCCGTCTCTGGCGACCTGGTGGTGTGGTCAGGAAAGTGAGCGAAAATTCGTCACCGAGAACCTCAGTCGCCTGATTGTCAGGCCGAATTTCGAAAAAAACTCGATCCTGAACAACAATGTAGACTCTTTCGACGGGGCGACAGCATCCGATAGCCTGCGAAACGAGACCATCAATCGTCTGAACCGTCGCGGTTATGATTATTATGGCCAGGAAATGCTCAAGTTATCGACGGCTCCGGTCTGGATGGATGGCGCACTGCAGCCCCGGCCAATGGTCCTGCGGGTCTATGTCTGTGCCGACGGTGATGGCTACCGGGTTATGCCCGGCGGGTTGACGCGCATAACCGATGGTCTGGATTCGCGCGCCGTCTCCATGCAGCAGGGAGATGCCAGCAAAGATACCTGGGTCTTGTCCGATCATCCCGTCAGTACCTATTCCCGGCTGGCCATGGCGGACCAGACGCTGGCCCTGCGCCGTAGCGGAAGTGATCTGCCAAGCCGGGTTGCCGACAATTTGTTCTGGCTGGGCCGCTATGCGGAACGGTCTGAAAATTCCGTACGATTGCTGCGCAGTATGATCCTGCGGCTGGCCGGCGAGGCGGGGTCCGGGGACGATCCACAAACGCTCACGCATTTAACGAACGTGCTGGTCGATTTCGGTTATATGCGCCGTCAATCGGCCCGCAAAGCGGTTGCCGGCGGTATTCGCGCCGTCGAACGCGAGGTCGCCAGCCTGTTTGAACACGATTCGCCAAATGGTCTGCTTGTTCTTCTCAATAACCTGCAGCGGACGGCTTCATTAGTCCGCGAGCGTCTGAGCGCGGATTCCTGGCGAATTCTGAACGGGCTGCAGCGGCGTGTTATCGGCAGAGCGAAAGAGGTCAATCTGAATACCGACGACGCACTGGCCCTGCTCAACTTCATTCTGGAGAACCTTGCCGCGTTCAGTGGCATGCAGATGGAAAACATGACCCGGTCTCTCGGCTGGCGGCTTCTCGATTGTGGACGGCGCATTGAACGCTCGCGGCATTTGGCCAAACTCATTCACGAACTGGCGGTCGACGGCGATCCGGCCGCCGAGGGCGGTCTTGATTTGATGCTCGAACTGGGCGACAGCTCGATGACCTATCGCACCCGTTATCTGTCTTCGGTTCAATTGCCGGCGGTTATCGATTTGCTTTTGGTTGATGAAAGTAATCCCCGGTCCGTCGCTTTCCAGTTGGCGGAGCTGGAGGAACATATGATGACCTTCCCCCATGACCGGGAAAGTGCAACCCTGCCCAGGGAGCGCCATTTGATCGCTTCTTTGCGCAGTATGGTCAAGCTTATGGATGTTCATAAAATTTGCAGCCAGACCAACCGCCGCGGCAAAAGGGTTGAACTGGCGCATCTTCTCGAGCGCCTGGAATCGCAGATCAATGAAATTTCCGAAGTGCTTGGGCGAAAATATTTCAGCCACGTCCTGCCGACCCGCAGTTCGTCTTTTGTCGGATTGATGCCGTGATCTACGAAGTCAGCCATCGCACGACTTTCTCCTATACATCCCAGGTCTCGATCTCACAGCATATGATGCATCTGGCTCCGCGCAACAGCCGCTGCCAGACGGTTTTACAGCATGGCTTTCTTATCGAACCGGCACCGACTGTCAACGTACCGGGGATCGATTATTTTGGTAATGAAACCACATACCTGACCGTCGAAGAGCCCCATGACAAACTCAACATTGTCTCCAGTTTTCGGGTCCAGGTTGATGCCTTTGTGCCGCCTCCGGCGACCTCAACAATGGCCTGGGAAGAGGTCCTTGTTCAGGCCGGCAACCAGAGCGATCCGGCTGCCCTGGATGCCCTTCAGTATATCTTTCAGTCGCCTTTCTCCCGGTCGCTGGATGCCGGCGCCTACGCGGAACCCTCGTTTCCCAGCGGGCGTCCGGTCCTCGAAGGAGCGGTTGATTTAATGGCGCGTATTTTCAATGATTTCAAATATGAAGGCGGGGTGACCGATATTTCCACGCCTATCGATCAGGTGCTGAAGGAACGGCGCGGGGTCTGTCAGGATTTTGCCCATCTGCAAATTGCCTGTCTCCGTGCCTTGGGCCTGCCGGCCCGCTATGTCAGTGGATACCTGCGCACCCATCCTCCCGAAGGCGAGGAGAAACGCATCGGCGCCGATGCCTCCCACGCCTGGCTGGCCATATGGGTCCCCGGGCATGACTGGATCGATCTGGACCCAACCAACAATATGATCCCGGGTAACGAACATATTACGGTTGCCTGGGGACGCGATTACAGTGATGTCAGCCCGATTAACGGCATGATACTGGGCGGTGGTGAGCAAAAGATAAAGGTTGCCGTCGATGTCCGTCCTGTCGACGATCAGGGAACGGCCGACTAAAAAACCGATTTCCCGATGCGTGTGGTGAACAGTTCCAGCGCCTTTACCCCGGCCAGCGAGTTTCCGCTCCCGTCCAGGCCTGGTGACCACACGGCGACGGTCAGGACGCCGGGAATTATGCCAAGAATACCCCCGCCGACACCGCTTTTCGCCGGAATTCCTACGTGGAAGGCAAAGTTGCCAACCGCATCATATAGCCCGCAGGTCATCATCAGGGCGTTGATCCGCTTGGCTCGCTGCGCCGTTGTTACGGCGTCGCCGGTGCCGACATCGCGCCCGCCATTGGCCAGAAACAATCCGGCGCGGGCCAGGTCGTGACATGACATGGCAATCGAACATTGATGAAAATAGGCGTCGAGAACCTTATCCACGTCGCCGCGAAGATTGCCATGGGCCTTTAAAAAATGGGCAATGGCCGCATTCCAGTGGCCGGTCTCGCGCTCGGAACGGGCAACTTCCCTGTCGAAGTATATTTTTCGATTTTTAGCGAGGAGCCGCATCTCCTGCAGAATCGCTTGCCTGCCCTTCGGCTCATGGGCCAGCACACAGTCGGTGACTACATGGGCGCCTGCATTGATGAAGGGGTTTCTCGGAATGCCTTTCTCGTACTCCAATTGAACCAGGGAATTGAAACGATTGCCTGACGGCTCACGCCCGACACGCTGCCATAAATGCGTCCCCATCTGCCGCAACGCCATCATCAGGGTGAAGACTTTGGATATGCTCTGAATTGAAAACGGCTCGTCGGCGTCACCAATGGCGGCAACGGAGCCGTCGATGCCGTAGACGGCCATGGCGAACTTTGATTTGGGCACCCGGGCCAGTGCCGGAATGTAGGTGGCGACGCGGCCTTTCGTCAACTCAGGCTGAATTTTTTTCTCAATCCAGTTGAGGACCGATTGATAGTCGCGCCGTGATTGACCAGCGCCTGACGGGTCGGTTGTCGCCATGGTTATTGGTACTGGCTTTGGCTGGTGGGAGCCGCTGGTTGGGCGTTAAAAAAAGTCCGGTCAATGGCGTTGGTTAGCCGCTGCAAATTGATCTGCGCTCGGTCCAGATACTCGTGCAGCCCCTCGCCAATCACTTCCTTCATGGACATGGACATCTGCATTTCCAGATCCACCAGGCCATCCGCAGCAAACGCCACGCCCGCCAGATCCGGGTTGCTGGCAATCAGATCCAGATAATAGCGAATACGCTCGACGCAACAGGCCACCGAGCGCGGGAATGCGGCATTGAGAAGAATGAATTCGGCCACGGATTCCGGCGACATGCCGCTCGGCCGTACCCGGCGATATCCGTGATAGCCGGCAACCGAGCGCAGCAGCGCGTTCCATTGGCTGACGTCAATCGAAGTGCCGACGTCAGCGACATGCGGCAACAAGCGGTGGTACTTGATATCCAGCAATCGTGTCGTCTGATCGGCGCGGTCGATAATTTTCCCCAACTGGTAAAACAACCAGCTTTGATCGCGGAAGGTTGTGCCCTCGACAATGCCGGTATGCAGCTGACAGCCTTCCTTGATGCTCTGGCACAGGCGCGAAAGCTGGGCCAGGCTCAGGTCCCGCGGCCGCAGCGCCGAGACCGAGCCGTAAAAAACGTTCAGTTGAGACCACAGTTCAATGCTGATCAGGTGGCGCAAGGTGCGCGCATTCTCCCGTGCCGCCCAGATGGTCTGGACCACTGAATTGGGGTTCTCCCGATCCAGTATATAAAACTCGATCACCGCATCGGCGGTGGCTTCCGCGTGGCGGCGGAAAAAAGCCTCGTCATCGGCATGCAGTTGCACGATCGGCAGCCAGTCCTGCTCGCCATCGCTGTCGCGGGCGAAGGATTCGTTGACGTCCAGAATCCGGGCAAGATTTTCAGCCCGCTCCATGTAGCGGGCCATCCAGAAGCCGTTTTCGGCGAAGCGCGCCAGTAAGCTATTCAAGGACCCAGGTATCCTTTGTTCCGCCCCCTTGCGAGGAATTGACAATAAGTGAACCTTCCTTCAGGGCGACTCGTGTCAACCCGCCCGGCAGCACCCAGGTGCTCTTGCCGGTGATCAGGAAGGGGCGTAAATCTACGTGTCGGGCCGCCAGCCCGCCATCGACCAGTGTCGGGCATACGGACAGATCGACAATCGGCTGGGAAATGTAGTTTTCCGGATGGGCGCTTATCAGGGCCCGGCAGTCCGCAAGTTCCTGCAGGCTGGCTTTGGAGCCGACAACGACACCGTACCCACCTGATTCGCCGACCGGCTTGACCACCAGGTTCTCCAGGTTATCAAGAGTGAAACGAAGCGCTTCGGGCTCGCCACAAATATGTGTTTCCACGTTCGGAATCAGCGCCTCCTGATCGAGATAATATTTGATAATGCGGGGCATATAGGCATAGACGGCCTTGTCATCGGCAACGCCGGTGCCAACGGCGTTGGCGAGAGTCACCCGGCCCTTGCGATAGACGTCCATGATACCAGCCACACCAAGGATGCTGTCTGAACGAAACACCAGGGGGTCGAGGAAATCATCACCGATCCGCCGGTAGATAACATCGACCCGCTTCGGCCCGGCTGTTGTTTTCATGTAAACAAGGCCGTCGACGACCTCCAGGTCCTGCCCCTCGACAAGCGGAACACCCATCTCGCGGGCCAGAAAGACGTGCTCGAAATAGGCGGAATTGTAAGACCCGGGCGACATCAGGACGATCTGCGCGTCATCGACGGCAGCCGGGGCCATTTCCGCCAGTGCGTCGCGCAGCCGGATGCCATAGTCGGAAACCGGCCGGATGCCGACGCCGCTCATCAGGTCAGGGAAGGCGCGCAGCATCAGATGCCGGTTTTCAACCACATAGGAAACACCGGAAGGGGTTCTGGCGTTGTCTTCGAGAACCCGGAATATCCCGTCGCCACCGCGCACCAGATCAACTCCACAGATGTTGACAAAGCTGTTGAACGGCACGTCGATATCCGCCATTTCGGGGCGATAGTTTTCGTTTCCCTTGACCAGATGGGCGGGGATAATGCCGTCCCTGAAAATCTGTCCCGGCCCGTATACATCCCGCAAAAACAGATTCATGGCGGTGACCCGCTGTACCAGTCCGCGTTCCAGATGGGCCCATTCAGTCGCTGATATGGGGCGCGGAACAACGTCAAAGGGAAGGACCCGGTCAATCGAATCCCGTTCCGAATAGACGGTGAAGGTAATGCCCAGATTATACAGTTCACGTTCGCAATCCTGCGCCCGTTTGCGCAGAGCACGGGGCCGGGTGCGCGAAAGCCAGTCGCGGATGACCTGTGTGTGCTCGGCCGCAAACGCCGGACTGCCCAGCAGTTCGCAGTAGAACCCGTGCGGATCATAACCGTCGAGCAGGCTATTCATCGGGGTCACGGCAATTGGAGGATTGATTGAACCATAACGCGAGCTTAGTTCCGATGGGGTGCAACTTCAATCTGTCTGTGCCTTGATAAGTCGGAAATCGAGGCAAAGTGACAGACCTGCGTCGGCATTTTCTGGCGGGTTCCCGCCGATGCCATATAAAGGCACTGGCCCGCCTTGTGTAAGCGGATAGGAGGCAAAGGAGTAAAAATGTTTTAAAGGTCCCGCAAGTCGTCGAACTGGCATTGGTCTCGCAATTCGGGTTGCGGGCGATAATCCCCGTCGACGACAATGGCGCGGCGAACAATGCGGGCGTAGGCGGCGGAAAGTGCGCCGACACCAGCCGCCACATAGAAAAACGCAACAAGTATGACCAGAGGAGTTAACAGTCCCCAGGCGGCGACCCATCCGGGGACATGTATCCCGGCAATCACCAGGGCGTTCAGGTTCATGCCCGGCAAGGCAATCTCCTGCTCAACAATAAAGTCGGCAATGGTTACGATGGCCAGGATTATCAGGGCCAGACTCACAGCACCACAGCAGAGCAATAAAAAATACCGTACCCTGTTGCCGCTCCACAGTCGCCAGGCCATACGCCAGGTCATACCGTCATCTTCAACGGCAATGGCAGGCATTATCATGCAGGCGCATCCAAACAGGAAGAAGGCCGTTAAATGTGGCAATACCAGTATAAACAGTTGCTGGTGTGGCAATTCGCTGCTGTCTTCAATCAATGCCGTGAACAGGGATGTATCCACAATGGCGGGGATTAGATTTAACAGATAGATACCGCCGACAAGGGCAAAGTATTTGATGTCGGGTGCCTGCAGCGGACCGGTTGCCGGTCGCAGTTCGTTGAGTAAGATCACCCGGTGCCAGGAGACGCAGAAACAACTCAAGACAAACAGGACCAGCAGCGAAAACAGACCTATTGTTGCCGGCGTATAGGTGAAATGTCTGGCGTGATCCAGGAAAACGACGACGATCAAAGTCGAAATGTACAGGGCACCGAACAGAAGCATATAAAGCCAGGCAGAACGAAACAGCAGACCAAGATTTATAAAGGCATGGCGAATGCCCCACCCCATAGTCGTCCAGACTGCTAGCCTATCGGTACGCACCCTTATACTTTCCCATCAAATTAAAGCGTCAATTTCGATCCCTGATAAACTCAAACACCCGGGTGAAGTCTGATCCCGGTTGCGCCTCATCGAAGCTATTCCAGAGTTTGCTGATCAGACCGCCGACGTCGCCGGGGGTGTGCGCGGCCCTGGTGTTTTCATAGTAGAGTTTTACGTCCTTGGCCATCAGCGCTGACTTGAAGCCTGCATCATAGGTTTCTGTAAGAATGCGCTTGGGAAACTTATCAAGGCTGGCGCTGTTCTGTCCGGTCGAGACATTGACCACGTCCAGCATGACTTTCATATCAAGGCCCTGGCTCAGACCAAACAGCATGGCTTCCGATGTTGCAGCCATGGCGGTCGCCGACAAAAAATTGTTGAGGATTTTCAGGGCCTGGCCCTGGCCCGGCTGGTCGCCCACGTGGAACTGGTTTTTCGAGAAACTCGCCATGACCGGCTGGTGGCGGGTGAACTCCGCCTCAGGCCCGGCCCACATGATGGTGATTGAGCCGGCTTTCGCCCCCAACGCGCCGCCGCTGACCGGCGCATCGATATAGGTGATTCCGGCAGCGGCGCAGATTTCGCCGGCCTGACGGGCCGCGTCGGGGCCGACAGTTGACAGATCGACGATGACGGTAGTCACGCGGTTGGCGCTGGCGGCGATCGCCCCGGCGACGGCGCAGGACACCGGGCCATCGGGCAGGGACAGGAATATCGTCTCCGCCTTGGCCGCCACATCATCCACCGATTCGCAAGCCAAGCCCGCCGCCGGCGTACGCTCGGTTGTTCCCGCCGCATCAAAAACATGCAGGGGTAAGCCAAAGCCGGAAATGTTTTCTGCCATCGGGCCGCCCATCTGGCCCAGCCCGATAAAGCCAAGTTGTGTCGGTGCGCTCATTTCAGCACCATTTCGCCGTGTTTATGCGACATTTTTGTGGTCTCCCGATTTTATCAGATTTTCATTCAGACGGTGAGTTCGCCGCAAAAAAGCCTGTAGTGCAAGGGCTATTCATCCCCGGACCGGATGTGAGGCCCGGGCAGCGGGCAAACCACTGGTGCGGGTGAATACAGGAAGATGCGAGCGAAATGAAGCAATCGCGCCGTAAACGCGACCAATTGGCCGATCGGTTGACGATTGACAGAGCCATTGTAGGCATCTACCGTCTATGCAATGAAATAGGCAAAAGCCTTATCTGGGAGGATATATTTTTTGGCCATGCTTCTCGATATCGAGAACCTGCAGACGCATTTCTTTACCTCTGCCGGTGTTGTTAAGGCCGTAGACGGTGTGTCGTATACGGTTGATGAAGGCGAAACGGTAGCTGTTGTCGGTGAATCCGGCTGCGGCAAGTCCGTTACCGCCATGTCTATATTACGCCTGATTCCCTGGCCACCGGGCCGGATTGTCGGCGGTGCCATAAATTTTGACGGCCAGGATCTTCTGCAGCTCAGCGAAGAGGAAATGCGTCATATCCGTGGCCGTGATATCGGCATGATTTTTCAGGAACCGATGACGTCGCTGAACCCGGTGCTGACGATCGGCCTGCAGTTGACGGAAACCCTGATGGCGCATCGCGACATCACGGAGGAAAAAGCCCGCGAACGGGCAGTCGAGCTGTTGGGGATGGTCGGTATCTCCGAGCCGGACCGACGCCTGACCCAGTATCCGCACCATTTATCCGGCGGTATGCGCCAGCGCGTGGTCATCGCCATGGCGCTGTCGTGCGAGCCGAAGCTGATCATTGCGGACGAGCCGACGACGGCGCTGGACGTGACCATTCAGGCACAGATTCTGGAGCTCATGAAAGAGCTGACCAAAAACATGGGCGTGGCAATGATTATCATTACCCATAATCTGGGTGTGGTGGCGCGTTATGCCGACCGGGTCAACGTCATGTATGCTGGCCGGATCATCGAATCAGGGTCGGCCCAGGATATTTATTACCGGCCGAAACATCCCTACACCCTGGCTCTGCTGAAATCGGTGCCGCGTATGGACCAGGCCCGCCAGGCGAAGCTGGACCCGGTTGATGGACAGCCGCCTGATCTGTCGCAACTGGATTCCGGCTGCTCGTTCCGGGCACGCTGCCGGTTCGCCACGGCGCGCTGTGCGCAGTCCTACCCGCCTTTGGAACAGGTCAGTGACAGCCATCATGCTGCCTGTTTCGAGAAAGATAACCTTGAGGAGATGGCGTCATGAGTGCCACCGATGCCGTCGTCCGCGACGACACACAGTTTCGCGGCACCCATACGGAAGAGGTGCTGGTTGAAGTCAATAACCTGAAGATGTTTTTCCCGGTTACCGAAGGGATTTTGATTCATCGTGAAGTGGCGACCGTAAAAGCGGTCAACGGCATCAGTTTTAAAATCAAGCGCGGGGAAACCCTGGGGCTGGTTGGTGAATCGGGCTGTGGAAAGACGACGACAGGGCGCTGCATGCTGCAGTTGGAGAAGGCAACGGACGGTGAAATCCTTTATGAGGGAACCGATCTGACGAAACTTGATTCGCAGCAGATGATCGAATTTCGCAAGAAAATACAGATCATCTTCCAGGACCCGTTCAGCTCGCTCAATCCACGGATGACGATCGGCGAGATCATTTCCGAGCCGATGATGGTGCATAAGATTATCACCGATCCGGAACAGCGTCGCCAGCGGGTGCTGGAGCTGTTGACGAAATGTGGTCTGAAAACCAATTTTGCCGAGCGCTATCCCCATGAAATGTCGGGCGGTCAGCGCCAGCGCGTCGGCATTGCCCGTGCCCTGGCCATGAACCCGGAATTTATTATCTGCGACGAGGCGGTATCGGCACTGGATGTCTCCATTCAGGCGCAGGTGATCAACCTGCTGGAGGATCTGCGCGACGAGTTCGGGCTGACCTATCTGTTCATATCCCACGATTTAAGTGTGGTCCGTCATATCTGCCATCGGGTGGCGGTGATGTATCTGGGCAACGTGGTCGAACTGGCTGATTGTGACGAACTGTATGACAATCCCCTGCATCCTTATACAACGGCTCTGCTGGAAGCGGTTCCGATCCCCGATCCGGACCTCGAAACCAGCCGTGCCCACAAGATTGTTAAGGGCGAGATTCCAAGCCCCATGAACCCGCCAAGCGGATGTGTGTTTCACCCGCGATGTGAAAAAGCTGTCGCAAGTTGCAGCCAGAATGTGCCAGAATTCAGGGAAGTTAAACCGGGCCACTGGGTGGCCTGTACAGAGGTGTGATCGCCCGACTTCGAGCGATGCATGTAAATGAGGAACTCGGGAGGTTCCTTTTACACAGGGAAGGAGAGTGTAAATGAGTAAGTTCTATACGAAATTTGCGGTATCCCTCGCCGTCGGAGCCGGTTTGGCTCTGGGTGTGGGTGCAGCAAACGCAGAAACGCCGAAATACGGTGGTATTTTGGAGTTTTCGATTAATGGCAAGACGCCCAGTTATGATGGTCATATTGAAACCACCTATGCACTGGTTCACCGGATTCGTCCATTCTACAGCCTGTTGATCCGGGTTAACCCGGACAACCCATCTGATCCAAGCGATTTCGTTTGTGATCTGTGCGAAGGTGACGTTCCCAAACCAACAGATGGTGGCAAGACTTACACCTTCGAACTGCAGTCTGGCGTAAAATTTCATGATGGCACGCCTTTGACATCTGCCGATGTTAAAGCTTCTTTCGATAAAATTATTTTCCCGCCTGAAGGTGTCGCCAGTGCGCGAAAATCATTTTTCAAGGCTGTCGAAACGATCACAACGCCGGATGACCATACCATTGTCTTTAAGCTGGCATTCCCGACCGGAAGTTTCATTCCGGCTCTGGCAACGCCGTTTAACTTTATTTATGCGAAGGCTGATTTGGATGCCCATGGCTATTCATGGCACAAGTCAAACATCAATGGTTCCGGTGCTTTCAAGTTTGTACAGCATCAGCAGGGTGCGTTCCTTGAAGGCGTGAAGAACCCGGACTATCACCATAAAGGCCATCCCTATCTGGATGGTTTCAAGGCACATACAGCGGCCAAAATGGCAGTTAGTATCAATGCTATTCGTGGTGATCGGGTAGCCGCTGAATTCCGCGGTTTTCCGCCGAAGGCCCGCGATGATCTGGTCAAAGCCCTTGGCAACAAAATCACGGTTCAGGAAAGCGACTGGAACTGTGTGTTGCTGGGAACACCGAACCACAAGGTGAAGCCTTTCGACGATACCCGTGTTCGTCAGGCATTGACCTTGGGTCTTGATCGCTGGTCTGGATCCAAATACCTGTCAAAAATTGCCATTGTGAAAACCGTGGGTGGTGTTGTCTTCCCAAGCCACAAGCTGGCGGCAACCAAAGAAGAACTGGTTAAGCTCAAGGGTTATGGTACGGACATCAAGGCTGCCCGTGCTGAAGCACAAAAGCTGCTTAAGGAAGCCGGAGTTCCGGGACTTAAGTTCACGTTGCATAACCGTGGCGTTGATCAGCCCTACAAGGTTGTTGGCACATGGATGATCGACCAGTGGAAGAA
>JABMNT010000125.1 GCA_013203595.1 Rhodospirillales bacterium
CAAGAATACTCAATCCCTGCGTTGTGGTTTCCGTTGTCGCTGTATTGTTTGTGATGACGCCGCCATCGGTCGCGGTAACTTCGCTAGTAAATGACACGCCTGGATTGGCGGCGGTCAGAATAATTTTGCCTTCCGTATCACCGGCAGTGACGGTAACCCGTCCGCTCAAGGCCGACGACAGTCCGGAAATCAAATCACTTTGCAGATCGCCCAGGGTTTCCTCATTACCGGAAACGACATAGGAGACATTGTAATCAACACCATTTATGGTAACGGTGACGGCGTATTCATCGCCTTCTTCCAGATCACCAGCAAGCGTGATCAAATCAACCTGCTGACCATTGTCAGAATCAGTATCATTGGCCAGAACGTTAATAATCTCGAAACTGTCGGCGGCAACAACGGCTGAGTCATCGGTCACCGCAACCGGTGCATCGTTGGCACCCGAAACCTCGATGGTGAGCGTACTTGAAGAAGTGGGAACCGAGCCCGGAGCCTTATCGTCGCTCAGCACATATGTCAAAATGACACTTTCGGTTTCACCGGCACCGAGCGCTTCAGAGCCGCTTGCCGTGTATTTTACATTCCCATTCGCCAGGCTTGCGGCATTATTCACAGAATGGACGAACGCCACATTTCCATTGGAACTGTCGATACCCGACATCGACACAAAAATCGCTTCACCCGCCGTCGTCGCCGTGAAGTCGATGCGTTCCACGTTGTCCGTCGCCGAAGCAATGGTGACGCCGGCATCGGTGTTGATCTGCGTGACCAGCGCAGCGCGAACAGCGTTCGCATCAGCACCCGATACATCGGTACCGACAACGTAGGTATGTGTGACCCCGCCAATAACAACGCTAACCGTATCGCCGGTATCGAGACCGTTCTTAACATCAATGGCAATAACCTGTTTGAGGATGGTTACACTGCCGCCACCGGCGGTTACGCTGATGCTGTCCAGGATAATCGCATCGCCTTCAACATCCTTATCATTTGCAAGAATGTTAACGATCACAGATCCATCGGCATCAACCTCGGCTGTGTCCGCTTTTGTGATTGGCGCGTCGTTATCGGCAGCAACGCTGACGGTCACTTCCTGTGTTGTGAACCCGCCACTGCCATCGTCGACACGAATTTTGAAGGTATCGGTTCCGAAGAAATTTGCGTTGGGCGTGTACTGAAATGCGCCGGTATTATCGATCGTTACCTTACCGCTGCTGGCCGCCCGTGCCACGGAAAACGTGAAATTGGCCGAATCACTGTCCGGGTCACTGACCTGAATTGTGTCTGACAAGACGTTATCTTCAGTTATCGAAAGTGTAATCGGTGTATCATCCGGATCACCTGACGTCCCCGTGATCGTCGGCTTGTCATTGGTTCCGGTTACTGTAATCGTCATGGAAGATGTATCGGTTAACGGCGTCGCATTGCCATCCGTCACCGTATAGTCGATTGAAATCACCTTCGTCTGATTGATTCCCAGTTCGGCAAATACCTTGTTGGGCGTAAACGTCAACGTCCCGTTGCCGTTGTCTTTCAATACACCCAAATCAAAGGTGTAGGTTGTGCCGGACGAGTTCGGCGCATAGGTGATGGTTGTCGTTGTGCCGTTTGCATCGGGAACGGCCGTGCCGCTGCCCTGATAGGTCTCCACCTCGGCATTCAGGACAGTGATGGTCAAATTGCCGATATTGGCAATGCTGAGCACATCTTTATCAACGTCCGTGTCATTGACCAGCGCCTTTATGATCACCGGCGCGCTTTCAGATACCGTGGTCGCAAAATCGCTATGTGCGTCCGGTGCATCATTCAGCGGATTAACGGTCACGGTTACGGTGTTTGAACTAAAGCTTGGCGGGGTAAATGAATTCTGGACGGTATAGGTAAAGGTATCCGCGCCGTTGAAATCGCCGACGGTGGTGTAGGTTACGGTGCCGTTGGCAACACTGGCGGCCGTATTAACCGCATAGTCAATTTGTGTTTCAGGGGCAGCCGCCACCGCATAGGACGCGGTTACCTTAATTGGTGTGCCAGCTGTGGCGGATGCGAAATCAATGCGGTCGACGCCATCAGTTGTGGATGCGACGACAAGACCGCCCGCAGCCGGATGACTGTTGATGGCATTCACAATCGACAAACGAATACTGTCGTTCAAATCCGTACCACCGGTTTCAGACCCGGTAACCGTGTAGGCATATTGCTGGCCGTTGATGGTAACGGTAAATTTATCGTTTGCGGCCAGACCATCGGCTACATCAATAGCCACGACCTGCGCGTTGACAGTAACGGTGCCACCCTTGGCCGAGCCAACGGAGGCAATAATACCATCGGTCAGGGAACTTCCATCTCCCCGCAAGTCGTTTTCGAGCAGGTTTATCTTAACGGAATTACTGTTGATCGTACTGCCAACATCTGGATCGCCTTCATCGACACTGGCCGTGTCAGCCTTTGCCACAGGCTTGGCATCCGCCTCGAGCTGCTTGAGCGCAAGCGCGGTTTCTTCTTTAACTTTGGCAACGCCCTGAATAAATTGATCACGACCGGCTTCAGCCTGACCGGACGCCTGTTCAGACTGTGTCGCTTTGGCACGCGCCAATTCCGCGGCTCCGATCGCCACACCCGACTGGACCTGCGCGGTATCCGCTTCCGTTTCCGCGTCGCCAGGAACCGTATCGGCGGCAGCGCGCGTTGCCGCGGCTCGGGCCAGGCCCACCGCATTGCCGGCAGTTGTCACCAATCCCTGCATATCGCTTGCAACACTGCCGGCGGTAGTCAAACCCGAAGTTAGTGCCGTAACCGCCGATTGAACCAGCGATATTTGCGTAATGTCCCCTGCGTCCGCGCCACTTGCGGTGATGGTAAGTGTGGTCGCCGGATCAACGTCAACAGAGGTAATGCGGATCGTCGCCACACTAAATCCAGCCTCGGCGACAACCACGGCATTCGCAGCCTGACCATTTACCGTTTCTGAATTGATTGCGCTAATAATGTTATTGCGAATATCCGGAATGCTGTCGCCCGCGTTTACCAGGACATCAATGTCTGTCGTACCAATCGTCACCCGGATGGTATCGCCGCTTTCCACACCAGATGTAATAATCAGATCTGTGGTTTGCGGAACCGCATTCAGAGCTGTCACAATGGAATTTACGGCCGTTGCCGTCGCTGAACCTGCCTCAGAAGCCAGACTTGCCGGCTCCAAAATCAAGTCAATATCGATGAGCGCCTGGGTCGCCTTATCCAATGCGGCCTGCATGACCCCGTCGGCACCGGAAATACTGGACGAGAATTTAGTCTCAAACGCCAGCGCCTCGGTCAGAATGGTCTTGGATGCCGCAACCGCATCGCGCGCTTCCACCAGCGCATCCCGCGCCGCGTCTTCGGCGTTATCAAAGGCATTTTCAGCCGCCTCAGCGGCTGCGTTCGCCGTTGCAACAGCTGCAGCGACGGCTTGAGCATTGGCAGCAGCAAGCGCTTCTTCATTACCATCAGCCGCATCAATCTGTGTTGTTGCGTTCGACATGGACGAATTCGCCGATTGAGCCGATTGAGCCGCGTTGTTGGCAACGGCCTTGGCATTAGCAACCGTATTGAGGGCGTTTGTTGCAAAATTCTTAGCGACGCTGGTCGCATTGCTGTCAGCCAGAATACGGTTGGCTTCGGCAGTCAAAGCCGCCGATGCGGTTCCAACCGTCGCATTGCTCGCGACACCCAGGTTCAGGTCCGTGGTCGCTTCAAGCAGCGCTGCGCGTGCCGCCGTCGAAGCCGCCGTTGCGGCATTCGATATGGCAGCAATAGCCTCGGCAGCGGCGCCCGGCAAATCGGTTGCGGGATTGATGGTAAGCGTCAGCCCCAAACCGGGTGGGATGCCGGTAGGTGCATTTGTTGCTGCGGTAACAACAGCTTGCCGGGCACCATCCGGGTCGGGCGGGTTGGCATTGGCAAAGCTGCCTGTTTCACGCGCAGCGCGTTCCGCAATTGATGCAATTTTCGCAATGTTGGTTGCCGCGGCTTCGGCCAATGCTTCATCGGTTTCAATCGACAACCGATAGGCCGCCAGCGAAACTGAGCTTTTTGCCAGCGCGGCTTCCGCGCTGTCAGCGCCTGTTTTAGCGATCGCAACCTGCGCCACGGCATCGGCGGCAGCATCAGCTGCGAGATCATCCGCACCTTGAAGATTAGCAACCGTTGGGTTGATCTCAATGGTTACACTGCTGCTGTCATTCACCGCTTTACCGGACGAGAACGCGACACCTGCGGTCCGTGACGTCAGGGTAAATTCACCGGCCGTGGTGCTGGCTTCAGCCGATACAATAGCGCCTGCCGATGTATCGGTCGTGAACGTGCTGACAAATGAGTTCGCAACTGTCGCCAGCGTGGTGCCATTGGAGACCACCACGTTGGTTGTCACTCCGTCAACGGTCACCGCATGCTCGGTTGCACTATTGACAGTGATGGTAACCGCATTTCCATCGACTGTTATGGTATAGGCGTCACCGATATTTACCGTACCCGTTAAGGTGATGGTATCAATCTGGGCAATTTTAGATGTGCCACTGAAGTTTTCAGTGGAATTTTCAACGATTGCGTTGCTGTTGCCTGTCGCGCTTGCGTCGGCGATAAACGGCACACCCGGATCAGCCGCCGTAAGGGCGATCTTGCCTGCCCCCTCCCCGGCCGAGGCGACAACGGTATCGGTCGCAATATTCAGCTGTTCGATAACAGTCGTGGTAACAGAGGCAACGGATGCACCGTCGGTTACATTCACTGTGGTGGTGTTCCCGCCAATGACAACGGTGTGCACTGTCGGGCTTGTTACCGTAACTGCAACAGAATCTGCCCCCACCAGAATGGTAAAGACATCACCAACGGCAACGTCACCGCTGATCGTCAGCGTATCCACCTGTGCGACTCCGCTGGCCGTTGCCGCGGCTGCAGTTGCCGCATCCGCTGCCGCCTGCGCGTTCGAGCGGGCATCTTTGAAGGTCACGACCTGAATTAAATTATCCTTCAGGCCCTGCGCGACGTTTGTTGTGGTCGCAGATATGTTGAGGATACTGTCGGCATCATCGCGGACGATCGTTAGCCGACCGGTCTGGGCCGATGAGCTGGCCGTTACAGCCGCACCGGTGACGCTGTTATTATTGATGGCATCTACCAGCGCATCGCGCACATCTGCCCGTGATTGTCCTGCTGATACCGTAATCGAAACTGTTGTCCCGTTAATGGTCGCACTGTATCGATCACCGGTTTCGACTGTACCAGCGATAACGATCGATACGGGAATAGAGGCAAAGGCCTGATTCGCAACCAGGGCACTGGCGTCTGCCAAATTTGCCTGCGCTGCAGCCTGACCTGCCAGCCCTTCGGCATCGGCGACCAGTTGCAAGACTTCACTCAATGTCGCTCCACCCGGAACCGTTATGTCCCGCGCCAACTGCGCCAGCCTGCCGGCTTCATCCGAATACCCGAGGGCGCCGTCTGCGCCCGCAGCGGTTGCCGCATCGGAGGCTGCAGTGCCTGCAATTGCCGTACTTACCGATGATGCCGCCGTTTCCGCAGCACTGGCAGCCGTGGCAGCGGCGGTTGCCGCTTCCTTGGCCCCCTGCAAAGCCTCAGCCGCGTCCTGCACAGCTTCTGTCGCCGCCGTTTTCGCAATCTGGGCTTTCTGGTTGGCCTGTTGCGCGGCCTGGAATACAGCCGGGTCGATATATTCAACCGGGTTCGTTCCGGCAATTGTCAGGTTTGAAACAACCGCGTTATAGGCAGTTAATGCGTCAGCCGCCTCAACTGTTGCCTGACCCAAGGCCACAGAAGCTGCGTTATAGGCAGTCTGCGCTGCTGTTGCAGCTGAAGACGCCGAATCAGATGCCGTACCTGCTGTCGTACGGGCCAAATCTGCAGCGGCGGCGTCCGAGGCACGGGCAGTGGCCGCCTCGAAGGCGGCATCGGCTTCCGCTTTTGCAGCGTCGGCGCGGTTTTCAGCGGCCGTCGCCGTTGCCTGGGCCGTTGCCAGTGCTTTTACAGCCGCATCAATGCGGGCCTGATCAAGTGCAGATTCATTGTCACGGGCCGTGGTTACAACAATATACTGATCACCCGCCTCACTGGCCGCGGCCTGCGCAGCCGTAATGGCCTGGGATACTGAATTCGCCAGGGCATTTAACGACGAAACCAACGCATTTTGCGCGGTATTCGCTGAATTTTGCGCATCAATTAGTGTTTGCGGCGGTTTTACGACCGTTGGATTGTTCAGGTCAATCGTCAGATCATCGATGCTTGCCGCCGTCGCCGCGAATGCCTTAATGGCTGCAACCCGGTCTGCAACGGAATCAGATGCAGGCGTCAAACCCAGCTTTGAAATTACGCTCGCCAGCGCAGCAACCGCCGAGTTAGCCGCTGCGGTCGCCGCATTTGATGCCGCCAGTGCTTCTGTATCATCAATCGCCCGGCTGTTGTCTCCACCAGCTATGGCGGCGGCAATTTCAATCGCTTCGACCACTTCCGCTTTAATCACTGTTATTTGCGCATTTGCCGTATTAACTGCCGTTTCTGCCTCGGTGATCGCTGTATTTAATTCAGTCAAAATGTTTTCAAGAGCCGCGTCAGCGCTTGATTGTGCCGATGCCTGGGCGCCAATTTCAAAGGCCACTCCAAATCCAAACTGCTCAGCGGTTTCGGCGGCAACAGCCGCCGCAGCGGCGGCCGCGTTGGCGGCGTTAACGGCAGTACTAATTGCCAGGTCGCGGGCCGATTCCGCTGCGGTGACAGCAGATTGCGCCGCCGCAACTGCAGACTGCGCATCACTAAGCGCCTGCGTCGCCTGGGTAATTGCGGCATTCCATACCGCTTCAATATCTGACACCTCACTATCGTCATTGTCGTCTGCCGCCGCACGTTTCGCGGTCACTTCTGTCAATGATTTCTGGCGTGAGGTTACGGCCGCCTGGGCAGCGGCCAAATCCAGGTTGGGCGCAAGAACATCATCGCGCGCATCGGCTGCGGCTGTGGCAGCTGTGGCCGCAGATTGCGCTGCAAGTGACGCCGTTGCCGCCGCTGCCGCCGCCGCTTTTTGGGCTGCCAGACGTGCCACCGAAGCCGCACCGTTCACCCATTTCGAAATGGCTTCCAAGGCGTTTGACGCCAATTGTGCAGATGCCTGCGCGGAGCCTGAACTGGTCGAGGCTTCAGATGCCGCACGCGAGGCGCGCAATGCCTGATTCAGCGCGTCAGCGCCGTTCCCTAACGCCGCATCAATTGCGGTCTGGGCTGCCGACTGGGCTTCTTCAGCGGCGACACGAGCGACTTCCGCTGCCGCCACAGCAGCCGTCGAATTTACGTTTCTGGCTGCCGCCTGTGCGACAGCCGCGGCTTGCAGGGCCGCAGCAGCCTTGGATTCAGCGGTAACGGCTAAACCTGTGGCCTGTGCCTCGGCCAGGTCTTCCGCCGCCGCTCGGTCCGTACGGGCCTGGGCCGCTGCGGCTTGCGCATCTGCACGGGCAGCGGCGGCGGCTTCGTTGGCCTCAGCGTTGGCGGTATCGGCAAATTCAGCCGCGTCAATTTCTGCTTTTTGTAAATTCGAAGAAGACCGCGCACTTTGCGCCTGGGCATCGGCGGCGGAAAGAGATTGTTTGGCACTACCGAAACCAAGAGCGGCACTGGCCGACGCATTGGATGCCCGTTGCGCAGCCCGCGCCGCACCGGCTGTCGTACCGTTCGCGGCGCTTTCAGCGATGTCCGCCCGGGCGGCAGCTTCTCTGGATGCAGTCTTAGCAGCCTCCACCGCCGAGGCGACAACGGTCGCCGCTGTTTCCGCACGAACAGCGGCGGCCAATGCCGCAGCGGCTGCGTCTGTCGCTGTATCGCCGCGCCCCGTGTCATCACTTTGCTCGGCGGCAGCGGCTTCAGCGGCTGCGAGAACTGCCTTCGCGGCTTCGCTGGCTGCGGTCCCTCGAAGACCAGACAACGCTGTGCTTTGGTTCAATGTATTTACCAAGGCATTGCGTATACCAGATACCCCACCTTCATTACCTGTTACGGTATAGGTGACAGTCGTGCTGACGAAATTGGCGACTTCGGTATAAGACAGAGCAAAGTTGTCAGCCAGATCACCATCTGCATCGGTCGCCGTTGCCGAGGACGTAAAGGCCACACCTGCCGTTTTGGCGGTCAGCGTGACTTCATTTAAATTCTTGCCAGCCGCCGCAGTTACGACGCCTCCGATCGGCCCGCTGGCATTTACTGCGGCGATTATACCGGCCTGGATTCCCGCTTCTGTTGGCGGCACAGTTCCACCGGTCCCGGTGTTCACAGAGGTATAGGTAACCGTTGTCCCATTAACCGTAACCGAATAGGTATCACCCGCTTCACCAATGCCGGAAACGGTAACGACATCAACCTGTTTTGCGGCAACAGTCAAAGACAGCGTACTACCCGCCGCTGCCCCGGATGCAATAGCAATCGTGTCAATTTGCGGGGCAGAACTGGAACTGCGGGCTGCATTTGTTAAAGCGCCCGAGTCACCGCTAAGCGTCACAACCAGATCAACATTGGCAACGTTCGCCTTCAGACTGACCTTGCCTTCGTTCCCTGAACCCGCAACTGCCGTTGCCGTAACAATTCCATTGGCCAGCAGATGTGCGTCTGTTGCCTCGCTGGCTGCATCCGTTGCATCTTTCAGGGTAACAAAATCAGCCTGGACCTGGGCAATCGCTTTCTGTGCGGCTAGTCGTGCCGCCGCCGCGGCAACGAAATTCCCCTGACTGGCCACTCCCGCAGCCGCACTATCAAGGGTGTTCGCCTGGTCAAGCAATGCCTTTAATGTCTCTGGGTCATGGTCTGTAGGATTGATGACATCAGCCAAATCTGATGCCGCCCAAGCCAGATTACCGGACGTAACGGCTGCAGCTGCAGCTGCCTTGGCAGATGCATTTGCCGCATTCACGGCCGCCAAATCCTGAACACGCGATGCAACGGCGGCCTGATCGGTGCTTAAATATTGATCGTTTGCAAATTTTGCAACATTCGAGGCCGCAGTTGCCGCGGCCTTGGCTGCCGCTTCCGCCTCCTGCTGCAGCCCGGAGGAACTTTGCAATGTCGGGACGACCTGACTGGTCGGATTTCCATTTTGATCAACACCATTAAATACCGTCGCACTGTTGTTCGACGTAATGCTGATATCAAACGTTCCGGGACGTGTCAGTGCGCGTATTTTCAGAACACCATCAAAGCCGTCCTCCACTTCCGGAATGGCAACGACGGTGCTGTTTAACAGGTTGGACGCATTAATGGCAGAGACCAGGGCTGTTTCCAGATCAGCAGGCGAATCAACCTCGGCAGGAATCGTATAGGTAAAGGGAGTGCTGGTTGCACCGTTCAAAACAATACGGATCACATCGCCAACGGCGAAGCTGCCTTTAATAACCACCACGTCTTCTTGCCAGGAACCGCCTGCAATAACGGCTGCGGCTTCCGTTGAAACTTTATTCGGGGTCAGGAACACACCATCATCCGTCTTATCCTGACCAGCTGCCTCAAGTGCGTCTTCGGTTGCCTCCCGCGCTTCTGCGGCTTTTGATTGAGCCAGTTTTGATGCCGCAAATGCTTTCGTTACGGCAGCATCGAAGCGGGCCTCGGCTTCCACTTGAGACGCATAACGACCCAGCGACAATGTACCTTCTGCCTTGGCCAGGGCCGAATCCGCATCGGCCAGGGCCTTGGTCGCCAAAATCGCCTCGCCAAGTTCCCTGGCAAATGTCGCTTCGGCGTTATCAACAACAACTTGTGCGGCATCGACGGCTGCCTGGGCGGCGGCGGCCGCTGAGGTCGCCGTAACAACATCGGCGACGACATCCGTTTTGGCATCAGTAAAAAGGGTAAGAAGATCGCCCTCGAAGGAGAGTTCAGCCGTTTCATTAATCAGCCGCCGCCCCGCTAAAACGGCGCGGGCTTCTGCAACTTCATCTGTCGGGTCGGCATCCGCAACAAGCTGCAGCGCCGCCTTGGCTTGCGTTGCACCAAACGCGGTATAAGCACTAAGATCCGTATCTACAGTCAGATCGCCATCGGCGTCTTTTGATATGGTAACCTCAATCTCGGACGTGGTGAATAAGGAGATTTCGGTGCCGTTCGCGTCTTTGGCGCCGGCCAGAAATGCCTCAATGGCTGCGGCCTGGTCGCCACCCGTTGCCGTGGCAATAACAAATGTATCCGTTGTCGATGATCCGTTCGCCAGACTGGCAAAGGCGCCGTTGGTTATGGCGTACGATACGTTGCCGTCGGCATCAATTGTTACGGTCCCGTTGATGCCATTGCTGGCACCCAGCGTAATTGCTTCCTGGGTTTGTTGCGAAGAGCGCGCACTGCCTACCAAGGCGTCTATCTGAACGACAGCATCTTGCAGGGCTTCAAGCTTTTTGTCGGCACCGGCATCTGCAATCAGTGCACTCACCAGCACAACGCGCGCGCCTAAAACCGCGTTGGCTGCCGTATCCGCTTCCTTGTTTTCGTCAATGTCCTGCTGCACCAAAGGGGCGCGCGCAGCGGCTGCGTTGGCAACAGCCTGTGTCAGGGACGAAGCATCATTGGTATTATCACTGTCAAATTCGGCCCGATAGGCTTTACGCAAAGAGCGAATTTCAGTAGCCCCGCCAATATTTATATCCGCGGCAACCGCCGCCGTTTGCGCATCGTCAACCTTGCCGCCCAACGCTTCGAGAACATCCCGAAATGCCGCATCGATGGGAGCCGTTAGCTTATATGCAACCAGATGGCCGTCAGCCAGCTTGAGATGCGCCTGTGTTTCGGTGGCTTTAGTCGAGGCGCTGGCAGCGCGGGCCAGAACCACGGTGGAGTCCATCTCATTTATAGCCTGAAAGGCAAGTGTCGCCGTTTCATCGGCTGCCGTAACGGTATCAGACGCCGCAGAAAAAGTATCTGAAACGGCCGAAACCAAATCCGCGTCCAGATCTCCTGATATCAGCAGCGCATTAATGGTTGAGATCGCGGTTTTGACGCCAGACAAAATCGAGCTCAAATCCGTATAGGACAACACGCCGGCACCCAGCTTTGCATCAAGCGCCACATCAACCTGCACCGACATTTGACCGGAAGCGACAGCCAGCGCCGCATTGTAGGCATCGGCCGGATTGTCCTTTGCGGCCTGCACAGCCAATGTAATAACCGCTGATGACGCCGTAACAACGGCATCAATGATATGACGGACGTTCTCGGCAGCGGTTTGAAAAACCCCGCCCAGCGCCAGCGCTTCCTGCAAATTGTCTGGAACTTCCTTTCCGGTCGACCGGAACGTCGCAGCCGCCTGGTTCACTTTCGCAAGAGCAGCCGCCGCAGCTGAGATCGCCGCCGCTGCATTCAACGAATCCAATGGCGCGACAATAACCGAAGCGATTGTTGTCGCTTGATCAGAACTCAGACCCGTATCAGCACTTCCAAGCTCCGCAGAAGCATCAGACGCGACCTATATAGATTGACTGGCCGCCTCTGTTTCCGCGGCAGCAGCCGTCAATGCTGCAGTCGAAAGCGCCGTTGTGGTCGTGCTTAATAAGCCTAAATCAGCAGATGTCGCAGCAGTTGTAGCAAGCCCGAATTTACCAAAACTGAGCGGGTCCGGATCAGGAACGTTCCTGAAGCCCAATATTCTGCCGAGCGCCTGATTGGCCTGCAGCAACTGGCCATTGAAGAAGGCCTGCTGCTGAAACCCTTCGTTAATGGTTCTGGCGATTTCCTGGTTTAAGTTGGCCAGATCAAATTGTGGTGGCGGGGCATCGGTTGGATTGGTGGTGTCGCCTTGTTGCTGGGGCGCATCCAGAGGCGTCGGCAGGCTGGCCAGGGCCGTGCCGTATTGCTGCTCGATCTGTTCGGGTGAAATGATAACCGGCGGTGGCGGGACCTGGTTGAAGCTGGTCATCGAAACCTGCGAGCCGGCAATATTCAAAACCACCGTGCCGGCGGAGTTGGAAATCACGATCTCGCCGGTGATGCCGCCGTCTTCCTCGAGCAGGGTGATTGAACTTTCCTGGCCTTCCGGTGCCGCATGACCGGCGACCTTGGTGCCACGAATACCAATGGTGGCGACCGGGGTGGTCACCGTCATGTCATCGACGCCGCCCTTGGAAATCTGGCCACTGATGAACGAGAAGGTGCCCTGCAGCAGGGAGACGGCGAGCGTGTTGTCGGTGCCGCCCGGATCGTAAATCATGTCATCCAGGGTCATCCGGCCGCTGTCGCCCAGCGAGAATGTGGACTGATCGGCAAATTCAATGCCAATCGCGCCGTCGCTGCCGGTTTCGAGGACATCGCCCTGATAGACCGGATCGCCTTCCTTCAACGCGACCCGGGTGCCATCGGCGCGAACCGCCTCGACTTTACCGGTCGCGGTGACAACGGTCCCGATGGGCTCGGCTACGGAATCCGAAGGCGCCGCCTGGGCGACCTGAGCGGGCGCCAGTGGACCGGCCAGACGACTGGCCAGCGCCGCTTTGATTAGCGAGCCGCCTTCCGTCTGAATATCCGGCGGACTGGCTAAACGAAAGAAATCCTGGATGAGAAGCTGCTGGCCATCCTTGCCGACAAGAAACAGATCGGAACCCTGGCGCACGAATTCAGCGGTAATGATCCATGCACCATCGGGCACCATAACATTGGTGCCGATTTCTGCCTGAACAACCACAAGCTCAAACGGCTTCTCGTCACTTCGCCCAGCTGCAGGCAGCTCCGGAAACTCAGAATCTTTCACAAACACCCCACGAGCGTCTTGGACGCATCAAATTCTAACGCCTCACCCCTTTCCCTTTCCTCAATGAGCATTCAGGCCTCTTTCCAACTCGAATTCCAGGCGGATGGGCCTTTATTATAAGCACGTTAGCGATTCTTCATTATACAATGATATGAACTGTTTCCAAAAGCCTTATTATAATTTGTTACAAGTAATCAGCGATGCCCCTTTCAGGGCGGAGCAGAGGATTGCAGCCCCTTTAAATCGCAGTTGCCGCCCTGCCCGCAATTTTCGGGCCACAGACAGGGAACTCAATTGTAATTATCCCTGTCCTGGCCTACACACAGGGTATGTTTTCTGATAAAATGAACGATCTTTCGGTGACTTCAGGACTTTTCGAGACATTATGAACGAAACCAAGGCACTGCTAAAAAAACTGGAAGATTTACGTTCCGAACATCGGGATCTGGATGATGTCATCTCCCGACTGGCCGAGGCCGGGCCAACCGAGCAGTTGCAGATGCAACGGCTGAAGAAGCGGAAACTGGCCCTGAAGGATCAAATCAACTTCTTCGAAAGTGAACTGCTGCCTGATATTATTGCCTAGCAGGGTGCTGCATCAACAGGTTTGGCGGCAGTCAATCAGCCTGCAGCAGCGATCAATTGATCTGCTGCGCTGATCGCGCTTTCCACCGAACTCACCTGGCCAAGTTCAACGCATCCCGATATCAGTTCAACGGAAACCTGCGTGCCGGCCAGATCGATCGGCGTCGCCAAAACCCTGTCCGTCAATGCCGCCAGCGACTGCCCGGCCTGATCCATATCCGCACCCAGCAGAATTAACGCAAAATCATTGCCGCCTATACAGCCAAAAACGTCCGTCGGATGCTTGCTATCAGTCACCCGCCGGCAAAATTCGATCAGGTAACGCTCGAGATTCCTGCGGCCGAATTTGCGGCGAACCGAATCGGCATTTGCCACATGCAACAGGACCAGCACCGACGCCATGGACAAGCTTTCGCGGTGTGAAATGACATGGTCCAGATCGTGAAGGATCTCAACCCGGTTTGGTATATTCAAAAAGGCATGGCGGGCCAGCGCGCCTTTCAGGTCTTCGACTTGCTGTTCGGCATGGGCTAGCCGGCCCCGCAATGGCTCAATTTCCCCATTCAACTGATCGATGATAGCCTGAACCTCAGGGGTCAGGGCGTCCAGCAACTGGTGATCAATATTGACCGCGTCCTGGTCCCGCCAGGAACCGGAAGCCGGGTTCTTACCGCCTTTTTTTTGGTCGGACGGGTCAGCCGCATGTTCGCGACCGTGGTTATGCTGTCGACCGTCCGCATGAACGGGGGCAACTCCATTTGTTTGATTTACATCCATCACGCCATTCCTCAACGCCGGTTATCCGGGGGGACTGCTCGTTCAGCCAGAGTATAGCTTTTTATCGTTAATAAATCATTGCCTGTCTTGCCAGCAGGCCGGGCCTAACTATAATGCCCGCTTTTCAGAAGCTGGCTTTTGGCTTTATTCACAGGGAGAACGCATTCAATGAGCAGCAAATCACCGGTTGTGGGCATAATTATGGGCAGTAAATCGGATTGGGAAACCATGCAGCATACCGCAGATATGCTCACCGAACTGGCAATTCCGTTCGAAGCGAAGGCGCTTTCGGCGCATCGCAATCCTGTTCAGGTCCACGAATTTGCCGCCACCGCCAAAGCCCGCGGCATGCAGGTTATCATTGCCGCCGCCGGCATGGCCGCCGCCCTGCCCGGCGTCGTCGCTGCGGTCACCCCGTTGCCGGTGCTCGGCGTTCCCATCGAAACCCGGGTTATGGGTGGAATCGACAGTTTGCTGAGCATGGCGCAAATGCCGGGTGGCATTCCCGTCGGAACGCTGGCGATCGGTAAAGCCGGAGCCAAGAACGCAGCCCTGTTGGCAGCGGCGATCATCGCCCTCAAGGATAACGATGTAGCCGACCGGCTCGATGCCTTTCGCGCCCAGCAAAACGCCACCGAAGCTGAATTGCCGGTCTAGGCAACAAGCGGTCAGAGAGAAGCGGTCAGAGAGAAGCGGACGCCGCCAGGCTGCCTTCAATATCGCGCACAGTCAGGCGCTGCAACTTGTAGGCTTCCAGCAGTTCGATCTCGATGGCTGCGGTTTTGCCCAGTTCATTCTGGATCATATATTTGACGAATTCGATCAACTCCTGTTCCTGGCCAGGAAAGGTCAGAATATTGGTCAGCAGTTCGCGTCGGATGAACGGTGGATATTTTAATATTTCCAGGACCAGCAGTTTCTTCACCTTGGACAGCACCCGCACACTGCCCATCAGGCGGTCGAGGCAAAAACTGTAGATGCCAAAATCCAGTTGCCCGGCAACGTCCTGGGTAAATGCGCGAAACTCGTCAAGAAACGGCCCGGCAGTCACTTTCCGGTCCATGAGTTTTTTGACGACCCCCAGAAACTCCCGATAGCGGGTTCTGGCAGGGCTCAGCTTGTCGCCGAGCTCGGCCTCCAGGGCACGAATTTCGGCACCTCTGAAATGCGCCTCGCGAATTGCCCTGGCCGAATTTTTGACCGGGTCGGCAAGCGCTTCCTCTTCGATGAGGGCAAACAACTGTTCAAATTTGTCGCGTTCCCGAACCGACATTTTTTGTGCCGACTGGCTAAGCGGCAACAGCGCCGCCTGGGCCACCAAAAAGTCCTTGGAATAGATCGCGGCAATGGCTGAAGCTGAGGAAATCACCGGTGCGGTGCGAAAATCGTCGGTAATCACAAAGCGGCTTCCGTCCTCGACCGTCAGATAACGCCCCAGTTTCGTGCATTCAAGGAAATGGTCGGCCAAATCCGGGCCCCTGTAAACGGCACTTTTGCGAGGTTCAGAGGCACCGGCGGCTGGCAACGGAGGCGGTGCCGCATGGCCCGACGCATCGCGCCCGTTGCGTGGCATTTCCTGCCTGTTTAAAGGGGGTGGCTCCTGTCTGAACATGCGTAAAACCCGGCTCTCAATCCTTTATGCGGTTGCATCTTACGCCAGACAGGCGACGATGTCCAAAACCAGTTTTAACATCTGGCAACAAATTCAGCGCTCACAAAACCGTGTTGGAATGTGATTCGCAACCCCATGGCAACAGGGCCATATTAGGTTCAAGACAGTTCCCCCACTGTCGAGCTCTGGTCCCCCAGAGTGACGATCTGTCTTTATGAGGACGGAAAAAACATCCCTGACGACCCCGGGGCGCGGTCTTTAGAGATCGTGCCCCACCCTCCCTTGCAACGATCCATACAGAGATCCATAAATGAACGAAACCCCGGCGCCCGATTAGCCGCCCGAGGTGGCGATCCGGGCTTCGCGGGCCAGGCATTGAATAATACTGATGCGGTCGGCGGTGTCGCGGATATATTCAGCCAGGCTTTCATTCTGCAGGATTTCTCCGGAACTGGTTTTTATGCCGGAACCGCGATCCGAAATATCTTTCAGTTTTTCAACCCGCGCCCGCCAGTTGTTCAGATAAGGCTGCCAGTCCCCCCCATGCTCGCTGTTTACAAAGAGCACGACCTGCAGATGGGATTTAACCCGCCACCACTTAACATCAGGCAGCGGTGCACATTTGCTGTTTTTAACCCACTCGGTACCATCGACAGGCGACGCGTCCGTTGCCGAAACCGACGCCTGAGTGACCGGTGCCCGCTGGCCGGTGGCAGAGGGCGGAAGATCCTGATCCGGCAGCGATGTTACCGAACGTGTCAGATTATCCCGATTGCCCTGTGGCGCCCCGTTTGATGACTGCGCAATTCTGACGTCGGGTTCCGATGGCGGCTGCAGGACGCCGCGCCGCTGCAGCGTGCCTGATTCAGTTTGTCCGGCCCCATCCTGCCCGGCAATCTGGCGCTCCCGTGCCGGTCTGTTTTCGTCATTGGTGACAGGCATGTAATTGGTGACCCAGTACAGCCCGGCCCCGCCAAAGGCGACAACGGCCAGGATTCCGGCGATGATCACAGATTTGTCGACACTCGCCTTGGCCGGAGCCTGGGATATGGGCTGCGGGGCCGATTTGCGGGCAGCCGCCTGCAAACTTTGCTCCGCCGAGACCGGTTCCGCCGGGCTGGCGACAGGGGCTGCCGGTGTGGCAAGCGGCAGCGGGCTGACCGGCGGGGTGTGTAAGGCAGGCGGCACCGGCGGTGCCGGATGTGCCGGTTGTGGCGGCTGCACCGATTGTGCCGGTTGTGCCGGTTGTGCCGGTTGCGCGCGGCGTTCCGGTTGCGTCGGTTGCGCACGGCGTTCCGGCTGAAGGGGGCCGGTGCTATGGGCTGCCGGTGCCGGTGCACAGGGGTTCAGGACATTGCGCAGGCGCAGCAGCATTTCCATGGGATCAAAGGGCTTGGTCAAATAATCATTGGCACCCCGTTCGAGGGTGGCCACACGATCGCTGCTCCCTGCCCTGGCACTGGCCACAATAATGGGAAGGGAACTGGCGCTGCGGATTTCAGTCACCAGATCCAGGCCGTCGGCATCGGGCAACCCCAGATCGAGGAGAACCAGATCAATTCCGCCGTTCTGAAATTGCACACGCATTTCGGCAGCATTTTGGGCAGCGCTGACCTGATAGCCGTCGTTTTCCAGTGTCAGGCGTAAAAACCCCTGAATCATGGCGTCATCTTCAACGATAAGGATGCGGCTGCTCATTTTTCGGGTCCAACTGGCTTTCCGGGTTCAAGACCAAACTATCATATACGGCTTGGCTAATTTTTGCCCGCCTTGCTTCCGATAAGATTAACGGCGTGAGTCTCTGCTGGCCCGTCCCGGGGCAAGGGTGGCGGCCAGTTGCAGCAATGACGCCTTCAATTTACCGGGTAAGGCAAAAGTTTTCAGGACATCGGAGATGCGGCGATCGAGAAATGCCCAGGTTTGCGGGTAGTCACCGGCTTCATCGCCGCTGTCGCCCAGCCAGTACAGCAGCGTCGCACTGTAGACGCTAACCAGCAACCCCCGTTTGGTATAATGATTCCAGTCGGCAGAACGGTCGCCGGCCGCATACCACATGGCTGAACAACTGCGCCAGGCAAGCCGGGCGGCGAGCGGTGCATTGGCCGGCAGGGCCAAATAGGACATCAACCGCCGAATCGCTTCCTTATGGACCATATTCAATTGAATGCGCGTCTTCACACAGGCATGAATCCGTTCGCGTATTTTTATAGCTTCCAGGTCCTGGGCGGCAAGCGCTGCGACCATGCGGCGGTCGGACCAGTCGGCAAAATGCTCGGCCACCTGCCCCATGCCGTCGGGAAAGGCGCGCAGGGCCACGTCTTCTGCGTAGCCGGCGGCCAGCGCACCTTCGATCAGAGCGTCCCGGGACCAGCCATCGAAGGCCACATGGTCCAGCATCTTTTCAACAATCTTGTCGCGTCGGGTTTGCAGGCTATCCGTCATCGGTCTCGGTCTCGCCTTCCTGTTCTGCTTTCTGGAGCTCGTCACTATAACCGAAGGAACTCAGATCTTCCATCCTCATGGGATAGAGAATCCCGTCCAGATGATCGCATTCGTGCTGAACCACACGGGCATGGTAGCCGTCCGCTTCACGGATCAGCTGTTCACCATTGGGCAGCATAGCCGAATAGCGGATTTTTGTATATCGGGGCACCCGGCCAGCCATGCCCGGCACCGACAGACAGCCTTCCACGCCCAGGCTCATGTCCTCGGTCAGGGCTTCAATAACGGGATTGATCAGGACCGTCAGCGCAACCCCGTCGTTATCATCGGTCCGTGAAGGCGGCACATAAAAGACCACCACCCGCTTCGGTACATGCACCTGCGGCGCCGCCAGGCCGATTCCAGAGGCGTCGTGCATGGTCTCGATCATGTCATTGACCAGCAAATGGATCAGCGGATCCGTCGGGTCTTCGACCGGGTCGGCCCTGCGGGCGAGAACGGGATGTCCCATACGAGCGATTTTTAAGAGGGCCATTTTACGCTAACTCATTTCAAAACGAGGAATTTCAAGGTGTTCCCCTGTAAAATAATATGGAATTCGCCCTTCACAAGCCCGATATGATGTGTTAGAACGCGCTCCTCAATGGGGAAGTATTTCCTTCCCTGGCATCTAACATGTAGAGAGATTAACAAACGTGCAAGTCAGTGTCCGTGATAACAACGTCGACCAGGCCCTAAAAGCCCTGAAAAAGAAAATGCAACGCGAAGGCATTTTCCGTGAAATGAAACTCCGCCGCGCCTATGAAAAGCCGTCTGAACGCAAAGCCCGTGAAAAGGCCGAAGCTGTCCGTCGGGCGCGCAAGCTGGAACGCAAGCGCATCGAGCGCGAAGGTTTCTAGGCTGAGGTCGAATTGCGGCGGACCCGGTTCACCGCGCTAACAGATTTCAAACCGCGCGAGATAAAATCTCCGCGGTTTTGTCGTGCCTGAAATTCGGGATTTTCCAAGCCACAGGCAATACAATGGCCGCACAGCCACTGATCCCCAGCCGAACGGGCGATCCTGAGTTCTGTTTTCACAACGCGGACCAAGCGACCGACGGAGTCGCCGGCAGTCCATTTCTGCCGGAACCGACGGCTGCACAAGACCACCGGCCGGATGACGACGACGCCGTGTTTAAGCGTTGATTCCCCCCCTGTTGTCACTACTCTCATGGCTTATTCAACCGATACAACAAGGAGTGCGGCGCGATGGAATATCTGATGGCTCTGGCCGCCGACCCGGCCGCCTGGATTGCCCTGGCCGCCCTGGTTGCCATGGAACTGGTTCTTGGAATCGACAACCTGATATTCATTGCCATCCTGAGCAACCGCCTGCCTGAAGCCGACCGCGCACAGGCCCGGCGCATCGGCATTGGCGCCGCCCTGATCCTCAGGCTCGCCCTGCTCAGCACTGTTGCCTATATCGTCAAACTGACCGAACCGGTATTCACCCTTTTCGACCAGCCGTTGTCCTGGCGGGACATGATCCTGATTGCCGGCGGCCTGTTTCTGGTCTGGAAGGCAACACGGGAAATCCATCACCGGGTTGATCCGGAAGCCGGTCCCGACGCCCTTAACCCGGCCATTGCCGCCGCTGGCGTTGCGGTGGTTGTTGGCCAGATTCTGGTGCTTGATCTGGTGTTCTCCATCGACAGCATTGTCACTGCCGTCGGCATGACCGAACATCTGCCGATTATGGTTATCGCCGTCGTTGCCGCTGTGCTGATGATGTTGCTGGCCGCCAACCCGCTGTCGATTTTTATTGAGGCCAATCCCACCATCGTCATGCTGGCGCTCGGTTTCCTTTTGCTGATCGGCACCACGCTGATTGCCGACGGCTTTGGCGCGCATGTGCCGAAAGGCTATATCTATGCGGCCATGGCTTTCTCGGCCTTCGTCGAAGGTCTTAACATGGCGGCCCGGCGCCGACGCAATAACGCGGCGCAAACGGAGTGAGCCCGCACTCCAGGCGGTCAGATATTCAGGCGCGTGGTCATGGATGAAGTGATTGCGCCGCCGACCACAGACAAAACGTCGGTAATCCTCAGGCAATTGCTGGATAATCTGCCCGATAAAACGGTTACCATCGGTTTTCTCGTGCTCAAGCTGCGACGGCGTTCCTTCGGCGGTATTCTGCTGCTGCTGGCGGCATTGGGCCTGTTGCCGGGCATTTCCATGCTTGCCGGTATCGCCATGCTGTTTCCGGCGGTGCAGATGGTGCTGGGTTTCCGCGCCCCCCTGCTGCCTTACTATGTCCGCCACCGCCATCTCAGCGTTGCCACCGTCCGCAAGTTCGGCAACCGCGCCCTGCCCGGGATCGAGAAACTGGAAGTCTACATCAAGCCGCGCTGGTTCGCGCTGACGCATCCGCTTGTGCCGCGGCTGATCGGCGCCCTGATCGTAGCCCTGGCCCTGCTGCTCATGCTGCCGCTGCCGTTCAGCAACTTCCCGCCGGCGCTTGCCCTGCTGTGCCTGTCACTGGGCTTTCTCGAACGCGACGGTGTGCTGATCGGTGTTGGCATGATCCTGGCCATGGCTGCCCTCGTTATCGGTGTGACCATGTCCCTGCTGGCCCTTGAGGCGATCCGGCTGCTATTGGAAACCACCTGAACCAAACCGGCCAGCCCGATTGGCAAACCCCAGGCACCTGCCTATTCAGTTGCTGACAGGGCGGCGATCCGCTTTGCCAGGGGCGGATGGCTGGAAAACAGCGCCTGTACCCGACCGCCACTGATCGCAAAGGCTGCCATTTCGTCGGGCAGGCGGGGTTTGCCCTGGGTGGCCTGCAAACGCCGCAAGGCATTGATCATGTTCTGTCGCCCCGCCAACCGGGCGCCACCGCGGTCGGCCCGATACTCCCGCCAGCGTGAAAACCACATGACGATCATCATCGCCAGGATCCCGAAAAGCAGTTCCGAGACCAGGGAAACAATCCAGAACGCCGGTCCGTGACCGCGCTCCACACGAAACACCAGACGATCCACCAAAAACCCGACCACCCGAGACAGAAAGATAACGAAGGTATTGACGACACCCTGGATGAGACTGAGGGTAACCATGTCCCCGTTTGCCACATGGCTGATCTCGTGCCCCAGCACCGCCTCGACTTCAGCCGCCTGCATCTGCTCGAGAAGCCCCGTACTGACCGCGACCAGGGCCGCATTCCTGTTCCATCCGGTGGCAAAGGCATTGGCTGAGGCATGTGAAAAAATACCGACCTCGGCATCTCGATGCCGGCCTTTTCGGCCTGGCTTTTAACAATGGCAAGCAGCCAGCGTTCGCGGTTATTGGCCGGTTTCAGAATAAGGCGTACACCCATGCTTGCCTTGGCCATGGATTTTGACAGAAACAGGGAAATAAGCGCGCCGGAAAAGCCGATCACTGTCGAATAGACCAGAAGCCCGGCCAGATCCAGATCGACGCCGTTCTGCTGCAACAAGCCGTCAAGGCCGAGCAGCTTGAAGACCAGACTGATGACAACAACAACCGCCAGATTAGTTATGAGAAACAGAAAGAGCCGCAACATCGTCATCGCCTCCAAATGTCAAACCAGCAGAGGGACTGGTGAAATTATCCACCAGTCCCTCTGTCGGCACGTAGTATTGCCTTATCTTACCCCAGCGCCTGGACGATCTCTTCCGTCATCTTCTTGGCATCACCGAACAGCATCATGGTATTGTCTTCGAAGAACAGTTCGTTGTTGACGCCGGCATAGCCGGTCGCCATTGAGCGCTTGATAAACAACACCGAACCGGCCTTGCCGACTTCCAGAATGGGCATGCCATAGATGGCACTTGTCGGATCGGTTTTGGCCGCCGGGTTGGTGACATCGTTGGCGCCGATGACAAAGGCTACATCGGCGGTTGAGAACTCGTTGTTGATCTCTTCCAGCTCAAACACCTCGTCATAGGGCACATTGGCCTCGGCCAGCAAAACGTTCATATGGCCGGGCATCCGACCGGCAACCGGGTGAATGGCATAAGCCACTTCAACCCCTTCCGCCTTCAGGACATCGGCCATTTCACGCAAGGCATGCTGGGCCTGGGCAACAGCCATGCCGTACCCCGGAACAATGATCACCTTCGATGCATTTTTCATGAGGAACGCAGCATCTTCAGCGGCACCGGACTTGACCGGGCGTTCTTCACCACCGCCGCCAACAGCAGCGGCACCGCTTTCCGTGCCAAACCCACCCAACAGGACATTAAAGATCGAACGGTTCATGCCTTTGCACATGATATAACTGAGGATCGCGCCCGATGAGCCGACCAGAGCCCCGGTAATGATCAGAGCCGGATTCGACAGGGTGAAACCAATGCCGCAGGCGGCCCAGCCGGAATAGGAGTTGAGCATGGAGACCACCACCGGCATGTCGGCGCCGCCAATGGGGATGATGATCAGGAAGCCGATCAGGAAGGCCAGCGCGACCATCAGCCAGAACATCAGATAAGCTTCCGTATTCACGAAACCGACCAGCGTATAAATAATGGCCAGGGCAACGACCGCATTCAGGGGGTGCTGGAACTTGAAGGTGATCGGCGCCCCCGACATCAGCCCCTGCAGCTTGGCAAAGGCGATGATTGAGCCGGAGAAGGTAATCGCACCAACGACGGTTCCCAATCCCATTTCAAGCAGGCTGGCACCGGCAATCGATCCCTTTATGCCCAGTCCAAAGGCTTCCGGATGGAAAAGGGCGGCGGTTGCCACCAGCACTGCGGCCATACCGACTAGACTGTGGAAGGCGGCCACCAGTTGTGGCAACGCGGTCATTTCGATCTTGACGGCCAGATAGGTACCGATGCCACCACCGATCAGAATGCCGACGATGATCAGCTCCCAACTGAGAACGCCGGGCGCATTGAGGGTGGTGCCGATGGCAATCACCATGCCGACGATGCCGAATAAATTGCCGGTGCGCGCGGTTTCCGGCGAGCTTAAACCCCGAAGTGCCATTATGAAGAAAACGGCCGAAACGAGGTATGCGTAGCCTGTAAATCCTGTTTCCATGGTCCGTCCCCTACTTCTTCTTTTTCTTGAACATCGCCAGCATGCGCTGAGTGACGATAAATCCACCGAATATGTTAACCGATGCCAAGGTCACGGCCAGAAAGCCCATGATTTTGGAAAAGTCCATAGCCGCTGGACCGGCTGCAAGCAGCCCGCCAACGATAATCACTGATGAAATGGCATTGGTAACGCCCATTAACGGCGAATGCAGCGCCGGTGTGACACTCCAGACGACGTAATAGCCGACAAAACAGGCCATCACGAAAATTGTGAACAATGACAGAAACGAGCTGCCCGACCCGGTCAGTACCGGGGCCTGGGTGACAATCAGCTCGGTCGATTGCTGGGCCAGTTTCTCTGCCGCTTCAGAAAGCCGCGCGGCGCCCGTAGCCAGTTTGGAGGCCTGATCCGCGATGGTTGCTGCGTCCATGACTATTTCCCCTCTTTCTCGGCTGGCGCTGCTGTCGGCGCGGCCTTCGTGGCAGCCGGTTTATTGGCTGTTGTTTGACTTGCTGCAGGCTTTTTAGCCACTGGCTTTTTAGCCACTGGCTTTTTAGCTGCGGGTTTCTTAGTCGCAGACTTCTTGGCCGCCGGCTTCTTGGCAGCGGGCTTCTTCGCCGCCGGTTTGGCGACACTGGCGCCGGCCGCCCGTTCGTTGACGATTTTTCCGTCCTTCGTGACCAGGGTCCCGATAACCACTTCGTCGGCCCAGTCGATGGCAAACTCGCCATCCGCATTAACAAAGGGCTTGATGAAATTCAAAATATTGCGTGAAAACAAAGCGCTGGCATCGACCGGCAAACGGGCAGGCACATTGGCATGGCCCATGATTTTCACACCATTTGCCGTGATCACCGTTTCACCCAGTTTCGACAGTTCACAGTTGCCGCCGGCCTCGACCGCCAGATCGACGATCACCGATCCCGGCTGCATGCTCATCACCATCTCCCTGGTGATCAATGTGGGTGCCGGGCGACCGGGAATCAGCGCTGTGGTGATGACCACATCCTGCTTCTTGATATGTTCGGCGACAACCTGCTTTTGCTTCTCGAAGTATTCCGGCGGCATTTGCTTGGCATAACCACCGGCGGTCTGGGCATCCTTTTCCATCTCCGGATCGACCACCAGGAATTTCCCGCCCAGGCTTTCAACCTGTTCCTTGGTTGCCGGGCGGACATCGGTCGCGGTGACCACACCGCCTAAGCGTTTGGCCGTGGCAATGGCCTGCAGACCGGCAACCCCTACTCCCATGATAAAGACTTTCGCCGGCGCGATTGTTCCGGCTGCCGTCATCATCATCGGAAACGCCCGGCCGAACTCACCGGCCGCATCGAGAACTGATTTGTATCCGGCCAGATTGGACTGGCTGGACAGGATATCCATGCTCTGTGCGCGGGTGATTCTGGGCATCAGTTCCATGGCAATACCGGTGATACCGGCTGCCGCCAATGCCTTCATGGCGGCGGCGTCGGACAACGCATTGAGATGCCCCACAACAATTGTGCCCTTGGCTATTTTTGCCGTTTCCGCAGCATCCGGTCCCTGAATTTTAAGGATCATGCCCGCGTCCTTTTGCGCCAGGGCGGCCGTTGCCACGACCTTGGCACCAGCCAGTTTATAGGCCTCATCGAGGAACGAGGCCCGCTCACCGGCACCCGCCTCAACACTGACATCAAAGCCGAGTGCAATCAGTTTACCAGCAACTTCCGGAGAGACAGCGACCCGCGTCTCGCCGGGGTGACGTTCTTTGAGAACTGCAATCTTCATGTTGGAAACCCTTACGACGTTTGAATTTCAGACAGCAACAACATGTCACTGGTCAATGGCAATTTAGAGTGGATGTAAATCCTTCGGACCCCAATGTTTTGAGCTTTGCCCGAATATTGCCCAAAGCCGCCGCCTGTTCAAGGTTCGATGCTGCATCCGCTCCATAATTTGCGGGTATTTTGCCCCCTACAGACCCGCGCCGCACTTAAAACGCTGTTTTGCCAATTTTTTGTATTTAGAGGGGTGCCAATCTGCCTACACTTGCACAGGATAGATCAATGGGAAGGCAAGTTTGATGGACGCGACAATCCAGATACACAATGGCGAGGCGGTAAAAAACACCTTTTCCCGCAGCGAGTACGCCCGCCGCGAAACGGCGCTGCGGGCCCACATGGCGACCCACAGCATCGACTACGCCCTGTTCACCTCGTATCACAACATCAACTATTATTCGGACTTCCTGTACTGCCAGTTTGGCCGCAACTATGCCCATATCGTTGACCACGACAGGGCAACCACGGTCGCTGCCAATATCGACGGCGGCCAGCCGTGGCGGCGCACCGTCGGCGACAACCTGACCTATACGGACTGGCAGCGTGATAACTACTTCCGGGCCATCCAGCAACTGGTCAAAGACGGTGGCCGGGTCGGGATCGAGTTTGATCACCTGCATTTACAGAACATGGAAAAACTGCGCGCCGCCCTGCCCAACACCGAATTTGTCGATATTGCAGCCCCCGCCATGCAGATGCGGATGATTAAATCAGCTGCGGAAATCGCCCATATCAAACAGGGCGCTGCCATCGCCGACATCGGTGGATTCGCCTGCGCTGATGCCATAGCCACTGGCGTGCCGGAATACGAAGTTGCGCTGCAGGCGACGCAAACCATGATCCGCGAAATCGCCCGCCGATTCCCGGATGCGGAATTGCTCGATACCTGGACCTGGTTTCAGTCCGGGATCAATACGGACGGTGCCCATAATCCGGTGACCAGCCGTAAAATCCGCTCTGGTGATATTCTGAGCCTCAATTGTTTTCCCATGATCGCCGGTTACTACACAGCCCTCGAACGCACCCTGTTTGCCGAACACTGTTCCGATGCCCATCTCAAACTGTGGAACGTCAACGTGGAGGTGCACCGGCGTGGCCTCGAGCTGATCCGCCCCGGTGTCCGTTGCTGCGACATTGCCGTGCAGTTGAACGCCATTTACGAGGCCCATGACCTGCTGCAGTACCGGACCTTCGGGTATGGCCATTCCTTTGGCGTGCTCAGCCATTATTATGGCCGGGAAGCCGGGCTGGAATTGCGCGAAGACATCGAAACCGTGC
>JABMNT010000126.1 GCA_013203595.1 Rhodospirillales bacterium
CCTATGTGGAACGCGAACTGGCCCTTGTCAAAGTTGCGGGTAAGGGTGAGAAACGTGTCGAGAGCTTGAGAATAGGTGACATTTTCAGAGCCCGAGCCGTTGATTCTACCAATGAATCCTTTGTTTTCGAAATTGTCGGGACGTCAAATAAAATTGACGCCTTCATTGACTTGATGAAGCCGCTTGGGCTGATCGATATTTCGAGAACGGGTGTCGTTGCCATATCCAGAGGGCTGGGTTCCCTTGAGGGCGATGAATAACGAGAACTTGTTGAAAACCAACTCTTAAACCCTAATGACGAACTTAACGCAAAACGGAAGGAACTAAATCATGCGCGTTTATTATGACCGCGATGCCGATGTAAACTTAATTAAAGACAAGAAAATTGCGATTGCCGGATACGGAAGCCAGGGGCATGCGCATGCATTGAACCTCCGCGATTCCGGCGTGAAGAACATTGTTATTGTTCTTCGCGAAGGATCTGGAAGTGCCGCAAAAGCGAAAAATGATGGCTTTACAGTCAAAGGGGCAGCGGAAGCTGCTAAAGAAGCCGACATTTTCATGTTTTTGACCCCGGACGAAACACAGGCCGCCCTATATAACGACCACGTCCGTGACAATCTGAAGCCGGGTGCCGCTATTGCCTTTGCCCATGGCCTCAACGTTCACTTCGGTCTGATTGAGCCTCGCAAAGACATCGACGTCTTCATGATCGCTCCTAAAGGCCCGGGACACACCGTGCGCGGTGAATATGTCCGTGGTGCCGGTGTGCCTTGCTTGATTGCTGTCGATCAGGATTCAAGTGGTAACGCCAAGGAAGTCGGAATTTCCTATGCATCCGGTGTTGGTGGTGGACGTGCCGGCATTGTTGAAACCACTTTCAAAGAAGAGTGTGAAACCGATTTGTTCGGTGAGCAGGCTGTTCTGTGCGGTGGCTTGACGGCCTTGATCATGGCTGGATACGAAACATTGGTTGAAGCCGGATATGCACCTGAGATGGCTTATTTCGAATGCTGCCATGAAGTTAAGCTGATCGTAGACCTGATTTATGAAGGCGGTATCGCCAACATGCGTTATTCCGTATCCAACACGGCCGAGTATGGCGATTACGTCACCGGGCCGCGGATCATTGACGCGGGCACGAAGGCTCGCATGAAAGAGGTCTTGGACGATATCCAGTCCGGTCGCTTCACACGCGACTGGATGCTTGAAAACCAGTCCGGTCTGGCCAGCTTCAAGGCCAACCGTCGCAACAGCGCCGAACATGGTGTTGAGAAAATCGGTGAAAAACTGCGCGCCATGATGCCGTGGATTGCTGAAAACGCCCTGGTCGACAAGGCCAAGAACTAGACAGCCATCTCGGCCCAGGAACCATGACCGGACTGATCCGGCTCTGGCTCTGTCTCAATTAAAAACCCCGCTATTGCAGATGCAGTAGCGGGGTTTTTGTCGGCCGAAAAACCGGCTCATCGCAAGCACAAATCAATTCACACGGGTTCACAGCGCGGGCCCTGAAATTAAAAGGCCAGCAACATGGATGTGGTAATCTGACAATCAGAGAATAGAGGTGGATTGGTCCTGGCATCAGACGATGCAGATTTACGCGCCTGTCGCCGACGGCCTGTCGGTCCGGTTTTCGTTGAGATACATACCTCCGTATCCCATTGAACGGACTGGCAGGGACTGTGGAAATCCGTCGGATGGGCATCAATGAGCCTCGAAGTTTGGTTAATTTTCCTCGGGTTCGTTAAGTCTTTGTCAATCTCCTTGGCGTACACGTCAATGACAGCGGATTGGAATCATTGTGTTTTCTGGAGTCCGTGGTCCGACCGTTTCGTCTGTGGATGGTTAATTCATCGACACTGCGCAACGGGTAAAAAAGAGAAGGTTAATGAGCGAAAACGACCGCATACTGATTTTTGATACGACCCTGCGTGACGGCGAACAGTCGCCGGGCGCCTCCATGAACCTGGAAGAAAAGCTGCGCATTGCGCAGGTTCTGGAAGATATGGGTGTCGACGTTATTGAAGCCGGCTTCCCGATTGCATCGGAAGGTGACTTTGAAGCGGTCAGGGAAGTCGCAAAAGTCGTGAAGAATGCAATCGTCTGTGGCCTCGCCCGGGCTACCCCCAATGATATCGACCGTGCCGCCGAAGCACTGAAACCGGCCAGGCGGGGGCGTATCCATACATTTATTTCGACCAGCCCGCTGCACATGAAATACAAGCTGCAAATGGAGCCGGACGCCGTCCACCAGGCGGTGATCGATAGTGTCAAACGGGCGCGCAAATATACCGACGATGTTGAATGGTCACCAGAGGACGGGTCGCGAACCGAACATGACTTTCTTTGCCGTTGCGTTGAAAGTGCAATCGCGGCCGGTGCCGCTACCATTAATATTCCCGACACCGTCGGTTATTCAATCCCGGAAGAATTTGCAGCCCTGATCGAGATGCTGTTCAACCGGGTGCCAAATATCGATCAGGCTGTCATCTCCGTTCATTGTCACAATGATCTGGGTCTGGCCGTTGCCAACTCCCTTGCCGCCCTGCAGGTGGGCGCGCGCCAGGTTGAATGCACAATTAACGGGCTGGGTGAGAGAGCGGGTAATGCGGCGCTTGAAGAAATTGTCATGGCGCTGCGCACCCGTCGTGATTTGCTGGCTTTCGACACGGCCATAAAAACAGAAGACATCATCAAGGCGTCGCGGCTGGTATCGGGGATAACCGGATTTGCCGTGCAACCCAACAAGGCGATTGTCGGCGCCAACGCCTTTGCCCATGAATCGGGCATTCATCAGGACGGCGTGCTGAAGCATGCCGGGACCTATGAGATCATGACCCCGGAGTCGGTTGGCCTGACCCAGTCGAATCTGGTGCTTGGCAAACATTCGGGACGGCATGCGTTCCGCGAAAAACTGACTGATCTGGGTTATGACCTGGGCGACAACGCCATTCAGGACGCCTTTAAACGTTTCAAGGATCTGGCAGATCGCAAGAAAGAAGTTTTCGACGAAGATATAATTGCTCTTGTCGATGATGAAGTCGTGCGTGGTAACGACCGCATCCGAATGCTGGAACTGGAAATATTATGCGGCACCGCGCATACGCCACCCAAGGCCGAACTGGTACTGGAAATTGATGGTGAACGACGGGCCTGTAAAGGCACCGGTGATGGACCGGTTGACGCCGCGTTTAACTGCATCAAACAGCTGTTTCCGCATGAGGCTGGGCTGCAATTGTTTCAGGTCCATGCTGTGACACAGGGCACAGACGCCCAGGCCGAGGTGACGGTTAGATTGGAAGAACATGGGAAAACCGTAAATGGCTCCGGAGCCGATACGGATACCATGGTTGCGTCCGTCAAAGCCTATCTGCATGCTTTGAATAAGTTACTGGTTAAAAGGGAAAAAACCGCTCCGGGCACGCTTTCTGCCTAGCCCTGGCGGGTGCATATACGTATAAAGGGGTGATGACACAGTCTGTTAAGTGTCTATTTGCCAGAATTTGAAAATTTGGGGTCGACTAAGTTTGAGTCCGCACCATTTGGTGGAATTTGAGAGGTTTTATGTTTTCGCGATTGTTCGGTTTCCTTTCTGCTGACATGGCCATTGATTTGGGCACAGCGAATACGCTCGTTTATGTAAAAGATCGCGGGATCGTTTTGAACGAACCTTCCGTTGTCGCCATTAACGAGGTGCGTGGTAAAAAACAGGTGTTGGCCGTTGGTGAGGAAGCCAAACAGATGTTAGGCCGAACGCCGGGTAATATTCGGGCCATTCGCCCGCTTCGAGATGGCGTTATCGCCGACTTTGAAGTTGCCGAAGAAATGATAAAATACTTCATTCGCAAAGTTCACAACCGCCGCAGTTTCGCGAGCCCGCTGGTTGTCGTCTGCGTGCCTTCCGGTTCGACGGCCGTTGAGCGGCGCGCCATTCAGGAATCGGCGGAAAGCGCGGGTGCCCGCAAGGTTTACCTGATTGAAGAACCGATGGCGGCAGCGATTGGTGCCGGCTTGCCGGTTACCGAGCCGACCGGGTCAATGGTTGTTGATATTGGCGGTGGCACGACGGAAGTCGCGGTTTTGAGTCTGGGCGGCATTGTCTATTCGCGCTCCGTTCGTGTTGGCGGTGACAAAATGGACGAAGCCATTATTGCCTACATTCGCCGTAACCATAATCTGCTGGTTGGTGAAGCCAGTGCGGCGCGCATCAAAGAAGACATCGGCTCCGCCTGTCCGCCCGACGAGGGAGAAGGCCGGACCATGGAAATCAAGGGCCGTGACCTGATGAACGGGGTTCCCAAGGAGTTGATTATTTCGGAACGCCAGATTGCCGAGAGTTTGGCAGAACCGGTCGGTGCCATCATCGAAGCTGTTAAAGTTGCGCTGGAGCATACGGCACCTGAACTGGCCGCCGATATTGTTGATAAAGGCATCGTGCTGACCGGTGGCGGTGGGTTGCTTGGAAACATTGATTTCGTTCTGCGTCATGCGACGGGGTTGCCCGTATCGATCGCCGATGATCCCCTGTCATGTGTTGTACTTGGGACCGGACGGGCGCTGGAACAGAAGAAAATTCTGAAGGACGTATTGATGACGATGTATTGATTTTTCGGACGGGCAGGAAGATCAGAATTGTTATGCGCATGCGGATTAATGTTATTTGTTGTGAGTCATGAACACCTGGGACTAAAACGTAAAAACCCGATGAGGTCGATGTGAAGGACCATTCACATTCCATAAGTCGCATTGCGGCGCCGATACGCAACGTTACACAACGTTTCGCATTTATGGTGCTTCTGCTGGCTGCCGTCGCCCTCATGATGTTTGGCAAGGTCGATGGCGCGCTTATGGAACGGTTGCGCGCCAATGTCACTGATGCGGTGACTCCCATTCTCAATGTCATTTCGAAACCTGTTGTATCGTTCAATAATATCCGCCGTGAGGTTCAGGGTCTGTTGGCCGTCCGCGAGGAAAATCATCGCCTTATTGAAGAAAAGGCGCGGTTGCTGCAGTGGCAGGCTGCCGCCCGAAAACTCGATGCGGAGAATAAAAGTCTGCGCGGGCTTCTGAATTTTGTCTCGGACCCGCAGGCGAGTTTTATTACGGCGCGGGTGATCGCCGATACGGGCGGTGCTTTTGCAAACTCCGCTGTCATCAATGCCGGTGAACGGGTTGGTGTTCGCAAAGGCCAGGCCGCCATCACCGGTGACGGATTGGTCGGACGGGTTACCGATGTTGGAGAGCGTTCTGCGCGGGTCCTGCTGATTTCCGATTTGAACTCGCGTATTCCCGTTGTTATTCAATCCAGTCACGCCCGTGCCATACTGGCAGGCGACAACAGCCGCAGGCCGCGGCTCATCCATTTGGCACCCGGCGCCCTGGTCAGCCAGGGCGACCGGATCGTGACGTCTGGCCATGGGGGTGCCTTCCCGCCCGGATTGCCCGTCGGGGTCGTTGCTTCGGTCGATGACAAAGGCATCAGCATAGAGCCTTTTGTCGACCGCTCTCGGATTACTTATTTGCGTATTCTCGATTATGGATTAACCGGAATTGTTGAAGCACCGCCCATTGAAGGCGCCGCCATTGCCATGCGTGGCAAGAAAATACGGAAATAATACCTATGAAAATAAGTATCTGGTATAGACTGGATATTTTGACCCGTCTGCTGACGCCATTCCTGCTGACGTTGGCATTGGTCATTCTCAATATTGTTCCGCTGCAAATTCCGGGTTTTTCGACGGTTGTTCCGCTGCTGCCGTTAATGGCCGTATATCATTGGGCGGTTTACCGATCGGAGCTTCTGCCCGCCTATGGCGTTTTCATTATCGGCCTGTTGCACGATATCTTTTCCGGCAGCCCGATCGGCATCAACACCCTTGTCTTTCTGTTGGTGTATGGCGTTGTGCTTTGGCAGCATCGGTTTTTATTCGGCAAGTCCTTTGTTATCATTTGGCTGGGTTTTGCGATCGTGTCAGCAGGGGCTTTTGTGTTAACCTGGGCATTGAATTCCCTGTGGAATTACAGCGTCCTTGAGCCACGCGGAATAGTTTATCAGTATTTATTGACGGTGGGTGTCTTTCCCGCCCTTGCCTGGGTGTTCATGCGCTGGCAGCAATTTATCATAAGGCAGTTGTGATGCATCGCGATTCGGAAAGACATAAGCTGTTTTCAAGGCGTGCCATGATGCTGGCCGGTGGCAAGGCGACGTTGCTGTCGGCTCTGATCGGCCGCATGTATTATTTGCAGGTCATTGAATCGGACCGATATAAGACCCTGGCTGATGAAAATCGTATAAATCTGCGTTTGCTGGCGCCGCGGCGCGGACGCATTGTTGATCGGTTTGGTGTACCAATCGCCGATAACCAGCAAAACTACCGGGTCCTGCTGATTTCGGAAAACACCCGCGATATTGAATATACCCTGGATATACTTGGCCGCATTATATCCATCAGTCCGGCCGAGCGACGCAGAACGGTGCGTGATGTGAAACGCAACAGAAGCTTTATTCCGGTCACCATTCGCGAGAACCTGGATTGGGAGGACGTTTCCCGGATCGAGGTGAATGCACCTGATTTACCCGGCATACTGATAGATGTCGGGCAAAGCCGCAGTTATGCCTATGGGGCAGATACCGCCCATGTGATCGGCTATGTGGCCGCCGTATCTGCCAAGGAATTAACCGGTGACCCGCTGCTGGAACTGCCGGGCTTTCGTATCGGCAAGGCCGGTGTCGAAAAAATACACGATACAGACCTGCGCGGCGCCAGTGGCAGCAGCCAGGTGGAGGTCAATGCCTTTGGCCGGGTTATCCGCGAATTGTCGAGATCTGAAGGGCAACCCGGTGCGGAAATCGCGCTGACCCTGGATCTTGGTCTGCAACAGATGATCACCCGCCGGCTTGAGGGAGAAAGCGCCTCTGTCGTTGTTCTCGATGTTCAGACCGGAGACGTTCTGGCCACGGTATCGACGCCGGGCTATGACCCCAATGCCTTCAATCGCGGCCTGAAAACGGAAGAATGGAAAGATCTGATTTCCAATCCGATGGCCCCATTGATTAACAAATCCATTGCCGGGCGCTATTCGCCCGGGTCGACCTTTAAAATGGCGGTGCTGCTGGCGGCTCTGGAAAAAGGCGTAATCGCACCGGCTAATAAGATATTCTGTCGAGGATATACGGAGCTTGGCGATTCACGGTTCCACTGTTGGAAAAAACACGGGCATGGAGCGGTGGATGCCAAAGAGGCGATTACCCAGTCCTGCGATGTCTATTTTTATGAAATTGCCAAGCGTACGGGTATTGACAGGATTGCAACCATGGCAAATCGACTGGGCCTTGGCGTGAAATCGGGAATTGATTTGCCCGGCGAGAAGGCGGGGGTCATCCCGACGATCGCATGGAAGCGCCGGGAACTGGATGCACCCTGGCACCAGGGGGAGACCCTGCATGCCGGGATTGGTCAGGGATATGTGCAGATCACACCTTTACAACTGGCTGTCATGACGGCGCAACTGGCCAATGGCGGTGTGCAGATAACGCCGCGACTGACAAAACTGGTGGGCGGCTATAAAACCGCCGATGCGTCGAAATCCGGCGACGAGAAAAAATCCCTCGGCATATCGAGTGCCCATATCAGACTTGTTCAGGAAGCCATGTCGGAAGTCGTCAATAATCCTGTCTATGGAACGGCGAAGCGGTCGCGCATCACTGAACCCGGAATGGAAATGGCCGGCAAGACCGGTACGGTTCAGGTGCGTCGGATTACCAAGTCCGAGCGTGATGTTGGCGTCATCAAGAATCAGGATCTGCCCTGGAAAGAGCGGGACCATGCCCTGTTCGTCGGTTATGCCCCGGTTGCGGATCCCAGATATGCGGTTGCCGTCGTTGTCGAGCATGGCGGTGGCGGCTCGTCCGTTGCCGCGCCCATTGCCCATGATATATTGCTGGAAGCGCAACTTCGGAATTCCGCCGACGACGGGATTGCGCCCAGTCCAAATTTGAAGCCACTGTCCGGCCTCGATAAAATACCGGAGCAAGCAGACGGATGAGCCACGATGCCCTGAACACGCCGGACCTGACGTTGCGGCAAAAGCTGTGGCATATTCATTGGCTGTTTGTCCTGCTTTTATGCGCGGCGGCAGGGATCGGTTTTGCCATGCTCTATTCTGCAGCCAATGGCAATATGGAGCCTTGGGCATCGCGCCAGTTCACCCGGTTCTGTGTCGGACTGGTGGTGATGGTGTCGATTGCACTTATCGATATCCGAATCTGGATGCGTTATGCCTATGTATTTTATGCGGTCACCCTGGCCCTGCTGGTGATTGTTGAAGTGGCAGGTACAGTGGGCATGGGGGCGCAACGCTGGCTTAATTTGGGCTATTTCAACCTGCAACCGTCGGAATTGATGAAAATCGCCCTGGTTCTGGCCCTTGCCCGTTATTTTCATGGTGGCAGCATCGAAGATGTGGGCCGGCCAACTTATCTGCTTACGCCACTGCTGATGATTGGAATTCCGGCAATCCTGGTCCTGCGCCAGCCTGATCTGGGAACGACACTGCTGTTGGTGATGGCCAGTGGTGCCATCTTTTTCACGGCCGGCGTCCGTATGTGGAAATTTGCCCTGGTCACTGTCGGCGCCGTTATTGCGGCTCCCATTGCCTGGCAGTTTTTGCGGGAATACCAGAAGCAACGTGTCCTGACGTTTCTGAATCCGGAAAACGACCCGCTTGGCTCTGGCTATCATATCATCCAGTCAAAAATCGCCTTGGGTTCGGGTGGTCTGTTCGGCAAGGGGTTCATGCAGGGAACCCAGGGGCACCTGCGGTTTTTACCGGAAATGCAGACCGATTTCATTTTTACCATGCTGGCGGAAGAGTTCGGCATGATTGGCGGGGTCGGATTGCTGGGACTCTATGGTTTGATCCTGATCTATGGCTTCGCCATGAGCCTGCGCTGTCGTAACCAGTTCGGGCGCCTGGTGGGTGCCGGAATTACCACGACCTTCTTTCTCTATGTCTTTATCAACATTGCCATGGTGATGGGGCTGATCCCGGTTGTCGGTGTGCCGCTGCCGCTGATATCCTATGGCGGTACGGCCATGATGACGCTGATGATCGGCTTTGGACTGCTGCTCAGTGTCTGGGTGCATCGGGATGTCATGATCGGGCGCCGTGGCGGCGACGAAGTCTGACAACGGCCTGTCCTCTGCTCTCCTCATTCAGATTCGACCGCTGCAGCCGGCTGTTTACGGGTCGTCGGGCGGCTGCCTGCCTGTTCCCAGGATAAATCACAACAGGACGGAACTGACCCCACTGATGGCGACGGCCTCCAGATAATTCTGGCGGAAGACTTCATAGCCAATCCACGCCAACAGCCCGGTCGTCAGCGCGACCAGCAGAATTCTGAATATGACCAATCGCATGCGCATGGGCGACATCCTCACCGGGTCGGCATGAAAAAGCAATGGGCGGGAACGGTTGTCGCCCGCAGGCCTTCAAGGCCAACACACACGGGGCGCGGGGCGGTTGCAAATTAAACCATGCATCCTCCCCTTTAACAGGTGTATAATGCCGATTCGCAGTTTTTTTGAGGCTTATCTCGAAAGGGAGACAACCCATGGACGCCGGCAAAACAGTAATCGCCACGTCATTATTATCAGCCGTCATCGTGCTCGGTGCCGCCGTGCCGCTGGCCTATTACGGCTATCTCCATGTCGACCAGAGGATTACGGCGGGGCAGGCGGATGTGAGCCGGGTTGTTGTGGAACTGAAAACGGAAGCGCTCAGGGAAATCAAGCTGGCGAGCGAAGGCGCTGCCGGCAAAACCCCGGCCAGCGTCCAGGTGCCGCCAACCGTGTCGGCTGCGTTGACGACGCTGAGCGATGGCGTGACTGCCCTGCAAAAAGATATTGGTGACCTGCGCCGTGAACAGCAGGAAATTGCCGAGCTCATGAAATTGCGCACGGAAGGACTGACCGCGGCCTCCATGGCGTCCCCGGTCAGCCGCCCCGGCGCTCGCGAAGACACCCTCAATCAGACCATCCATTTTGCCCTTGGCCGCTTCGCCGGGCCGGAAACCACCGGCCAGGTGGCAGCCTTGATTCCCAAGATCCGGGAATATAGCGCCTCGGGCCTGTGCAAATCCAATGTCCTGGGTTTTTCCGATACCCTGGGCGGCGACAAGAGTAATCTGGAATTGTCTCTGAAACGGGCCGAGCATGTGGCGACCCTGCTGCGTGCCGCCAAGGTTCCCGTTGGCCAGGTGCAGGGCTGGGGTGAACGCTGGCTGCATATCCACACCGTCGACGGTGTCAAGAATGATCAGAACCGGCGCGTTGTCGTCGAAACCCACTGTGTCGCCGCCCCCAACAAAAGCACAGATTCCATCTCCTGAGTAATTCCCCGCGGTGATGCCTGCCTGAACGGGCCTGGATGGTGGCGCTCCGGTGTGAGCTCCGCCCGGCATCCGCTTTTTAGGGCGCTTCGTCCTTGTGCTTGAGATTTCAGGGCCGGGGAGGCAATATCCCGCGACTTTTTATGAGGGGGGTGCCCGGCCGTCGGACTGGCCGGGGGGCTATGCCTCTGAAAACAGTCAGTTGCCGGACCTGTGGTGAATGAATGACGCGGCAGGTTTACCCGTCACCAGGTCGCCGTCAGGCTGGTGAAAACGGAAGAAACCCGATATGAATGCGCCAACGGCGCCGGGCGAAGGAGAGAGAGCGGTGATACGCAACGAAAAACTGGTATTGGCCCTGCCAAAGGGCCGTATCCTCAAAGAAGTGATGCCGCTGATCCGCCGGGCCGGGATTGAGCCGGAACCGGCCTTTGACGACGACAAAGCCCGCCAATTGCGGTTTACCACCAATATTCCGGAGCTTGATATCATACGGGTCCGGGCCTTTGATGTGGCCACATTTGTGGCCTTTGGCGCAGCCCATCTGGGGGTTGCCGGCAACGACGTGTTGCTGGAATTTGATTATCCTGAAATCTATGCGCCGGTCGACCTCAACGTCGGTTATTGCCGGCTGTCGGTTGCCGAGCCGGCGGAAATGGTCGGTGATGATGATCCCAGCACCTGGAGTTCGGTCCGGGTGGCGACCAAATACCCGCATCTCACATCGAAGCATTTTGCCGCGCGCGGGGTGCAGGCGGAATGTATCAAACTGAACGGGGCCATGGAACTGGCACCACAACTGGGACTGTGCAGCCGTATCGTCGATCTGGTTTCTTCCGGCGATACCCTGAAGGCCAACGGCCTGGTCGAGATTGAGCGGATTTGCGAGATCACGTCCAGGCTCTGTGTTAACCGGGCCGCCTGGAAGACCCGCCCCGATGAAGTGGGCAGCTGGATTGCCAAGTTTGGGGAGGCCGTCGATGCCCTTGCGGCTTGATGCACAGAGTCCGGAATTCGAACAGGAATTTGCCGGCCTTCTGACCCAGAAACGGGAATCGGACGCCGACGTCAATGACGTCGTCAGCGCGATCATTGCCGATGTCCGGGCCCGCGGTGATCTGGCCCTGTGTGCGCTTACGGAAAAATTAGACCGCTTTCCGCTGACCGTTGAAACCCTGCCGATCAGTGCCCGGGAAATCGCCGCTGCGCGCAGCACCTGCGACAGTAAAACCCTGGCCGCTCTGGAACTGGCGGCGGCACGGATTACCGATTTTCACGGTCGCCAGAAACCGGAAGACCTGGATTACACCGATGCCGCGGGTTTGCGCCTGGGCTATAAATGGACGGCCGTGCAGAACGCCGGGTTATATGTGCCGGGCGGCACCGCGGCCTATCCCTCGTCGGTCCTGATGAATGCGATCCCGGCCAACGTCGCCGGCGTTGAACGGCTGGTCATGGTTGTGCCAACCCCGGGCGGTGTCATAAACCCGCTGGTTCTGGTGGCCGCGGAAATCTCCGGTGTCACCGAAATCTATCGTATCGGCGGTGCCCAGGCGGTGGCGGCCCTGGCCTTCGGCACCAACACAATCAAACCCGTCGACAAGATTGTCGGGCCCGGTAACGCCTATGTGGCGGCGGCCAAGCGCCAGGTTTTCGGCACTGTCGGTATCGACATGATTGCCGGGCCTTCGGAAATTCTGATTCTGGCCGACGGCCATAGCGACCCGGCCTGGATTGCCGCCGATCTGCTGAGCCAGGCCGAACACGATGAAGCCGCACAGGCGATCCTGATTACCGATGACCGTGCCTTCGCCGACCAGGTCATCAACGCCGTGGAAGGGCATCTGAAGACCCTGCCCCGCGCAGTGACAGCACGTAAAAGCTGGCAGGATTTCGGTGCCGTCATAGATGTTGCCTGTCTCGACGATGCGATTGAGCTGATTGACCGGATCGCCCCGGAGCATCTGGAGATTGTCAGCGACAATGCCCGCGCGCTCGGTCAGAAGGTTCGCAATGCCGGAGCCATCTTCATGGGCCGCTTCGTGCCCGAGGCCCTCGGCGATTATCTGGCCGGACCCAACCATGTTCTGCCAACCGCCCGTTCGGCCCGCTTCTCGTCGGGGCTCGGGGTGCTGGATTTCATGAAACGGACATCCATGATCGAATGCAGTGCCGAAGGACTGCGCGCGGTCGGACCCCAGGTGGTGACCCTGGCCAGGGCCGAAGGGCTTGATGCCCATGCCCTGTCCGTATCGATCCGGATGAACAGCCATGACTAGTCAGAAATAGCAGGCGACTGGCAATGGAAACCCAGCGTATCGCTCACATTGTCCTCGATGAAGCGACGGCGCCCCGGCGCAGCCCGCAGGTCGAGCACGAGCGCCGGGTTGCCATCTATGACCTTTTGGAAGACAACCGGTTCTCTCCCCAGTCGGGTGAGCAGGGTCCGTTTCACCTTCAGTTGTCCATTGTCGAGGGCCGCCTGGTGTTTAATGTCCAGGATGCCGCCGCCATTGATTTGTTCCGGTTCGGTCTGGCGCTGAAATCCTTTCGCAAGATTGTCCGCGATTATTTCCTGGTCTGCGAAACCTACTTCCAGGCCATTAAAACAAAAACCCCGTCACAGATCGAGGCCATCGACATGGGACGCCGTGGCCTGCACAACGAAGGTGCGGAAGTGCTCAGGGAACGCCTGGCGGCGCATGTGGACATTGATCATCAGACCGCCCGCCGGCTTTTCACCCTGTTATGCGTTCTGCATGTGAAGGGCTGAAGACATGGGAGATCTGCCCTCTGCCGTGCTGTTCGCCTGCACCATGAATTCGGTGCGCTCACCGATGGCGGAATCGATCATGAAGTTTTTGCACGGGCATCGGGTTTTTGTCGATTCCGTGGGCGTTCGCTCCGGCGAAATTGACGGCTATGCGATCGCCGTCATGGATGAAATCGGCATTGATCTGGGTCGCCATCATTCCAAGACCTTTGACGATCTGGAAGATGACTATTTTGATCTTGTCATCCCGCTGTCTCCCCAGGCCCAGCACCGGGCCGTTGAAATGACCCGGGTGATGGCCGTCGACATCGAGTTTTGGAACACTTTCGATCCGTCGATCATTGAATCGGAAAGCCGCGAGGTGAAGCTGGATGCCTTTCGCGCCGTGCGTGATGAATTGATGACCCGAATCAAGGCACGTTTTCCGGTAAACAGTGTCAGCGACACCTGATTTGTGCCCAAAAGGCATCATTTAACAGCGAAAACGCGTCAATATTGCAATTAATCCTTGCCTAAAAGGGTTTGCAGGGCTTTATATGTGCTCGTTTTAACAATGATGAGGGCCCTATGGCCAAAGAAGAACTCCTTGAATTCAGCGGGACAGTCACCGAACTGCTCCCCAATGCCATGTTTCGCGTTATGCTGGACAACGAACATGAAATCCTCGCGCATACGGCAGGCAAGATGCGCAAACACCGGATTCGCGTGCTCGCTGGTGATAAGGTAAATGTGGAAATGACACCCTATGATTTGTCCAAAGGCCGAATCATTTTCCGGTTCAAATAACCCCCCGGCGTTCGCCAGTGACTGGCCGACTTATTCTCGCCTCGGCGTCGCCCCGGCGGCTTGAGCTGCTTGCGCAAATCGGCATTGTCCCGGACCGGGTGGTGCCAGCCGATATTTGTGAAACCCCCCTGAAAACCGAGCTGCCGCGCCAACTGGCTGGCCGTCTGGCCGATGCCAAGGCGGCCCATGTCGCGCTGGCGTTTGCTGATGATTACGTGCTGGCGGCGGATACGGTTGTTGCCTGTGGTCGGCGTTCTCTGGCCAAGGCGGAAACCGCAGATCAGGCGGAAAAATTCCTGCAAATGCTTTCCGGCAGGTCCCATCGGGTTTACGGTGGGATCAGTGTAATCGCTCCGGGTGGTCAAAAGGCGTCCCGGGTGGTATTGACAACAGTACATTTTAAAACATTGAGCAAGAGCGAAATTCAACGGTATATCGATACAGACGAGTGGCAGGGCAAAGCAGGGGCTTATGCCATACAGGGTTTGGCATCGGTATTTGTGAAGCGGATAAACGGGTCGTATCCCAACGTCGTGGGGCTGGCCTTACATGAGACCGCGTCGTTGCTGACGGGGTTGGGTTATTCAAAAGGAAAATTTCAAAATGGCGGCTGAGCGTATTTACATCAACGGAGCACCCGGTGAAACCCGCATTGCAATACTCGAAGATGGCCGGTTGTCCGATCTCATTATTTCCCGGGTCGGGCGCGAAAGCCTGGTCGGCAATATCTATTTAGGGCGGGTGACCGCGGTTCTCGACGGCCTGCAGGCGGCTTTTGTTGAAATCGGCGAAGAGCGGGCTGGCTTTCTGTCGGTGGCCGATCTGCGCCCGCAGGGCGACCAGCAGAGCGATGACCGCATCGCCAACTACATTGCCGAGGGCGATTCGATCCTGGTTCAGGTTCTGCGTGACCCGGAAGAGGACAAAGGCGCCAAGCTGACCGGACGGGTGAGCCTGACCGGCCGCGATATGATTTTTGCCCCGGGCCAGTCCGGCATCACCCTGTCGCGCAAGATCACCGGTGACGATGAACGCCAGCGTCTCAACGATATTATGGCCAAAATTGTGCCCGAAGGCACCGACGGCGCCTTTGTGCTGCGCACAGTTGCCGCCGAGGCCGAGTTCGAAGACCTGGAAGACGGTGTCAAACGCATCCTTGAGCGCTGGCGGGAGATCCAGCAGCGTCAGGAAAAGGCGTCGCCACCGCAATGCCTCGATTACGAACTGTCGCCGGCCTTTGCCGTGCTCCGTGACTATGGCGGAACTGATCTGGAAAGCCTGGTCTGTGATGATCCGGAACTGCTGGCCAAACTGAAGGCCTTTGCCGAAGCGGAAATGCCCGACCTTGAAGAAGCGATTACCGGGCCTGAGGAAAAAGGGCCCCTGTTTGCTGCCGTCGGTGTTGAAGAGATGATCGATGCGGCTCTGGATCCGGTTGTCGAGCTGCCGTCGGGCGGTTCCATCATCATCAGCGAGACCCCGGCGCTGACCGCCATCGACGTCAATACCGGCAGTGCCACGGGCGGCGGTCGCGAACAGACCGCGCTGATGACCAACGAGGAGGCCGCCGTCGAGATCGCCCACCAGATCCGCCTGCGCAACCTGAGCGGCCTGCTGGTTATCGACTTTGTCTCCATGCGTCGCCGGGAAAACCAGGAAGCGGTTTACCGCCGGGTCCGCCGTGCCGTTGGTGATGATCCCCTGCGCCCGCATGTGGTCGGTTTCACCAAGCTGGGTCTGCTCGAGATGACCCGCCGGCGCAAGGGACCTTCGCTCTCGGAAATCGTCTCGGGACGCATTGCCGTTGCCCTCAAATCACCGGAAACGGTCGGTCTGGAGGCCTTGCGCGGTGTCATTGGTGAGGCCCAGGCTACCGCCGCGGCCAGCTATACCATCGAGGCGGCGCCCGACGTGGTCGCCGCCCTCAAGGGAGGCCTGGCCGATGTGGTCAAGGCCACCGAAAAGCAGCACGGTTATGCGATCAAACTGAAGGCGGTGGCCCATTTCGGCGACGAAGCCTTCCAGATTATTGCCGCCAAGGCAAAAAAGTAGCGGGTTATGGCTAAAACCGAAGGCCCGCCCCCGGTTCCCCTGCTGCGCCAGAAGTGCCCGAACTGCGGTAAAAACGCGACCCTCGATTTCAGGCCGTTTTGCTCGAAACGCTGCGCCGATGTGGATCTCGGGCGCTGGCTCAACGAGGACTACCGGATCGCCGGCGACGAGGCGGTGAGCAATGAAGAGAGCTTCGACGAGGGCGATCATTAAAACCCGACAAAAGCCCGTTTCCGGTGCTGGACAGCCCCCGCTTTATCTTTTATAAGCGGCTTCGTCGAAGCGATGTCGGGTATAAACTGCCTCTTGTCAAAACGGCCAAAGATATGTTGCCCGGGTAGCTCAGGTGGTAGAGCAGCGGATTGAAAATCCGCGTGTCGGTGGTTCAAGTC
>JABMNT010000127.1 GCA_013203595.1 Rhodospirillales bacterium
ATGGCGCACCAACCAGGCCACGGTTTCCGTTTCCCAGTCACTGAGGCCCAGCTGAGGGCCCAGTTTTTCAGCCACTTCCGCCCCCAGCACCGAATGATCGCCGCCGCGCCCCTTGGCAATGTCATGCAGCAGAACCGACAGATACAGGGCCTGGCGCGATTGCACTTCGCTAATCACCGCACAGGCAACCGGATGGTCATCCTCCAGTCGCCCGGTCTCAATTCCATGCAGAATACCGATTGCCCGGATGGTATGTTCGTCGACCGTATATACGTGATACATGTCGTACTGCATTTGCGCGACGACCCGGCCAAAGTCGGGCATAAAACGGCCAAAAACGCCGGCTTCATTGAGCATCATCAAGGTGGTTTGCGGGTTGTCCCCGGTCAGGATTTCCATGAACAGGGCGTTGGCCTGTGGATCCTTGCGGAACTTCGCATTGATCAGTTTCAGGTTCTGGGCAACCAGCCGAAGGGCATTGGGGTGCACATCCAGATTGTGTTTTTGCATCAATTGAAACAATTGCAGCATTTTGATCGGTGATTTCTTGAAGTCATTGTTGCTGACAACGTTCAGTCGCCCGCTGTCAACAACAAAGCCCTGAATGGATTTCTTGCGAAACTGAAACGTCGGCAGCCAGTTCGGCGTGCGGCGCTTTTTATGCTGTTCCTCAAGAACCGCACAGAGAATCCGCGTTAAATCACCAATGTCCTTGGCGACCAGAAAATAATGCTTCATGAAGCGTTCGACGCCCTGGGCACCGGCGTGGTCGCGGTAACCCATCCGTTCGGCAATTTCATTTTGGACGTTGAAGGTGAGGCGCTCCTCGGGACGGCCAGCGATGTAGTGCAAATGACAGCGCGCCGTCCATAAAAAAGTTGCCGCCTTCTTGAACCGATTGACGTCGTCGTTTGTCAACACACCCACATTCACCAGATCCTGGACGTGTTCAACCTGGTACAGATACTTGGCAATCCAGAACAGGGTCTGTAAATCGCGAAAGCCGCCCTTGCCCTCTTTCAAATTAGGCTCCAGCACATACCGCGAATCGCCCATGCGGTCATGCCGGGCGTCGCGTTCGGCCAGTTTCGCTTCGACAAATTCCGGTCCGGTGGAAGCGACAATATCGCTATTAAAACGGGTCTTGAGCTCGTTGTATAAGTCCTGATTGCCCTGTAACCAGCGTGATTCCAGGAGGCTGGTGCGGATCGTCATATCCTCTTTCGCAAGCCGGATGGCTTCCGCAACGTTGCGGGTTGCGTGGCCGACTTTCAGGCCCAGATCCCACAGGGTATACAGTGTGAACTCGACAATCTGTTCGGAATGGGCGGTCAGCTTATAGGGCAGCAGAAACATCAAATCGACATCCGAGAACGGTGCCACTTCGGCCCGGCCATAACCGCCCGTGGCAACCAATGCCATTTGCTCGCCGGTGGTTGGATTGGCCGATGGATAAACCCGGGTCAGGGCAAACTCGTGGATCAGGCGAACCAGCTGGTCGACCAGATAGGAATTGGCCAAGGTGGTTTCCCGTGCCGATGCCCCGGCTTCTTCAAAACGCCGTTTGATTTCCGTCCAGCCGGTTTTTTGTGCGGTTTTGAATATCTCCAGCACCTGGGTCTGGGTCTTCGGCGTATAGCCGGACCAGTCGACCAATTCGTCGAGCTTTATGGTAATCGCCTTGCGATCAATTATCCCGCGTGGATTTGTTACGTTAGCCATTGCATACCTTTAACTGCTGGCTCCTATATACGTGACCAAAAGCCCAAGGCAAAGTCCCTTCGTGGGACAACTTGGCCTAGGAGTGAAGCATCGAGACCCGTGCCAACGCCCGTTTCAGGTGATCAGCGACGGTGGATTTTTCGTCGGGAGATAAAAAATGGCCCAGATTCAGGCGTTCGCCCTTTGAGTTCAGGGACAAATGCGCCACGAAATCGCCGGATTTTATAAAATCAACGCGCAGCCACTGGGGCTGAAACTGCCAGGATCGCTGGCGACCCCAGGGGTCAATGCGTTCAACCGTGCACAGACTGTCCGTCAACTCCAGCCGTTCGCTCGCCTGCGAGGCCCGCTGATTGAGCCGCAAGGCGCCGTAAAGCAACAAAAGCTCGGCGCCCATAAAGCCGGACACCGGCCAGGCACCGAGCAGTGAAAACACCACCCCCGTCGGCACGAAGACAAACAGCAAGAACCCGAAAATAATATGAATGCCGCGCAGGGTCCCGCTGCGGTTCGGGCGCAACTCCAAACAAAAGCGTTCTTGGTTTTTGACGACATCAATCATTGCAACACCTGCTGGCACCTGTCGGATATCGCCAGTTTAGGCCGTGGCCTCGGGCTTGGCAAAAATTATCCTTGTTCAGCAGGCCGCTGCACGTACATTTGGCAGGCAAGGAGCAACCATGAACAAAGCAGCGATTGTCGAATTCTACACCCGGCTCGCCGAAGGCCGGCCCAACCCGACCAGTGATCTGGTCTGGACCAATACCTTCACCCTGCTGGTCGCTGTCGTGCTGTCGGCACAGGCGACCGATGTCGGCGTCAACAGGGCCACGGAAAACCTGTTTAAAACCGTCGATACTCCTGAAAAAATGATCGCGCTCGGCGAGGCCAGACTGAAAGACCATATCAAGACCATCGGTCTGTATAATGCCAAGGCTAAAAATGTCATCGCGCTCAGCCATTTGCTTGTCAGCCGGCACAACTCCATCGTTCCCAATGACCAGCACGCGCTGGAGGCTTTGCCCGGTGTCGGCCGCAAAACTGCAAATGTGGTCCGCAACATTGCCTTCGG
>JABMNT010000128.1 GCA_013203595.1 Rhodospirillales bacterium
ATGAAGCAAGACATGGAAGCCCTGGGCGCTGTGCGTCTGAAAGATGTCGACGAGGCCCAGTCAGCGATCGTGCAGATCGCCAAGGCGCTGGCCGACGCCGGCGAAATTGTGATCGCCAGTGGCGGCGAGGAAGACGAACTGGTGTTCTAGGGCGGGCACGCTAACAAAAGAAGGCATCGGGAACCCGCATCAATTCGATTTTTCAACAGGGCAGATCAGAAAGCTCTTTCATTCATTTCAAATTCCACAAGGACAGCAGTACGATATATCATGGCAGTTGAAAAATTCATGTTCGACAGATCCTTCGATTTTGACCGACCCAAGTCCGCCAAGGAACCGGTTGAAGAGGTCGTAGACGAAGAGGAAGAACCGGAAATTGAACTGCCGACTTATAGTGAAGAGGAGCTTGAGGTCGCCAAACTGGATGCCTTCGAAAAAGGCAAGGAAGAAGCCCTGAAGGAATCTGCGACCGCTATAGAAAGCCAGATCGTCGATGCAACAAAGGCGATTGGCGAAAAACTTGATAGCTTGATCGTCGGCCAGTTGATGGCCAACAAAGATATTTTTTCCGACTCGATCAAAGTTTCACACGCAATCACCAAAAAAATGTTCCCGTCAATCAATGCCGAGCAGGCCCTGCCGGAAATCGAAACGATCATCGGCAAAATACTGACCCAGGTCCTCGAAGAGCCGCGCGTGGTTATCAATGTGCATCCCGCCATTGAAGCGGACCTGGTGCAACGTATAGATCAAATCGCTGCCGACACCCATTTTGAGGGGCGCCTGCACATAACCGGAAACGAATCCATTGCTGAAGGTGATTGTAAAATCGAATGGAGTAACGGTGGTGCCGAACGCAACCTGGAAGACCTGCTGTTGGAGGCAGACGTCATTATTGAGGCCAATTTGGGTTCTCTGAAGGGCGGTTATGTGCCGTCACTGGATGCCGATGATCTGGAAACGCTTGATAAGGAGCGTGCAGAGAGGCCGGCAAACGGCGAATCACCCACATCAGGGGCGCCTCCACCATCGGCAACGGCGGATACGGCAGCACAAAACGAGCCCGCAAAGGACACGGAAACAGCCCAAACCAGCCCGCCTTCGCCAACCCAGGAAGAGGGCACCAACGCCGCGTCTGACAAGGACCCAGTCACCCCGGAGGCGCAGAACTCTGCCGACGGATCGCCCCCTTCCGGTGCTGAAGACGACAGCGAAACCGTAAAACCATCGCCCGCGACCGAAGACGACCCAATGGGTAGGGATAAAATATCTGAAACAAATCCATCCGGGGACGTGTAAGTCGGTGTCGCAACCGCTATATTCATGGCAGATTTCGACGATGATTTGTCACAAACAAACCCGCTTACCGATGCCGTCAACCTGAGGAGACCAATATGGCTGAAGAAAACCTCAATTTTAATGAACTGGATGCGAGCACTGCGCCATCCAATGGTGAAGACGGCGAAGACACTGCCATGTCGGGATTGCCTGAAATCGGCGATTTACCCAGAAGCGCAAAGGATCTGGAGGCGGTTTACGACATCCCCGTCCAGGTATCCGCTGTTCTCGGGAAAGCCACAATGCAGGTAAGCCAGTTGCTCAAACTGGGCCGTGGCGCGGTCATCGAACTGGACCGCAAGGTGGGTGAAGCCATCGATATATACGTAAACAACCGTCTTGTCGCACGGGGCGAGGTTGTTGTCGTGGAGGATCGACTGGGCATTACCATGACCGAGATCATCAAAACCGAGCGCGCCTCTTAGGCATTTCCATGATAGACCACGAATCGCATATTCACATCCTTCCTGCCCGCAGCCATATCGATGTGGCAACTGTTGTCGGCATATCCTGCGGATTTGCGATGATCGCGGCGGCGATCGTGCTTGGTGGATCGCCTGCAAGTTTTATTAACCCACCCTCAATCCTGATTGTCATTGGAGGCACGCTGGCGATCACGACAGCTTGTTTTTCCACCGCCGACATGGGGCGGACCTTTCAGGTTGCCGGAAAAACGGTCTTTCACTCGTCACGCCTGCCGTCGGAAGTCTCGATGGAGGTGCTGCAAATAGCTGAAGTTGCCCGCAAGAAGGGGGTATTGTCGCTGCAGAATATACTGGGTTCGATCGAGAGCGAGCCCTTTTTGCACAAGGGTATTTTGATGGTCGTCGACGGCACCCCCGGTGACGAGATCGAAGCGATCATGAAACGCGATCTGCAGGCGACCGTACAGCGGCACATTCAAAGTGCCAACGTCCTGCGTAAAATGGGCGAATTTGCACCGGCCATGGGATTGATCGGCACCCTGATCGGACTGGTTCAGATGCTGGGCAATCTGGACGACCCGAAAACCATTGGCCCAAGCATGGCTATTGCCCTGCTCACAACCTTTTACGGTGCGGTGCTTTCCAATATGGTGTTTTTGCCCCTGGCAGCGAAACTGGAGAAGAATTCACGCGAAGAAGCCCTTATAAACAACGTTTACATGATGGCGGCAACATCGATAGGCCATCAGGAAAACCCCCGGCGACTGGAGATGCTCATCAACAGCATTCTACCGCCTGCCCACCGGGTTCGTTATTTCGATTAATCAGGACTTGGATGGAAGCCAGTAGATGCGGTTATTGATAATAGGCACGTTAGGCGGACAAATTGGCGCAGCCAGCCAAATTGCCATACAACGCGGCGCCACCGTTCAGCAGGCGGATAACATTGATATGGCCCTGCAACTGCTGCGCTCGGGTCAAAGTGCCGATTTGATCATGGTCGACGTCAACTTGCAGATCGATGAGCTGATCAGCTCGCTTGAGCGCGAGCGGATTACGGTTCCGGTCATCGCCTGTGGTGTGGGTAATGACACCCAGGCGGCTGTTCGTGCCATCCGCGCCGGCGCCAAGGAGTATCTGCCCCTGCCACCGGATGCGGAACTGATCGCCGCCGTGCTGGAAGCGGTAGCCGAGGAATCCCACAAAATCATTCACGCCGATCCGCGTATGACGGAAGTTATCCGCATTGCCGATCAGGTAGCCCCCAGTGAAGCCAGTATTCTCATCACCGGACCTTCCGGCACCGGCAAGGAATTGATGGCGCGTTATATGCACAACAAAAGCAAACGGAAAAACGGCCGGTTTGTTGCCATTAATTGCGCCGCCATCCCGGAAAACCTTCTCGAATCGGAGCTTTTCGGCCACGAAAAAGGAGCCTTTACCGGTGCTGTCGCCCGGCGCATCGGAAAATTTGAAGAAGCCAATGGGGGCACCTTGCTGTTGGATGAGATCAGTGAAATGGATCCGAAACTGCAGGCCAAACTTCTGCGCGCCATCCAGAAGCGGGAAATTGACCGGGTTGGCAGTTCCAAACCGGTCAAGGTGGATGTGCGGATCCTGGCAACGTCCAACCGCAACATGGAAAGTGAAGTCTCACGCGGCAATTTTCGCGAAGATTTGTATTTTCGTCTGAATGTCATGAACATCAAGCTGCCTGCCCTGAAGGAACGGCCTCAGGATATTCCAATCCTGGCCGAGCACTTTGTTAAGAAATACTCGGCCGCCAATGACATCGCCGTGCGGCCACTGAGTCAGGCGGCGACGGATGCGCTGGCACGGCATGGCTGGGCCGGCAATATTCGCGAACTGGAAAATGCCATGCACCGGGCAATTCTGCTGGCATCCGGCGACGAGATCGGCGCCGAAGCGATTCTGCTGGATGGCGGTGACGGCGCAGCATCTACCGGCGCCGGGGGCGCGGCCAGCGCGAACGACGGAGGCGAGGCCGGCAACCTGGTTGGCAGGACGGTCGCCGATGTGGAGCGGGATTTGATTATCGACACCTTGCTTCACTGCCTGGGCAACAGAACGCATGCGGCTAATATTCTTGGCATCTCCATACGGACCTTACGCAACAAGCTCAAACTGTATGGCGAACAAGGACTGAACATCCCGCAACATGGCGAAGCGGAACGCCCGCAACCTTGATTTATGGGTTAACTAATGCCGCGCCGAGCGCGACTGAGGACGACAACCGATAATGGCTGACGCAACAACTGACACTCCACCACTGGCAGACCCGTCCGCAGGCAGTAACTTCAACAGCTGGGTTTCGGCGAATCTGCTGCGCGGCGATATTCTTATGGCCCTCTCGGTTGTCGCCCTGCTGGTGGTGCTGGTATTGCCGATGCCGACCTGGGCCCTGGATGTGGCGCTGGCTTTTTCGATTACTTTTTCCGTCCTGATTCTGATGACCGCGCTGTTTATTCAGAAACCGCTGGACTTTAACACCTTTCCAACCGTCCTGCTGCTCGCGACAATGCTTCGCCTGGCCCTGAATATGGCGTCAACCCGGCTTATTCTGAGTGACGGCCATGAAGGCCCGGCGGCAGCCGGAGAGGTCATTCAGGCCTTCGGAAACTTTGTCATGGGCGGTAATTTCGTCATCGGGATCATTGTTTTTGCGATCCTGGTCATTGTTAACTTTATCGTCATCACCAAGGGTTCGGGCCGCATCGCCGAGGTTACGGCGCGGTTTTCACTGGACGCCATGCCGGGCAAACAAATGGCCATCGATGCGGACCTGTCGACCGGCCTGATTGATGAGGATGAAGCCCGCGCCCGGCGCAAGGAACTGGAAGAGGAAAGTTCCTTTTTCGGAGCCATGGACGGTGCCTCCAAGTTCGTCCGTGGCGACGCCATCGCCGGCATTCTGATTACCTTCATTAACGTTGTCGCGGGGATGATTATCGGGGTCGCACAGAATGATCTGAGCTTTGCCGAGGCGGCCGAATCCTATACCCGTCTGACGGTGGGTGACGGCCTTGTCTCGCAAATCCCGGCCCTGATTGTATCCACTTCGGCCGGCTTAATGGTGACCAAGGCCGGAGTCGCCGGCGCCACCGAAGCCGCCCTTGGCCGTCAATTGGCAGGCCAGCCAAAGGCCCTCGGACTGGTCAGCTTCCTGATGGTCGCGCTTTCCATATTACCCGGCGTACCGATGCTCCCGTTTATCATCCTGGCCGGAGCGGCCGGGCTGGGTGCCTATTATGTCAACAACAAGGGAAAAATTGCCCTTGAGAATGAGCTGACCGAGGCCGAAGAACACAAGGTCGATCCGGCGTCGATGGCAGAAGAACCGATTTCCTCCGCCCTGAAAATCGACTTTCTCAGGCTTGAGCTGGGTTACGGCCTGTTGTCGCTGATCAATGCCCCGAAAGACGGCCAGCGGTTGACCGACCAGATCAAGGCCCTGCGCCGGCAAATGGCCATGGAAGTCGGGTTTGTCATGCCCTCCGTTCGCATCCAGGACAATATGCAGTTACCCGCCAACAGTTACGTTGTCCGGGTCAAGGAGATCGAATCGGCGCGCGGTGAGCTGCGCCCCAATATGCTGCTGGTGATGGACCCCCGTGGCGAAGATATCACTCTGCCCGGTGAAAAAACCACGGAGCCGACATTTGGTCTTCCCGCCATGTGGATTGAAGAAGCCAACCGGGAGGAGGCCCTGTTTCGCGGCTATACGGTGGTTGATCCGGCAACCGTTGTCACCACCCACCTGACCGAAGTCATCAAAGACAACATGTCGGATCTGCTTTCCTATGCGGAAACCCAGAAGCTGCTTGATGAACTGGATAAGGAGCATCAGAAGCTGGTCGCGGAAATGATCCCGACCCAGATTTCCATGGGTGGCGTGCAGCGGGTCCTGCAAAACCTGCTGGCCGAGCGGGTCTCGGTGCGTGACCTGCCAACGATCCTCGAAGGCATTTCCGAAGCCTGCGGCCTGACCCGCAACGTGATGATGATTACCGAACACGTGCGCGCCCGTCTGGCCCGTCAGATCAGTGACCAGAACATCAATGACCAGGGCTTCATTCCGCTGGTTACCCTGTCGCCGCAATGGGAGCAGTCCTTCGCGGAAAGTCTGGTTGGCCAGGGCGACGACAAACAGTTGTCGATGCAACCCACCCGCCTGCAGGAATTCATCACCGCGCTGCGCACCACCTTCGAGCGCCAGGCGATGCTGGGTGAATCCCCCATATTACTGACAAGTCCCGGCGTTCGCCCCTTTGTCAGATCCATTGTCGAACGGTTCAGACCGATGACCGTTGTCATGTCACAAAATGAAGTCCACCCTAAAGCACAAATCAAGACCGTCGGACAGGTATAGAAACATCCGGTTTATCTGCAGAACAGGCCGAGACTGATGCGCGTTAAAACATTTACAGCTTCAACCCATGCCGCCGCAATGGAACAGGTGCGCGACCAGCTGGGCGATTATGCCGTCATCGTCTCGTCAGGCAAGACGGAGGATGGTCACAGCGTGCGGATTGTCGCCGCGGTTGAACAGACAAAGAACGACCCGCCCATTGAACAGGAACCCGAACGCCATGGCGACTTAAACACCGAAGAAACCATCCGCCAGGCCCTGACCTATCACGGCACGCCGCAACGGCTTATCGCCAAGCTGGCAAGTTTCGCCGTCCAGTCGGCTGCCCCGAACCCGACGCTGGCCCTGGCGGCGGCGATCGATTCCCTGTTCGAATTTTCATCCCTGACCGAGCAGTCGACGACAACTCCGATCATGCTGGTGGGGCCGCCCGGCAACGGAAAAACGATCGTTGCGGCAAAATTGTGTACCCAGGCGAAACTGGCGAAACGCCGGGTCAGCGCGGTTTCCTGCGACACGCGCCGGGCCGGTGGGGTCGAACAACTGAAGGCCTTTACCAATATTTTAGGAATTGAGCTTATAACTGTCGATAAGCCGGAGATATTGCGGAACCATATAAACCTGGATGCCCATGACCAATTGCAGATTATCGATACCGCATCAACAAACCCGTATAATGAGGCGGAAATGGATGATTTGATCCTCAGAATCAAAGCCAGCAATGCCGAGCCGATCCTGGTTCTGGCCGCCGGATGCGATCCTCTGGAAATTGCCGACATGGCCCGTTTCTACGGGGATATCGGCGTTAAACGGTTTATTGTCACCCAGATGGACATTGCCCGCCGTGCCGGCGGTCTGTTAGCCGCCGCCGACAGCGCCAGGCTGGCTTTCTGTGATGTCAGCATCAGTTCCAAGGTTTCCGATCAATTAAAACCCCTGTCACCCGTATCACTGGCGCGTTTGCTTATGCCATATACCGATGACGAGACATCAAACCACCCCAGCACCGAGGCCGCCCAATGAACACTGATCCAGATCGTCTCGCCACTCCTGTAACCCGCAAACGGGGCCGCAATATGATTGCTGTCGCCTCTGGAAAAGGAGGCGTCGGCAAAACCTGGTTTTCGATCACCCTGGCCCATGCCCTTGCCAGGAGCGGGCAGCGGGTACTGCTGTTTGACGGAGATCTGGGGCTGGCCAATCTGGACATTCAGCTGGGCCTGATGCCGAAGCACGATCTCAGCAGCGTGATTGGCGGACGCCTCACCCTGAACCAGGCAATTGTTGAATACCCGGAAGGTGGATTCGATATTATTGCCGGACGCTCGGGCTCCGGTGGTCTGGCAAATATCGCCAGCAGCCGGCTGCAAATGGTTGGCGACGACCTGGCCCTGTTGTCCGCCAACTACGATACGGTGCTGCTCGATCTGGGGGCTGGCATTGAGCGGACGGTTCGGCAACTGGCGCATAATGCAAAAACCTGCATTGTTCTGCTGACCGACGAACCGACGTCGCTGACCGATGCCTACGCGTTTATCAAGATCATGCATGCGGACCGCCCCGATATTGACATTAAAATTGTAACCAACATCGTCAATTCGACCCGCGAAGGAGAACGCACCTACAACACCCTGCTCAAAGCCTGCCAGGGCTTTCTGAAAATTTCGCCGCCATTGCTGGGCGTTATTCGCCGCGATACCCGGGTCCGCGAGGCGATCCGCGCACAAACCCCGCTGCTGACCCGGTTTCCCAATTGCGAAGCGGCTCAGGACGTTGAGCGGGTCGCCAGCAACCTGTTCACCTCCCTCCCAACCTAGCCGCCCCATGGAAACGGTTGCTCCCCGCCCGACGCCGCCAGGACCGACAGTTTCGGCACCGCCACCGACCGCCCAGCTCAGTGCACCGCCGCCTGAGCTGCAGCGCCTGGAGATTGGCAGCAAGCTGGACGCTCTGGTTTTGCAGGCAACCGGCAAGGGGTTAGCGGAAATCAACTCGCCGTTCGGAAAACTACAGATCGCAACATCCTTTCCCCTGCCTGCAAATGCCGCCCTGCAACTGCAGATCATCGGCAAGTTCCCGCTCTTTCAGCTGCTTATACTCTCCGTCAACGGACAATCGCCGCAAGCCCTGCTGCGCACCGCGGCTGCGGGCAGCCCCGCCGCCCTGGCGGCGACAAACCCCGGTGCGGCACAAGCCACCTCTGCCAATGCCACAGCCCGCCCGGCGCCCGCATCGCTGAACCTGACCGTCGGAACAACCGTGATTGCCACAAAAGTCGGTGGCCCTGGTGCGTTAACGCCGGCAGCGGCGCCGGTTGCCGGGGCATTGGCTGTTCCCTCCGGCACTGCCCCCGGCACCCCGGTCACGGGACCGGCAACTGGCGTGCCGGCAGGCCCCGGCCCATCGCTGCAAACGGCAAACCCGAACCCGACAACCGGTGCACCGGCTTCGCCGGCTCCGGGCGCCCAGCCCGACAACAGTGGGCTCAACCAGCCGGGAAACCGCTTTTCCGTGCGTATAGTTCAGCTAACACCGCCAGCCCAATTGTCGAGCACGGGCGGGCTGCCCGCGTCCGGCAATCCTCTTTTCACAGTCGGGCAAACGGCGACGGGCGTGGTCATTTCGACCAATACACTCGGTCATGCGGTGGTCCAGACCCATGCCGGACCGGTAAATCTGGCAGTGCCCAGTCCACTGCCAGCGGGCACCACCATTTCGTTTCTAATCAATGCGCCGCTACCTCCACTGCCCGCCAACAGTCCGCCCGCGTGGCTGGACCGCAATGCCTCGGTCATAATGGAAACCCATAAATGGCCGGAACTGGACGATGCGCTGCGCGCCCTGAGTGAAAGCCACCCAACGCTGGGCCAGCAGGTTACCGGCGCCCTGCTGCCGAAAGCCGATGCAACCCTGGCCGCAAATATCATACTGCTGATTTCAGCCATTCGCGGGGGTGATATCCGCAACTGGTTTGGCGACGCACCGGTGCGTGCCCTGCAGCGGATCAGGCCGGAACTGATGACCCGCCTACGCGATGACTTTACCCAGATGAGCCGGCTCGCAGACGACAGCAGCGGCAATGACTGGCGTTCATATCCGGTGCCCTTTTTAAATGGCCAGGAAATTGAACAAATCCGGTTTTTCGTCAGACGCAAGTCCGCCAACGACGATGAGGATGCGGATGCCGACCAGGGCACGCGTTTTGTTATTGATCTGGATTTGAGCCAGATCGGCCGGCTGCAGCTGGACGGACTGGTCAAAGCGCAAAGCAAACAGTTTGACCTGATCATAAGAACCGACAGGCATCTGGATGTGGCCTGGCAAAATCAAATTCGCGGCATTTACCAGAACGCCATGGAACAGACAGCAACCGGCGGTGGACTGGTCTTTCAGGCGGCGCCAGCAAACTTTCTCGATATCCAGACCAACGACGCATCATCGCGCGACAGCGGCCTTGTCGTCTGATGGGAAAAGCCGAGCCATGAACCTGACCGAGCGCCGCCAATTCATTCAATGCAGTGCCAACCCGGATCCGGCGCGCGACTATGTGACCGCCATGTCCGGGCATATAGCAACCAGCGACCCGCAGATGAGCTATGCGGTGCGGCTGCGCTACGTGCCGGACCGGCTGATCCTGGAGCCGGACAATATAAGCGCTTATTTTGCCCGACTGAGCGCCTGCCCGTGGCCGTCGCTGGAGGCCCTGACAACAGCCCTGCTGGGCGATATCCAAAACGAACTGGTGCCGCGCTGGGTGCAGATCTACACGGAAATCAGGTGGTCACAGAACGCCCATCTGGATCTCCAGTCAACACTGGCCGAGGACCGCCAGCCGGGCTGGAAAAATGATGACCTTTTGGCGCGGCTGGATGTTTAGCTGAAACCAGACGAGAGAATATCCGGTGTGACTGGGTACACGCGTGAAACCGGTTTTGCAGAACTCTCAACGGGTCTCAGGTCACCATCAAATTGAATGGTTGAAAAACATAAAGCAGCAGGACGCAATTGTCTCTTAATGGATCAATATGATATACTGGTCCCGTGAGCGATATGATACAAAAGCCGTTGACCCTTGATGAGGCGGTCAAACCCACAAAAACGGAGCCAAGCGCCGATGTTCAGGCGTGACAAGACGCCAAGGTTAGGGTGGCAATCAAAGCAGCTGATGCTGGGGAATTTGCCACTTTTGAAGAAGTAAGGGAAGTTATCCGTAAATACGTCCCGAATGGATAAAATTCGCTGGACGAAACCAGCCCTTCAAGATTTAGACGATATCGGTGCATATATTGCCCTTTATAACCCCAGAGCCGCCGAAAAAACCGTGCGCCGGATTGTCGAGGCAGCGGCAGCGTTAGGCTTTTTTCCTCATATTGGAAGGCAGGGACGTATCATCGGCACCAGAGAGTTAATTGTTGGCGACACCCCTTTGATGCCAGGCGGTCGTGTATCAAACCTGCCACTGCGGATTCGGCCTGCGGCTTCCGTCAATTGCGCGAAGATGTGGGAGACACAGGCTCAGCACACTGCGTAAAAATTAACCGCCTGCCGAAGCTCGGTTGCTTCGCTCCCCGCTACTGTTCGTGCCGACGCCGGTGGTTGTCGAGGCCGAGTTCTTCCAGTTGCTGCTGCTGCTTTTTATCCAGCTCTTCGCGTTCGCGCTTTTCGCGCTGTTTGTGAATGATTTCAAACTTCTTCAGTTCCCGGTAGGCGACGTTCAGATCCTCACGGGCGGCAACAATCTGTTCTTCCATATTTTCGATGTCGGTCTTGAACCGGTCGCGCCGGTTGATAACACCGTTTGCGTAAGCGCCGTAAAACAAACCGGCCTCGTGCGGTGATTGCTGGGCCGTACTTTGTTCGCGCAGCAGCTCATCTTCCAGGGCCACCAGCCCGTCTTCCAGGGCGCCGATCTCCGACAGTTTTTCGCCCAACACACGGCGTTTCTGATCGACCTTCCATTCATTCAGGCGGATCATCGATTTCAGCCCTTTTGCCATTAACCGGCGGCTCCCTTAGGCGGGGGTGGCGGGGCTTTTGCGGCACCGGCCGGCACTTCCGGTGTGATGGTAAGCCCCAGAATCTCGGCCAGGGCATTGTAGCAGGCGTCGAGATCAGTCGCTTCACCAATTTCCTGGGCGAGAAAGGCTTCCAGCGGATCGTGGTAGCGAATGGCTTCATCAACCTGCGGATCGCTGCCCCGGCGGTAGGCGCCCAGCCTGATCAATTCAGCCATGTCTTCGTAGACCGCCATGAGTTGGCGGGCACGGGCGACCAGAGCATTTTGATCGGCCGTATTGCAGGCAGGCATGGTTCTTGAAACGCTGCGCAGAATGTTTATGGCTGGATAGCGCCCGCGTTCAGCAATTTCCCGTTCCAGGACAATATGACCATCGAGGATGCCCCGCACCGCATCCGCAACCGGCTCATTATGATCGTCGCCTTCCACCAGGACCGTAAACAGGCCGGTAATGCTGCCCTGCCCCTTGACACCGGGGCCGGCGCGTTCCAGCAGGCGGGGCAATTCGGCGAAGACAGACGGTGTATATCCCTTGCTGGTTGGCGGTTCCCCCGTCGACAGCGAGATTTCACGCTGGGCCATTGCAAACCGGGTCACACTATCCATCAGGCACAGGACCTGCTTGGGCCGGTCGCGAAAATATTCGGCAATGGCCATAGTCATATAGGCTGCCTGACGGCGAACCAACGGCGGTTCATCAGAGGTTGCGACCACGACCACACTTTTGGCGAGTCCTTCTTCACCCAGGTGATCCTCAATAAACTCCCGCGCTTCACGACCGCGCTCACCGATCATGCCAATCACGCCGACGTCGGCGCTTGTATGACGCGCCATCATCGACAGGATGCTGGATTTTCCGATACCCGAGCCGGCAAAGATACCCATCCGC
>JABMNT010000129.1 GCA_013203595.1 Rhodospirillales bacterium
CATCATGGGGGTCACCGCCTTCAATTCGCCGGGCTTTCCCCGGGCCGCCCCCTGGGAATGCCTGACCTTCGAATGGTTTGAAGTGCTTTCCAACGACAAGCGCATCGTCAACGGCCTGATAAACAGCTTCATCATCGGTCTTGGTACAGTCATACTGTCGGTCGTGCTGGGCCTGGCCGGGGCTTTGATGCTGACCCAGATTTACCCGAAGCTGCGGGCCACCTATTACACCATCATCATTGCACCGATCCTGATCCCGGGCGTTGTCCTTGGCATCTCGACCCTGGTTTTCTGGGACCGGGTCAATATCATGCTTGGCCTTGGCAGCGACAGCATCCTGCACAATGGCCTGCTGTTGACAATTCTTGGCCAGTCGACCTTCATCGCGTCCTATTGCATGCTGGTCTTTCTGGCCCGCCTGCAGCGCTTTGATATGGGGCTGACCGAAGCGGCCCTCGATCTGGGCGCGACCAATGTGCAGGCCTTCCGCAAAATCCTGCTGCCGTTTCTGGCACCGGCCATCGCCTCCGCCGCGGTGCTGGCATTTCTGGCCTCTTTCGAGAACTACAACACCACCACCTTCACCTTTGGCAAGTACCCGACCCTGACCATCGAACTGGCGCAAAAGGTCCGCTATGGCATCGATCCGTCGATTTCCGCGCTGGCCTTCACCATTGTTGTGCTGACGATTTTTGCCGCCCTTATCAATGAAGTCTCCCAGCGTCGCAAACAACTGGCCATCGCCAACGGCGCACCGGTGGCTGCGTTCAGTGGTCGCGGCATAAAACTGCCGGGATTCCTGCGCGGCAATCCAGCCGCCCTGGTCCTGCTGGTGCTGACCATTGGCGCGGTGACGACTATCAGTTATGCCAGCACCTACAGCCCTGAAGCCTGCAAGCTCGACGTGCGCGAACAGAAACGCCAGTTGCAACAACAGCAGATCGAGAAAATAAAGCAGCAGCGCCTGCAACAGAAGCAGGATAACGCGGTCAAGGGACCGGACATCTTTGGCTCCGACAAATCGAAGGTGGCACCGGCCACGGGACCAGTGCCGGAAAGCCCGGGCAAAGGCACCTTTGGCGGTGTGTTTGCGCCGGGTAATCTGGAACAGGCGGCCCCCAAGCCGGAAAGCAAGATCGAAAGCCCCGGCAAGGGAACCTTCGGCAACGTCTTTGCGCCGGGCAATCTGGAACAGGCAGCCCCCAAGCCGTCCCCATAAGGGCGCTGTGTTTGTCCGGAGCAAAACCGGAGTGAACCGGTTTATCGGCCCGGCGGGCTTTATCCGGATAGCTCTGACCGGCAACCGTCATCCGCTCCTGGCCAGCAGACTGCAATTGCGGCCTCAGTTTCCATATCAATATGAAGCGCTCTATTTCTTCGAATAGTAGACTTCCGATTTGTCGGGAAAAGAGCCGGAACGCACATCCGCCGCATAGCGGGCGACGGCTTTGGCCGATGTCTCGCGCAATTCCGCATAGCGCCGCACAAACTTCGCCGACCAGGCCAATTGGCCGAGCATGTCATCGGTCACCAGGATCTGTCCGTCGCATTCAACCGATGCGCCAATGCCGATTGTCGGAATGGCAACCGCATCGGTGATCTCCTTTGCCAGATCATTGACGATACCTTCGATTACCACGCAAAATGCGCCGGCATCGGCAACGGCAATAGCATCATCGATCAGCTTTTGCCGGTCCTCCGGGGTTTTACCGGCGATCCTGAAGCCGCCGCTGACGTTCACGGACTGCGGCAGCAAGCCGATATGAGCGGCCACCGGGATACCGCGCTCGACAAGGAAAGCGATGGTTTTTGCCGCATGCCTGGTGACTTCCAGCTTGACCGCCTGACAACCGACTTCGCGGATCAGCCGCAATGCCGCCTGATAGGCGATTTCCGGGCTTTGTTCATAACTGCCAAAGGGCAGGTCAACCACCACCAGGGCCTTTTCCGAGCCGCGCATGACGGCCTGGCCGTGCAGCACCATCATATCCAGGGTGACCGTGGTTGTATCTTTCATGCCGTGCAGAACCATGCCCACGGAATCACCGACCAGCAACAAATCACAATGGGGATCCAGAATTTCCGCCATCGGTGTGCTATAGGCGGTCAGGCAAACCAGTTTCTGTTTACCTTTGGCCTTGATAATATCCAAAGTCGTTTTTCGCGTTGTTTGGGTTGTCACAGACATCCGCATACGTCCTCTCATTTCACTGCCTCGGTTAACCGGTCGACCGGGCCAACCCTTCGGCTCCGCTTATTGAACGGTGCCCCGGACCGGCAGGTTTTTGGTCTGAATACCCCGAATACCATCAAGAACAACGTCAAGATCAGGTCGGCAGGAAGCGGCATTTGACAGGCCGACCACATGCAGCTGGTCTTCGGCGTTGGTGACATAGAGACCCGGCTCGGCAAACCGGCGATCGGTTTCCTGGGGGCTGCTCGGATCCGATATATAGAGCCCCAGTGCGGCCATATCCGCTTCGCTCAGGCCGTAGGCGCAGGGCAGTGTCCAGCCGAACTCCGCCACATCCGCCTGCGCCTTTACCAATGGGTCGGCAGAGGCAATCACAACCCGCACCCCGCGCTCGGCAAAGGCGTCCTGCATGCGGTCGAGTTTACTCAGATAGGTTTTGCAGCGCGGGCAATGGCGACCCCGGTAAACCACCAGCATTTGCCACTGGCCGGTTGCCAGCCCCAGTTCCAGGTCCCCGCCATCGACCATGTCGAGGGTGATCCGTGGTAGCGGCTGTCCGGGTTTTAGCGCAGGCATGGGCATTTCCTTAAAGGTCTGTTGATCGGGATTTGTGCTGGCAAAACTGATATCCGTCGGCCGGCGGGCGAACAAGGCCTATTTGGCAAAACCACCACAGCCCTGCCCCTGAAGTCGGACAGGGCCAGCGAACCGGCGGGCAGTCTTCACCTGGTCATGAGGTGAAGACTGCCCGTTGGTTATTGCGCGACGATGCGGTTCTCGACTTTCGGCGATACGGTCCCCTGAGCGGAAATATAATTCATCACGGTTGTCGCCATCAGTGTCGCACCGGAGGCATCAACCAGGGTCTTTCCGTTCTGCAGCGAGCTATACCCGTCGCCGCCTCCCAGCATATACTCCGAAGTCGCCACCTTGTAAGTAGCGGCCGGATCGATGGGCTTGCCGGCAACGGTCACCGCCGTCACCCGGCTGCCGGCGGCCGCTTTCGCATCGTAGGTGAAGGCCAGTCCCGACACCTGCGGGAAGCGCCCCGCCTTGTCCTCGATTTTTGACACACCGTTCTCCAGCGCGGCCCGCAGGTCGGCACCAGACAGTTCAATCAACACGGTTACATTGCCAAAGGGCAGTTCGCCCAGGATATCCTTACGGGTCAATGTGGAGCCGGCGGCATAGATTTTATCGCCGCGAATGCCGCCGCCGTTGGTAATCGCCACATCGGCCTTGACACCGGCGCGCAGGGCATCGGCAATCAGGTTGCCCATTGTCGTCTCGCGGCTGCGCACCTCACCGCGGGAACTGACCAGTTCGGTAGTTGTTTTGCCGACCGCAACGTCGAGCTCCTCGCTCAGTTTTTGCTCGTAGGTTGCAACCCGTTTAGCCATTTCCGGGTCCGCGGCAACACCTGCCGTGGTCTCGAACCGCCAGACCGGACGGACATGAACGGTTGGTCCGCGACGGGATTCACGCATTTCGATTTTCAAATCAACAACGGCCAGATAATGGGCATCATAACCGGCCTTGATGATCAGCGTGCCGTTTTCGTAAGCCGCCAGCGGGTCATGATCGTGGCCACCCAATATCACATCAATACCTTTGACCTTGGACGCCAGTTCACGGTCTTCGGAAAAATCGAGATGGGTCAGGGCAATAATCACCTGCGCGCCCTGTTTCTGCAATTCACCAACCATCGCTTTCGCCGTTTCCATAACCGGTTTGAAAGTCGCTTCACCATTGGTGCTGGATAAAAATTCGGTTTCCGGTGTCAGCAGACCAAAGATGCCAACCTTGAATTCACCAACCTGTTTGAGAGTTGACACGGTACCACCACCAAAGGGTTTTCCGTCCGCTTCGAACACGTTGGACGTAATCCAGGGAAAGGCCGAGCTTTTCATGCGCTCACGCAGGACCGCCGGGCCAAAATCAAACTCGTGATTCCCCAATACCGCCATATCGGTTTTGAGCGCATTGAACAGATCTATCATCTGCGCGCCCTGCAACAGGCCGGACATCACCGACGGCGACAGTAAATCACCGCCCAGGGTCGTCAGCGTATGGGCTGAGCGTGCCCGTTCCTTTTTCAAAAGCGTCATCAATTGGGCCAGCCCCCCCACGCCATCGTCGGGTGAAACCTGATACACGTCGTTGACATGCAAAAGCGTCAAATCAACGGACTGGGCATAACCTGTACGCCCCACAGCCAGGGCGGCAACAAAACATATAGCGACAACAATTCTAGATAGGTGTTTGATCAGCATCTTCCTGTCCTTTTCGGGTTACAACGCAACATTCAGTTAACTTCCAGTTTCATGTCCCAATGCCCCTTGTGGGTATCTCCCAGGTTCAGGGCAGCAGCTATTTTTCCAATCAAAAATTCTTCTTCCTCATCGATCAGCCCGTCGGCTGAGCTCAGTGCCCGCGAAATCGACAAGACCAGCCGTGCTGCATTTTCGTCCGATTTGATCAAAGATACAACATCAAGCAATTTGTCTGCGGTTTCCCGGTCTCCGTCTGATAGCTGTTGCGTGTTGGCATCAAACTGCGCCATTCCGTCGTCGCCATCCATATGTTTAAACAGACCCAGCGACTCAAGCCCTGATTTCACATGGTCGCGTTCCGATTTATCCACTTCGCCATCAGCGGCAGCAACCAGCGCACAGGCCGCCATAGCAGCCTTCAGCAAATCATCATGCGATGGCATGCCTGTCATCTGGCGATAGCTATTGGCAACACGGCCGACCACACCGGTCTGAAAAAAACTGCTTATTTGTGATGCCAGTTCGGCAAACATTTGCCGTCGGCCCTGATTTTTTCCGGCGTTTTTCAGGTCTTCAATATGAGCGGCCAAAGCCTCCGATTGCCGTTGCACACGTGCCGAGAGATGGACTGACAGGGGTTTCGAGCAATGGCTGAGGTCCTTGTCGGGAATTTCCAACACCCGGGATCTGGTTAAAGCAATCACCGAGACCGACTGGGCCGATTTGCATATACGCGCGGGTTCGCCAAAGAAATCTCCCGACGCCGCATAGCCGACCGGAACCATCGATTTGCTGTCAGGCACCGCCTTTCGGTATTCGAAAATACCCTCGCAGACAATATAAATCCCTTTTGTCTTGTCGCCCTGCGTCAAGACAACTTCACCGGCCTCGACAGATTTTAACGGGGATCGCTGAATCAGTTCAGTCAGAATGTTATCATCGATTTCAGTAAACAGCGGGCCGGCTTTCAATATCCCCAGCAACACGTTGTCTTGCGACTTCGCGACCGGGTCCGAAGAGACATAAACCAGCTCTCTTTTTGGCCCTGCGGGTTGTATCCCCGCTCTCGCAAGATGGGCGATCATGGTTTCCAGAACAATCTGGCGCACCTTGCCGGGACCACCTTTTCGCGGATCAATAAAATATTTCAACTTGTATGTGATGCCGTCTTCATTGATCGCCGATGTCCGCACCTTCGATTCCGGTTTTTCGAGGGGGCCTCCGATCAGCACCGCTTCTTTTAGCGCCGCATCCAGAATGGACAGGGCCCGTTCGCTCGGAATCGATACGTCCAGAGTAATCACCTGCTCAAATTCGCTAACCGGTGATGGCCGCGAATAGTTGGTAATAACCGATGTACCCATGGTGCTGTTGGGAATGATCTGAATGGAATTATCGGGTGTCAGCAAGCGCGTGGTTCGCCAGGTCATTTCCTCAACGCGACCAAACAGGCCGGATGCCCCCCGGACCTGAACATAGATGTACTCGCCGACAACAAAGGAGCGTTCCAGGTTAACGGAAATTCCCGAAAACAGATCAAGGATCAGGCTGCGCAGGGCAAACCCGAGGAGCAGTCCCAGGGCACCCGATGTCGTTAACAGCCCGGTGACCGACTTGTCAAAGACCCAACCGACAATACCGGTCAGGGCCAGTAAATAGACAATAATGCTGGATAACTGGGTAACCAGTCCGGGGATGGATGCGCCGGAGGAACGCGCCACCAGACTCCCCCAGAAAAGACTGTTGATCAGCCGGTTGACCAGAAAAGCCCCCGAAATCCAGGAGGCGATGGCAAATCCGGTACGGAGCGCCGATACCCCGTCGGCAGCCGTGTTTGCAAAGCCGCCGAACAGGGCAGCGCTGTTCACATGCAGCAGAAAAATAACAAGAAAAGTGATCCCGGGCAGAATCAAACGACCAAAAACCATAATATATTCCCGTATGCAGTCAGTTATGTATTATCTGTTCAGATCATATTGTCTTTTAAAAACCACAAAAAAAAGCACCGTATCAGGTGCATCCGGCAGCAACCGGATTTCAACCTATCAAAACCTCTAAATTGCGTAAACGGTATCCTGCACATTATCATACCCTGCATGGTGGTCCGGCTTGTTCAACCATCGCCATTCCCGTATTCTGTTTCTGGACCCATGCTGGGGCCAGTTTTGCCAATTACCGAGGCCAGATTAAGTGCGGGACTCCCTGTTTCAGTTGCAACGTGTTGAAAACGTCAGCATTCAGTCGCAAATCCGCGAAATGCTGGTATCGGCCATACTCGACGGGCAACTGCCATCAAACACCCCGCTGCCGTCCAGCCGCAAGATGTCAAAATCCTTAGGAGTCAGCCGTAACACCGTTGTTCTGGCCTATCAGGGGCTGGTCGATGACGGCTATCTGATCTCGCGTGAACGCTCCGGCTTTTACGTGGATCCGGAGATCCTGGAAGGCCGGGCCGAACATCTGGAGCAGCGCCACACATCGCTTGCCGACGGCATCAACTGGTCGCGCCGGTTCAAACTGAACCCCAGCGAAAACCGCAACCATAAAAAGCCCCTGGACTGGCAATCCTACAAGTACCCCTTCATTTCCAACCAGGTCGACCCGGAGCTGTTTCCGATCGCCGCCTGGCGTGAATGTTCGCGTCAGGCCATGGGCAAGCGCGGCATGGATGCCTGGACCAGCGATACCAGCGGCAGCGACGATCCGCAGTTGCTTGAACAAATTCGCGCCCGCCTGCTACCCCGGCGCGGAATCATGGCGGCGGAGAATGAAGTTCTGATCACCATGGGTGCCCAGAATGCCCTCTATCTACTGAGCAGCCTGCTGGTTCGCCCGGAGACAACCGTTGCCATTGAAGATCCGGGGTATCCGGATGCCCGCAATGTTTTCGGCCTGAAAACCGAGCGTATACAGCCGATCACCGTCGACGACGGTGGATTGCCCGTCGATGGCCGGCTCGATGGCTGTGACTATGTCTATGTGACCCCCAGCCACCAGTGCCCGACCACACGGACCATGCCTCTGGCCCGGCGCAAAGCCCTGCTGGAGCGGGCCAATCACCAAGATTTCGTGATCATTGAAGATGATTATGAAGCGGAAACCAATTATGCCGGCGCACCGACGCCGGCGTTGAAGTCCCTCGACCGGCAGGGACGCGTCATCTACATCGGCAGCTTATCAAAGACCCTGTTTCCGGGCCTGCGCCTGGGCTATATCGTCGCTTCAGCCGAACTGATCCATGAACTGCGCGCCCTCAGGCTTTGTGTGCTTCGCCACACGCCCAACAACAATCAGCGCACCCTCGCCTACTTTCTCTCGCTGGGCCATCACGACACCCTGATCCACCGCCTGCACCGCGCCTATCAGGCCCGCTGGAAAACCATGGCCGAGGCGCTCGACCGCTACCTGCCGGACGCAACAACAGTTCCCATCTACGGCGGCTCCACATTCTGGGTCGAAGGCCCGGCGCAACTGGACGGCGACCTGCTGGCCAACGAGGCGCTGGCCAATGGCATCGTCATCGAGCCCGGCTCGATCCACTTTGCCGACCCCAATGGCCCGAAAAACTTTTTCAGACTGGGGTTTTCATCGGTGGCCCTCGAGCGGATCGCGCCCGGTATCAAACGCCTGTCGGAACTGATCGCCGACCAATGCGCCCGCAAAGGCCAGACTTTGGCCGCGCCCAGGCCTTCTGGACCGGGGTAATCGACCAATCTGGACCTACCACCTGTCCCTTGCCCGGATTAATCATTATCATGCATGCGGGCGATTATTTTCAGGGTCAGATTGAGTTTCGGATTCTGACAGGTTTCGAAAACACACAGGCGTTTTAGACACATCATATCAATTGAGGAGTATCCAAAATGCTGATTGGCGTTCCCAAAGAGATTAAAAACCACGAATACCGCGTTGGCATGGTCCCCAGCAGTGTGCGTGAATGTATCCACCACGGCCATACCGTTCTGGTTGAGACAAATGCCGGTATCGGTGTCAGTGCAACCGACGACGACTATGTGGCAGCCGGTGCCGAAATCGTCGGCTCGGCCGCCGAAATCTTCGCCCGCGCCGAGATGGTGATCAAGGTCAAGGAACCCCAGGCCGGTGAACGCAAAATGCTGCGCGAGGGTCAGATCCTTTTCACCTATCTGCATCTGGCCCCGGACCCTGAACAAACCAAGGACCTGGTCGACAGCGGTGCGGTCTGTATCGCCTATGAAACGGTGACCGACGTCAACGGCGGGCTGCCGCTGCTGGCCCCCATGTCACAGGTTGCCGGTCGCATGTCGATCCAGGCCGGCGCCCATTGTCTGGAAAAGGCGCAGGGCGGCTCCGGTGTCCTGCTGGCCGGTGTCCCCGGTGTGCTGCCGGCGAAAGTGGTTATCCTGGGCGGCGGCGTGGTTGGCGAAAACGCCGCCTATATGGCCGTCGGCATGGGTGCCGATGTCACCATTCTTGACCGCAATGTGGATACCATGCGCTCGCTGGTGCGGCGTTTTGGACAGGCCATCAAAACCGAATACTCGACTGCACTGGCCGTCGAACAGGAGGTTCTGGCCGCTGATCTGGTGATCGGCGCGGTTCTGGTGCCGGGCACGGCCGCGCCAAAGCTGATCAGCCGTGAACTGGTCGGGCGCATGAAGCCGGGATCCGTGCTGGTTGATGTGGCCATTGACCAGGGCGGCTGTTTCGAGACCTCGAAGGCCACCACCCATGCGGAGCCCACCTATGTGGTCGACGGCATTGTTCATTATTGTGTCGCCAACATGCCGGGCGGGGTTGCCAAAACCTCCACTCTGGCCTTGACCAACGCTACACTGCCTTATGCAGTTGAAATCGCCAACAAGGGCTGGCAAGAGGCGATGCGGACAAACAATGAAATCAAACTGGGTGCTAACGTCATCAACGGTCATGTCTGCTATGATGGGGTCGCGAGCGCTTTTGAGATGGATTTGGTTGATGTGGATTCGCTGCTGTAACGTCCATTTTCGTTTGAAAAAGTGCAGCGAACAGTCCTGAATCTCTGACTTAAACAGAAGCAAAGGAGTGGTAAAAAATTTGCGAGTGTGACAGTCAGGGATTTGAATGTTCCTTTTTTTTTAATGTGTTCTTAAAAAATTTATTTGGAGAAAAACATGAAACGCATTGCTTTGTTCGGGTTAATTTTTAGCCTGGTTGTTGTCTTCACCATGCCCGTATTTTCAGTGGCTAATGCAAAGACTTTAAAAATCGGATTGGGTGATCCAATCGATTCTGATCAGGGGGTTTTAGCGCTTCGTTTTAAGAAGATTGTCGAAGCCACCAGTGGGGGTAAGTATAAGGTCGATATTTTCCCTGCCGGGCAGCTGGGTGATGAGCAAAAAATGGTTAAAGATTCCCGCCGGGGATCTATTGATGGTGCAGTTGTTGCGGTAAATAACATTACCCCTTTTGCCAAATCGGTTGGCATATTGACACTGCCCTACCTGATCCAGAGTTTTGACGATGCTGTAGCCGTCACAACTGGCGACTTGGGAGCAAAGTGGAGAAATATTCTGATCAAGGAAGCGGGTGTTCGCGTTTTGGGATGGTCATATTCAAATTTTCGTGTTTTAACAAATTCAAAAAAGCCGGTAACCAAGCTTGCTGACCTGAGAGGGCTCAAAATTAGAGTTCCTAAAAATGCAATCATGATTGCAACGTGGAAAGCCCTTGGTGCTGAACCAATTCCCATGGCCTGGCCCGAGACTTTTACCGCCTTGCAACAAAGGGTGGTTGATGGACAGGATAATCCCCATATTACAAATTTCGCGATGAAGTTCTATGAAGTTCAGCAGTACACCTCTGAAGTACATTATCTTTTTTCTCTGCAACCGCTTATCTTCGGTGAGAAATTTTTTAGCAAACTCTCTGATGCGGATAAAGCGATGTTCACCCGGGCGGGAATTGAGGCACAACAGGCGAATTTACTCTTCAGTGTCACCGAATCCAGCAAAGCCAAGGAGAGTATGGTGAAAAAAGGGGTCACGGCAATGGATATTGAAGATGAAGGGGAATGGTCTAAAATTGCCATGGATAAAGTGTGGCCAATATTTTACAAAGATGTCGGCGGAAAAGGTGAGGTTGATAAAGTTGTTAAGGCACTCGGCCGATAAATGAAGTTACCTGCCCGAATTCTTCGGGCAGGCTTGAGTCTTTAGGGGTACTTTATGCGTACTAAATTGTTTATTAAAATCATCGATAATCTTGAAAGCTATCTTTGTCAGATTCTTTTGACTTTTTTTGTCTGCCTGCTTTTTC
>JABMNT010000130.1 GCA_013203595.1 Rhodospirillales bacterium
GCATCCAGCAGGCCCACTTTATGGCCACCGGCGGCCAGACCAAGGGCCAGATTGACCGATGTGGTAGATTTGCCAACACCACCCTTGCCCGAGGCGACGGCAATGATTGATTTGACGCCGGGCAGCAGGGCGGGCGCCGGTGTTCCCCCGGCGGGGCGGCCCGCCGGATGACCCGGTTGGGTCTTTTGTGTTGTGGCCGGTCCATGGTCATGGTCATGGGCGTGCGAATGGCCGCCCGCTGCGGCCTTTTTTTCCGCAGTCAGGACGACTGTCGCGGTCAATACGCCATCCATGGCAAATACCGCATCTTCCGCCTGTTTGCGCAGGGGCTCCATTTGAGAACCCTTTGCCGGGTCGACTTCAATGGCAAAAGCCACATGGCCGTCGCGGGTTTGCAGTCCGGTTACCATTCCCGCACTTATGATGTTTTTGCCGCTTACGGGATCCATCACTTTTTGGAGAGTTTCCTCAATCTTTGTGACGCTAACCTCTGCCATCCTTGCAAACTCCGTTCAATGTACCGATATTTGGGTTACTATTCGTTCGTCCGGGCGTTGCAGCCCAGGCGATGCCGACCTATAAGACAGTCGACTTCCTAACGGAACTCGGCTGCGAAGGCCAGTAGGAAGTAAGCAGGGATTAGACATTTACAAGTTTTAGTCGATTTTAAACACTTAAGTTAAAAGGAACATATTTATATGCCTTGGAAAAATCAGGGTGGCGGCCCATGGGGCGGCGGCGGTCAGGGACCAACCGGCGGTGGACCACGCGGGCCACAACCACCGGACATCGAAGAGATGATCCGTAAAAGTCAGGCCAAGTTCAGAAGTTTGATCCCCGGTGGTGCCGGTGGCGGCCGTGGACTGGCTCTGGTTCTGGTCATTGCCGTTGTCTTCTGGGCGTTTAGTGGCGTTTACCGGGTTAACCCGGGTGAGCAGGGTGTTGAGCTTCTGTTTGGTGAATACAAATACCGCACGGGGCCCGGCATCCATTTCTGGCCGCCGACACCGATCGGTGACGTGATTAAAGTCAACGTTGAAAATACCAACACCATAAATATCGGCTTTCGCGGTGAAGGTAGCCGCGGTGGCAGTGTGGGTGCGCGCGATGTGTCGCAGGAAAGTTTGATGCTGACCGGCGACCAGAACATCATTGATATTGATTTTGTGGTGCAGTGGCGGATCAAGAATGCGGCTGATTTTCTGTTCAATATCCGCAATCCGGAAGTGACGATTAAAATCGCCTCGGAAAGTGCCATGCGCGAAATCATCGGGCAGACACCGCTCGAGGAGGCACTGACAACCAGTCGTCAGAAAGTTCAGGATGATGCACTGATTTTGCTCCAGAATATTCTCGACGGTTACGGTGCTGGCGTTTTCATTGCCAAAATCCAGTTGCAGAAGGTTGATCCACCACAGGACGTTATTGATGCATTTAACGATGTCCAGCGGGCCAAACAGGATCAGGAGCGGATCGTCAACGAAGCCCGCGCCTATACCAACAATATTGTGCCAAGAGCGCAGGGACTGGGGCAAAAGATGATCGAAGATGCGGGTGCCTATCGCCAGCAGGTGATCAACGAAGCCGAGGGTGAAGCGCAGCGGTTCCTGTCGGTTTATAACGCCTACAAAGGCAATAAACTGGTTACCAAACGCCGGATATATCTGGAACGCATGCAGGAAGTGCTGAACAGTGCGGATATGGTGATTATCGATCAGGGCGGCGGCAGTGGCGTTGTGCCGTATCTGCCATTACCTGAAATCAAGAAACGAAGCACAGGAGCAGCCCAATGAAAAAGTCACTAGCCATATTGGGCGTACTGCTCGTCGTTGCGTCAGTCGTCGCCTACAATTCGCTGTTCATCGTCCATCAGGCGGCGCAGGCACTTATCCTCCAGTTGGGTAATCCGGTTCGCGTTGTTCGGGACCCGGGCATGCATTTCAAAACACCGTTCATTCAGAACGTTGAACTGTATGACCGGCGTATCCTTGATCTGGACCCGCCCCAGCAGGAAGTCATTCTGGCTGACCAAAAACGAGTCAACGTCGATGCCTTTGCCCGCTATAAAATTGTCGACCCACTGGAGTTTCGTAAAAAAGCGCTGACCGATGCCAACTTCCGGCAATTGTTCGGTAGCCGTTTGAATGCAGCCGTGCGTTCGGAAATCGGCCGTATCCAGCTCGGTGACATGCTGTCGTCGAAACGCGAAGAGGTCATGAAAGCGATCACCGACCAGATGAAGTCGCAGGCTGACGAATTCGGCACTGAAGTGATTGATGTGCGCATTGGCCGGACCGATTTGCCGGAGACCACGGCGGCTGCCGTGTTTAACCGGATGAAGTCAGACCGTGTTGCCCACGCTGCCGAGTTGCGGGCCAATGGCGAGAAGCAGAAGGCTGAAATTCAGGCCCGCGCTGATAAGCAACGCACGATCATTATTTCCGAGGCCAAAAAAACCTCTGAAATTTTACGTGGTGAAGGGGACGGGCTGAGGACGACTATATTGAACGATGCCTATGGCCAGGACGCCGAATTTTTTGATTTTTACCGTTCCATGGAAGCTTTTGGAAATTCGGTAAAGCCCGGGACTTCGATTGTTTTGAGCCCGGATTCGGAACTGTTCCAGTTCTTTAACTCGATTCCAACACCGGTCCAGGGCCAGTAGGCTCTGTATTGGTTCGGAAAAAATGAGTGATCTGGCGACGGCTCTGGCACTCGCAATTGCCATCGAGGGAATAATGTATGCCCTGTTCCCCGATGGCATGAAGCGCATGATGGCATCGGTCTTTGAGATGCCATCTGCGCAATTGCGCATGGCGGGCCTGACGGCGGCGGCGGTGGGTGTCGGCCTGATTTGGATGATTAGAGGGTGAAATGTCATGAAAGAACCTAAGTGCGGCCACGGTTCGGCCATAATTGCCCTTATATATGGTGTTCAAAGACGGGGGCGGCTTTTTGCCGCTGCCTGATGTTCGGATTAACAATTTGCAGATCGAGAACCAGTAGCTCAATCTGATTTTGAATGGGACCTATTAGAGACATGAGAACCTATCCCCTCCCCAACAGGCAGATTGCCGGCGCTACGACCCTGGCAACTGCCGTTTTCACGTTTATCGCCTTGATGATTTTTGCCGCAACCGCCCATGCACGGTCGGCTCCGGAAAGTTTTGCCGACCTGGCGGAACGCCTGCTGCCGTCGGTTGTTAACATCTCGACCACGCAAACGGTTGAGCAGGGCAAGGGGCCGGAAATGCCGCAATTGCCGCCCGGCTCGCCATTCGAGGATTTCTTCAAGGATTTCTTTGACCGCAACGGACAGCAGCAACGCTCACGCAAAGCGACATCGCTGGGCTCCGGATTTATCATCAGTGAGGATGGATATGTGGTTACCAATAATCACGTGATCCAGGATGCGGATGAAATCACGGTTATTCTGTCCGATGACAAACGCCTGAAGGCGAAGCTGGTTGGCCGTGATTCGAAAACCGATCTGGCTGTTCTCAAGGTCGAGTCGGATGAGCCGCTGCCAGCCGTTAAATTCGGGAATTCCGACAAATCGCGCGTCGGCGACTGGGTCGTTGCCATCGGCAATCCCTTCGGTCTGGGTGGCACGGTCACCGCCGGGATTATTTCCGCCCGCGGCCGTGACATCAATTCCGGACCCTATGATGACTTTTTACAAACCGACGCATCCATCAACCGGGGAAACTCGGGTGGCCCCATGTTCAATCTGGACGGCGAAGTCATTGGTGTGAATACGGCCATTTATTCGCCTTCCGGCGGCAGCGTTGGCATCGGTTTTGCCATTCCGTCGGCGACCGTTGAGCCGGTTATCAATCAGTTGCGTAAAAGTGGCCAGGTCAAGCGTGGCTGGCTGGGCGTTCATATCCAGCAGGTGACAGATGAAATTGTCGAATCCCTGGGCCTGAAAACGGCGGAAGGGGCACTGGTGGCCAGTGTTATTGAAGACGGACCTGCCGCCAAATCGGAAATTAAAGCCGGAGACGTGATTTTGATTTTTAACGGCAAGCAGGTCGAAGAAATGCGAATGCTGCCGAAAATCGTCGCCGATACGGAAGTCGACAAAGCGGTCAAAGTCGAAATCTGGCGGGGCGGAAAAATGATCACGCTCGACGTCAAGGTCGGCGAACTGGAAGATGAAGTGAAAATCGCTTCGACAGGACCGGCCAGAGGTGACGACGACAATAAAAGCGAAAGCCGTGTCGAAGATTTGGGCCTGACTCTGTCGGCCACCACCGATGGATTGCGCGAGCGGTTCAAATTGGAAAAGAAATCGAAGGGCGTCATCATCACCAAGGTTGATGAAGATGGTCCGGCCGCGGAAAAAGGAATTCGCGTCGGTGATCTGATCGTTGAAATTGGCCAGGAAGAGGTGACCAACCCGAAGCAGATTTCGCAAAAAGTTGCGGAAGCCAAAAAACAGGGGCGCAAATCCGTATTGCTGCTGCTGGAAGGCCAGACCGGTCTGCGGTTTGTGGCGATCCGGATCGAGAAATCGTAAGCCAAGCCTTTTGACGACGCATACCAGCGGCGCTCTGAACCGGAGCGCCGCTTTTTTTATGGGTTTGCCATTTGACGAAAAAATCCGTTGGGACTAGCCTTGGCTTTCGGGTTGGTAATCCATGGATGCGGAAGGGCGGTCAAATCAATGCGCACAAATGACAACGCAGGCCTGGTCCGGCCCTTTGCCGCCTTGCGTCCGGCACCGGGCAGGGCCGCCGATGTGGCGGCTCCGCCCTATGATGTGATGAACGGAGCCGAAGCGCGGCAGCTGGCCGCCGGCAAGCCCTGGAGTTTTTTACATGTATCGCGGGCCGAAATTGACTTGCCGGAATCCACCAGCCCCTATGACCCGGCGGTTTATGCAAAGGCCGCGGAAAACCTGACTGCCATGATCCGTCAGGGAATCCTGGTCCGCGATCCGAAGCCCTGCTACTACGCTTATCGGGTCCGCATGGGTACCCATAGCCAGACCGGCATTGCCGGTGCCGGGTCGATTGCCGCCTATGAGGCCAACCGGATCCGCCGCCATGAGTTCACCCGCCCTGACAAGGAAGACGATCGGGTGCGCCAGATCGAAGCCCTGAATGCCCAGACCGGGCCGGTGATGGTTACCCACCGGGCCGACAGCACCCTGGCGCAAATTCTGGCGAAGGTGGTCGCCGGCGAGCCGGTCAGCCAGGTGACGGCTGAAAGTGGCGTTATCCATACTGTCTGGATGATTGATGATGACGCGGATATTGCCGCCATTAACGCGGCCTTTGATGCCATGAATGCCATTTATATTGCCGATGGCCATCACCGCTCGGCATCCGCATCGCGGGTTGCCAGGGCGCGGGCGCTGGCCAGTGGTGATAAGGGATCGCGCCAGCCCCATGATTATTTTCTGATCGTTTCCTTTCCCGATGATGAAGTGCAGATTCTCGATTACAACCGTGCCGTCCGCGATTTGAACGGCCATGATGTGGCCGGTTTCCTGGCTGCCATTGCCGGTGCCTTTGATGTGGAGCCCTCAGCCCGGGCCTGTAAGCCCGATCAGCCGGGCCGCTTTGGCATGTATCTGGACGGGCGCTGGTACCGGCTGACGCTCAATCAGCCGGCCCCGCCAGATGATCCGGTCGCGGCGCTCGATATCAGTTTGTTATCGGCCCGCCTGCTTGGCCCGGTTCTGGCCATTGGTGATCCGCGGCTGGACAAACGGATTGATTTTATCGGCGGTATTCGCGGCCTGGCGGAACTGGAGCGGCGGGTCGACAGCGGTGAAATGGCGGTCGCCTTTTCCTTGTTTGCCACGTCCCTGGCTGACCTGATGGCAGTCGCCGATGCCAACGAAGTGATGCCGCCGAAATCGACCTGGTTCGAGCCGAAGCTGGCCGACGGGTTGCTGTCACTGGTTCTCGACTGATCCGGGCGGGCTGACAAAGGCGCTTTGCCCATAGCCCTGATAATAGAGCAGGGTCGTTAAATCCGTATGCGCAACCTGTGCCCGTGCGGCGGCGACAACAACCGGTTTTGCGTAATAGGCGACACCAAGACCGGCCGCCTGCAGCATCGGCAGATCATTGGCGCCATCACCGACGGCGAGGGTTTCAATCATCGCGATCCGGTGCTCGGCAGCCAGCGCCACGAGGGTTTGCCGTTTCACGTCCTTGGTGATGACCGGGGCAAGGATTTCGCCGGTGAACCGGTTGTTGACGATCTCGATCCGGTTGCCTTTGTTGACTTCAAAGCCAAGCTGCCTGGCTACCCGTGCGGTGAAGAAATCAAAGCCGCCGGAAACCAGCGCAGTGTGGACTCCGGCTGCCGACAGGGTTCCGATCAGGATCTCGGCTCCCGGGTTGAGACGCAGGGCTTGTGCGGTTTCTTCCAGATAGCCGGCGTCCACGCCCCGCAACATGGCGACCCGTTCACGCAAGGCATCCCGGAACGGGATCTCGCCGTTCATGGCGCGTGCCGTAATGGCTGCGATCTTGGCGCCGATGCCCGCCAGTTCCGCCAGATCATCCAGGGTTTCGCCGGCGACGATGGTTGAATCCATATCGGCGACCAGAAGTTTCTTGCGGCGATTGGCGGTCGCCTGTGTCAGGGCATCAACCGGCGCCGTGGCCAGCGCCTGGCGGACCAGCGTGGCGGCCGCATCAAGGGACAGGTTTGTGAAAAAGATATCGCAGGCTTTGTCTTCAGCCAGCCAGGATTGGCGGCCAATTTCGGCACCCGCCCGGGCCAACTGGCTGCAGATTTGAGCGACGTAGTCCTCGGCCGGTCGGGACGGATCGGCGCTGACCAGTGTCAAAACGTTGTCCATGGTAAATTATCCTGTAAAACATATAAAGATTTTGCGTAAAGGTTTGAAGTGGAAGGTGTCTGTCACAGTGGCTGAATTGCCCCCCGTTGTAATCATCGCCGGTCCAACCGCAAGCGGAAAATCGGCTTTGGCCCTGGAAATGGCTCTCCGCTTTGACGGCGAAATCGTCAACGCCGA